>JALZHG010000057.1 GCA_030914045.1 Chloroflexota bacterium | reverse complement strand
GTGGCGGACGGCACCGCTAACCGCCACTCAGCACCCCCTGGCGGCACTAAGCCTTGTTGAACTTGCGTTTTAGCTCCGCAAGATCGTTGTTGACCTGGTTTTCGGTCTCTAGGTCGCTGAACCGCGAGTCGAGGTCCTGGCCGCTTAGTTCTGCCATTGCCTGCGCCCTGGCGAGCCGCTGGTCAACCTCGGTCTCCATGCGGTCCAGGCTGGCGTCGGCGGTCTGCCCATCCATGCTTTGCAGCGCATTGGTGATGGCCTCCTGGGTGGCGGCGCGGCGCTGCTTGGCGATGATAAGGTCGCGCTTGGTCTCGGCCTCGGATATCTTCGCCTCAAGCTTCGCCAGCGCCTCACGCAGGTCGCCTACCTGGTCGTGCTGCGATTCCCATTGCGCCTGGTAGTTGTCAGCCAGCTTCTGTGCGCTCGCACGGCGAGTCAGCGCCTCACGAGCCAGGTCGTCCTGGTCCGCCTGCACTGCCATCTCGGCTTTGCTCCGCCAGTCTTCCGACTCCGCCTTATATCGCTCGTACTGAGAGCGCAGCCGGGTCTCGTCGGCCATAGCCATAGCAGTTGCGGCCCTGGCATCGGAAAGCCCCTCGCGCATCTGGCGCAGGTACTCAGTCACCATCTTCTCGGGGTCCTCCGCCGAGTCTATCATGGCGTTGATGTTGGCGCTGATGAGGGTAGTAATTCGGGTCAGTATGGACATCTGTAATCCTCCATCGAGTTGTAGGCCTGTACGCAGCGCAGGCAGCTTTCTTTATGCAATCGCTGTGCCGACCGCGACCAAACACGCGCAATAGCGGGTCCATTTTATCACACGGGCGCACGTTAAGTCAGCGCCCTATAGGTTATACGGTTTCTCGGCGCTAGTGTTTCACGTTGGAACGGCTAGGGTCCGACGGTCACCAGGTCTCGCAATTGGGACATAAGCCCATCTTTGATGCCCGGCACGCGCATCAGGTCGTCCACCGTCTCCAAGGGGCCATTTGCTTCGCGGTCGTTGACAATCCGTTTCGACAGGACTTCACCAATGCCGGGAAGGGCTTCCAGTTCCTCAGCAGTTGCCGTGTTGATGTTGACCTTGCTGGTGGGTGCACTCGGAGGTGTTGCGGTGTCACCAGGCACTGGGGTATCTGCCTGGGAGGCGACGGTTGGTATCATCGTGCTTGCCTGGACAACCTCGCCAATCCTAGGAACCGAGACATGTTGCTCGTCGCTCAAACGGGCGGCCAGGTTTATACCTTCGCGGTTCGCCTTTTCGGTGAAACCACCTGAGGCCGCAACCGCGTCCGCAACGCGCGATCCTACGGGCAGGGTGTAGACGCCCGGAACAGTCACCTCTCCGCTCACGTAGATTACCAGCGCCTGCGGGGTCGTTGCGGCGGGGGCTGTAACACGAGGAGCGACTGAGGAATCATGTGACAGCACCCCTAGTGACACGGGAGTGCGGTCCGGGGCGGGAGATGGTACGCTCGCGATAAGCACAGCATTGGCAGGGGTCGAGCCTTTGACCGCGACGAGCCACACAATACCCCCTGCTGCCACCATGATCAGCGTCAACATGAACCAGGCTAGAGGTATTCGCATGTCAAGCAGCGTTCTCATAGCAGCCCCAAGTGCCTCTGATTGTCGACTATCTGGCTAACGAGATCGCAAAATCACTAGCGAGTTCGGCTGAAGCTCTAGCACCAGGTCTCCCGCGTTGCGTGGGGGCAGCGTGGTCAGCGTGCTATCTCCGGTGCGCGCAGGGTTGTTATTCTGCCGGTCGAATAGCGTAACGTCAAAGTGGGTTTCCGCGAAGACATCGGGCAGTGCCACCTTTATCCGTGCTTGTGTGTAGCCGGTATACCAGAGGAACAGAGCCGCGTCCCTGGGACTGCCGTATGCGAGCAAGCCCAGGCTGCCGTCGGAGGGGGCGTTGCGGGTGCGCACTGGAAGCTGCCCGCCGGGGCGTGCCTGGTAGGCCTTGTAGGCGTGATAGATTGGCTTGGTCAGCCCGTCATTGGTCAGCATGCCCCACCGACCCCAGTACGACTTCGGACCAGCGCCGTCCTTCATCTCAAACAGGAGCGCCTTGTCCAATCTCTCGCGCTGCATAGTCTCGATGGAGGAGAGGAAGGCAATCGCGCCGACCGCTGTGTCGGTGGCCCCGTTCGCGCTCGTATCTAGCGCCCCGCCTTGCAACACGTTGAATTCGGTGATTATTAGCTCCGGGCTGAACTGCGGGTACTTGCTGGCGATTTCTCTCACCGCGCGTATGTGACCTGCAAGCTCCTCCGGATGCTTGCCATAGGAGTGCCACGAGACAAAGTCGACGCGTCCTTTCTCTCCTCGCCGCGCCTCGTGCTGCATGAACTCGTCGATGTGGTCCGGCTGGTAGCTGGCGACCGCCGGCCCGCCTATGCGAATGTTAGGGTCAACCTTGAGGGCGGCTTCCGCGGTGACATCGTAGAGGCGAAGGTACTGCTGGTAGCTGCCCTGCCAGAAATCCCACAGGTTCGGCTCGTTCCACACTTCCCAGTAGCGCACCCCGAGCCGCCGCTCGACGTTCACGTGTCGCACCGTGGCCGCTACTAGTTCCGCCCACTCCTCGTACCTGGCGGGCGGCATAACCCGGCTGTTCCCGGTCGCCGACATGGTTTCAGGCATATAGGACAGGCAGATAAATGGCTCCTTGCCCATCGCCTTGATGCCATCGAGCACCCGGTCGAAGTCGTCCCAGCGGTACGTCAGCTTGCCGTCGGCGGCACGACCTACGATGCCGAAGTGATTGTAGATATTATCCAGGCGCACGAGACCCGGACCCAGTTCGCGGCCAACTTCGCGGATGTTGTCGAAGAAGCCGGGGTCTTCCGACTCTCCGCCCTGCGCGAGGCCAATCTCCAGCTTGCCATCGGGCGTGGGTGCATAATCGACCTGAAGCTCGTAACGCGCTACCTCAGCGGTCTTTCGAGCTTCCAGACCCAGGAGACCCAAGAGCACCTGGTGTTCCGGTGCAAGCTCAGGGTGGTACTCGAACCGCGCCCGCTCGAACCACTGTTGCTGAAGACCCTGCTCGTTTTCATGGAGCCTGGAGATGGGATAGCCGAACACGGGCACCCCACCATTCTCGCGCCAGTACGAGAGAAAGGGTTCGGCAACCGTTTGCCCTGTCTCAGCAAAAAAGTGCGCGCTTACCGGTTGGGAAGCGGAAATCGAAGAGTTGCCTGGCACTTGTGCCGCGGACGCGGCTCTGAAGCTCGGACCGTCATACCCTGCGGTTAGCTCGCGCCCCAGGAGCCCAAGCAATACCTCGAACTGTGTACCCTGGTGCTCCGGGTGGTGCTCCAAACGCTGCCGCTCGGTCCACTGCACCAGGTACCCGCCCTCCATCCGGGCTGTAGTCACAGGGTAGCCGAACAGCGGTACGCCACCCTGCGCGTCGTAATAGGCGACAAACTCAGGAGCAAGCGTAAACCCGGTCGCCTCATAGAAGCGGCCTTCCTGCTCGGCGGCGTGTGTCTCTTGCGGGTACTGAGGGAATGGCGACAAGCAGGAGGCTATCACGAACATCAGGGCAGCAAATAGCCCCGTCTGCCTCCGGCTCGTGTGTTGGAACGCGCGCAAGTCCGGCTCTCCGTATATGGTTACATGGGTATGCTCTACGCCCTGCGCTAATACCGCACGGGTAAGGTGATTATATCACATTGGCCGCTCGCGCTGCCTGGTACATAGTGGTAGTTTTGACGTACCACCTTTTAGCAGCGAATATGCTCCGGTAGTACTATTCACTCTTTGCCGGGTGGCGGTTATAATAGGGACAATAGAGACAACCCTGGCTGCATCTCTTACAGCAGCCATATCTTCGATTTTGCTCGCAGGTAATCGCCCTTTTGTATTCCATCATAGCTGAAGGTCTAGGCAGGCAGTTTGGCGACCGCTGGGCGGTGCGCGACTTGAACCTGCAAATCGAGCTTGGCGAGGTGTTCGGCCTGCTCGGCCCAAACGGCGCGGGCAAGACCACTACCATGCGCATGCTCGGCGGCCTCATAGCACCCAGCGCAGGTAAGGCGACGGTGTGCGGCCACGACGTAGCGGCCAACACCACCGCCGTGCGCGAGCGCGTGGGCATTCTGACCGAATCGCCCGGCCTCTACGAAAATCTCTCCGCCGAAAAGAACCTCCAATTCTTCGCCAAGCTGTACGGGCTGGATCCGCAGTTTGCCAGGCAGCAAATAGAGCGTTATTTGAGGCTGCTCGGCCTGTGGGAGCGCCGCAAGGATCCCAGCGGCACCTTCTCCAAGGGCATGAAACAGAAGCTGAGCATGGCGCGGGCGCTTCTGCACGAGCCTCCCGTGCTGATCCTGGACGAGCCGACTTCCGCGCTCGACCCGGAAGGTGCCAAGCAGGTTAGAGATTTCGTCCAGGAGCTAAAGAGCGAGGGCCGCACGGTCATCTACTGCACCCACAACTTGGCGGAGGCGCAGAGCCTGTGCGACCGCGTTGCGATCATCAAGCGCGCGCTGATTAGAGTGGGCACGCCGCGCGAGCTACAACAGGCCCTTTACGGCCGCAAGGTCGAGATCAGGGTCACCAACGCGGAACCTGCCGTCTACTGTTCGGATGGAGTAGAGGCGGGCGGGGAAATGACCATGAACGACCTGGCGGTGCTCGCTTCCACCGTCCGGGGTGTGGGTGATGTGGTGGTCGCGGGCGATAGGCTGCTGGTATCCATGCTCGACCCGGACGCGATTACTCCTTACGTCGTGCGAGAGCTGGTGCTGCGCGGGGCGGACCTCTCCCGAGTGGCTGAAGTAGAGTACCCGCTTGAGATGGCCTACCTGGACCTCATTTCCAGGTACGACACGGACGGGCTTGCGGACTCGATGCTCGCGGAATCGCGGTTGCAGGAGGCGCTCGTATGAAGTCACGACGCTTCCTCAACAGCCGGGTGACGGCCGTCGTTGAAAACGAGTGGAACCAACTGTTGCGCAACAAGGTGATAATCTTCACCACGATTGCCCCTCCGCTCCTGCTCGTGCTGCTCTCTATCGCAATGTTGCTGCTCTCTACTTTCGTAGACGAGAACCTGTCGAGCGTGAGCGGTCCGGCGGCAGCCCTGGTAGGGGGTGAAGGCTCGGCCCTATCCGCCATGACGGGCGCGGACTCCATTCGTGCGGCGCTGGTGAGTCCCTTTGTGCTGCTCTTCCAGCTTATCCCCCTGGTGGTGCCCATTACGATAGCGAGCTATTCCATCGTCGGTGAGAAGCAGAGCCGGTCGCTGGAGGCCCTGCTTGCCACACCCATTCGCACCTGGGAGTTGCTGCTCGGCAAGGCCCTGGCGGCGGCCATACCCGGCGTGCTTGCCACGTGGTATAGCTACCTGACGTTTGTGGTGGTAGCGCGCTTCACCGTGAGCGATGTCGTCTTCAACGAAGTGGTGCTGAGCCGTCCGTGGGTGCTCAGCATGGCGGTCCTCACCCCACTCTTTACCCTGCTTGCGGTGGGGCTGGGCATACTGATCTCTTCAAAGGTGCGCGACGTGCAGAGCGCTCAACAGCTTGGCTCGCTGGTCATTCTGCCGGTGGTGGGCGCTCTGGTGGGGCAGGTGACCGGGGCCGTCCAGATAAACGTCGGCCTCATCGCGGGAACGGCACTGGGCCTGCTGGTAGTTGACGCGCTGGTAATCCTATTTACCGTGCAGCTTTTCGGGCGCGAGAACATCCTTACCAAGTGGCGCTGATGCCGCTGCTATGTCGCCTCGGGCTGTGCCAAAGTAGGACGCAGCACCCAAAGCCCCACCCTGTCATCCTGAGCGTAGCGAAGGATCTCAAGAAGGTGTGCAGGGACGCTGTTGAACTTGAAGGAGTATGGTGCTGAAGGTTCCGCGCAGCCATAAGGGGAACATCCGAGATCCTCACTGTGTTCAGGATGACGGGGAGTAGGGTCACAGCGGGTGGTACATACTTATCCTGTGCCACCCGCGTCTGTAGCCACTCGGCGTCTTGACAGCCCGGCGGGTGTCGTGTAGACTAAATGCAGAACTGAATAGAAATCGAGAGTGGTAGCGAGAGAACTGGCTCGAAGACCTACCCGGCAACCGGCAACAGCGCGGTGCCCCACCCAGCCCCAAGGGGAAGGATTAGGCCATCCGGCAAGCGTTGCCTCTCCGCGTAGAGGCTTTTTTATTGCCCGGCAGCCCGTTACCAATAGGACTTGCGCGCAGCGGTGCGGGCAAGTGAGAAGAGGCAAGCATGAGCAGAAAGACCTTTCTTGAGAGCCTGAGCGAGCGAGTGCTGGTATTCGACGGTGCGATGGGCACCTCGGTCCAGAAGTACAACCTGACGCCCGAAGAGTTCGGCGGGCCGCAGCTTGAGGGCTGCAACGACTACCTCGCGGTTGCCAACCCTCGCGTCATTGAGGAAATCCACGCTTCGTTCATGGAAGCGGGGGCCGACGTGCTGGAAACGGCCACGTTTGGCAGCACCCGCCCCAAGCTCGATGAATACGGCATAGGAGAAGAGGTCTACCACCAGAACTTCGTCGCCGCCCAGCTTGCCCGCAGAGTAGCAGACTCGTACTCCACCCTGACCAGGCCCCGCTACGTGGCGGGCTCAATGGGACCTACGGGGTTCCTGCCGTCAGCCGACGACCCGACCCTCTCCAACGTCACTTACCAGCAACTCAAAGCCGTCTACAAAGAGCAGGCCCGGCCGCTGGTCGAGGGCGGGGTAGACCTGCTCATCATCGAGACGGCGCAGGACATCCTCGAACTCAAGGCGGCTATCAACGGCGCGTTGGAGTACTTCCGCGAGAGTGGCCGTAGCGTGCCCATACAGGCGCAGGTGACGCTCGACACCTCGGGGCGCATGCTCCTGGGCACGGACATAGTGGCCGCGCTTACCACGCTTTCCGCGTTGCCAGCGGACATTATTGGCTTGAACTGCTCCACCGGGCCGGAGCACATGCGCGAGCCGATACGCTTCCTGGGGCAGAGCGCCACCCGCTGGGTCTCCTGCATCCCGAACGCCGGGCTGCCAGTCAACGTAGGGGGGCAGGCCGTCTACCCACTCGAACCGGAGCCTATGTCGCGCGCCATGTACGAATTCGTAACAGAGTTTGGCGTGAGCGTGGTGGGGGGTTGTTGCGGCACCGAACCGTCGCATATTCGTGCCCTGGTGGAGGCGCTCGGTGAAGGACGCAGGCAGCGCCCACGCCCGACCTACTTCGACCCGCACGTCTCCAGCGGCATGCGCGCCACGCCGCTGGCCCAGGTGCCCGCCCCATTGATAGTTGGGGAGCGGGTAAACGCCCAGGGTTCGCGTAAGGTCAAGCGCCTGCTGCTGGCCGAAGACTATGAAGCCATTGTGCAGGTGGCGCGCGAGCAGGTAGAAGGTGGCGCGCACGTCCTGGACGTACAGGTGGCGCTCACCGAGCGGGTTGACGAAGACGAGATGATGCGGACCCTGGTGAAAAAGTTGAGCATGAGCGTGGAAGTGCCCCTCATGATCGACAGCACCGAAGCGTCGTCTCTGCAGGCCGCGCTCGAAGCCTACCCAGGGAGGGCTATCCTCAACTCGATCAACATGGAGCGCGGGCGCGAGAAGATAGAGGCCGTGCTGCCCCTGGCGCGCGAACACGGAGCGGCGGTGGTCGCGCTAGCGATTGACGAGATCGGCATGGCGCACACGGCAGACCGCAAGGTGGAAATATGCCGCCGCATATATGACATCGCCACCCAGGAATACGGCCTCGGCCCCGACGCTCTCATATTTGACGTGCTGACCTTCCCGGTCACTACCGGGCAGGAGGACCTGGCCGCATCAGCCGTCGAGACGCTGGAGGGCATCAGGCGAGTCAAGGCGCAATGCCCAGGCTCTTATACGGTGCTTGGCGTGAGCAACGTCTCGTTCGGCATAGACCCCTACCCCAGGGCCGTGCTCAACTCTGTCTTCCTGCACCACGCGGTACAGGCGGGGCTTGACGCCGCGATTGTCAACCCTGCTCACATTACCCCCTATGCGGAGATCAACCCGGAAGAACGGCGGCTGGCTGACAACCTTATCAACAACGTGCCCGGCGCCCTTGCCGAGTACATCGCCTACTTTGAGGCCAACAAGCGCGAGCCCGAGGACAAGGCAGCGGCGGACGATGCGTTCCAGCACATGAGCGTGGCTGAACGCATACACTACCAAATACTCCACCGCAAGAAAGAAGGTATAGAGGCCCTCATCGATGAAGAGCTAAAGTCGCGCACCCCGGTGGACGTGCTCAACGGCATCCTCCTGCCCGCCATGAAGGACGTGGGCGACAAGTTTGGCGCGGGCGAGCTGATATTGCCGTTCGTGCTGCAATCGGCTGAGGTTATGAAGCGGGCCGTGGCGCACCTTGAGCAGTTCTTCGAGAAGAAGGAAGGCTACACCAAGGGGCGGGTGGTGCTCGCTACCGTCTTTGGCGACGTGCACGACATAGGCAAGAGCCTGGTCAACACGATCCTGACGAACAACGGCTACACCATCTACGACCTGGGGAAACAGGTGCCCATCAACGTCATCCTGGACAAGGCCACCGAGGTAGACGCCACCGCCATTGGTCTGAGCGCGCTGTTGGTGTCCACTTCCAAGCAGATGCCGCTGTGCGTCCAGGAGTTGCACAAGCGAGGGCTGGAAATCCCGGTGCTGGTGGGAGGCGCTGCCATCAACAGGCCGTTCGGCTATCGCATTGGATTCGTTGAAGGGGACGAGCGTTACGCGCCCGGCGTCTTCTATTGCCGCGACGCGTTTGAGGGTCTCGACACGATGGAGGTCCTGACCGACGAGGAGAAACGCCCCTCCTTTGTGGAGAAGCGGCACAGGGAAGCCATCATGGTCCGCGAGCGCGAAGCCAAGGGTCTCCCGGCGGACGCGCAGCAGGAGATTTCGACGGTGCGCTCGAACGTGGACCCGAACGCGCCCATCCCGCAGCCGCCCTTCCTGGGATATCGGGTGCTGGACCAGCGGCACATCCCCCTGGATGAAGTGTTTGATTGTCTCGACCTGAAGTCGCTGTTCCGCCTGTCGTGGGGCGCGCATAAGCTGCACGGGGCGGAGTACGAGCGCGCGGTCGAGACCGACCTGATGCCGCGTCTCAAGACAATGCGCGCCGACATGCGCAGGCGGCAGATACTGACGCCCAGGGTGGTGTACGGTTACTTCCCTTGCCAGTCGGAAGGCAACGACGTAATCGTGTACGACCCGGAGAGCAAGGAGCCGCAGGTGCGCTTCACCTTCCCGCGCCAGCCCGATCGCGAGCACCTGTGCCTTGCCGACTACTTCGCGTCGAAGGACTCCGGCCGCATGGACGTTATCCCATTGCAGGTGGTGACGATGGGCGACCGCGCCAGCGAGGTGTTCGAGCAGATGCAGCGCGAGGGCAACTACTCGGAAGGCTATTACATTTATGGGTTGAGCGTGGCCCTTGCCGAGGCCCTGGCCGAATGGACTCACCGGCTCGTAAAGCGGGAGCTTGGACTGCCCGACTGGCAGGGGAGGCGCTATTCATGGGGCTACCCTGCCTGCCCCGACCCCGCGGAGCAGGAGAAGCTGCTGAAGGTGCTGCCTTCGGACAAGACTATCGGCGTGGGGCTGACAGAGGGCTACGTGCTGGTGCCCGAACAGTCAACCGCTGCGCTTGTGGTGCATCACCCGCAGGGGAAGTACTACACGACCCGCCCGCTGAACAAGGGTGCCCGTGCCGGTGCCCAGGACGAGGAAGAAGAGGGGCGCGGTTACATCGAGCCGGGTACGGACGATGCGGCCTTGGCGCAGGCGCTCAGCTAAATAGTTCGGAGCTTGCAAACAGCCCCGGCCTAAAACTGGCCGGGGCTGTTTGCCGTTTGCGACACCGGCACTTCCGGCACAGTGTGAGTCAGCAGGCGCTTTCGCACTCCCGCCCGCTCGCGCCACAAGCTAGCTGCTACGTACAGGAGTGGCAAGCCCATTACCCACAGAGCGGTCCACAGCCGCGCGTCGGGCCAGAGAGAGCGTAGCGGCACGCCCACGAGGTAGATGGTGAGGCTGGTGAAGCACAGGAGTATGGTGGCGGTCACCAACCGCGGGTCCTTAGACAGAAGGGCTGGCACCAGCAGCCACGCCACGTACCAGGGCCAAAACCAGGCAAGCCCCAACGTCTGGAGCACAAAGATAGTCCAGCCCCACGCTCTCAACATGCGGCGGGTGTCTCGTGCGGGCCACGTTTGCCACACTGCCACCAACATTGCTATCAGCAGCGGCACCCATCTGGCTAGTCCGGCAGACACTGCCTCAAACGCTGCACGCGACTCGGCGGTCGTGGCGCTCTGCCCCTGAAAGCCACTAAAGGCAGACAGCAGGTCGGGGAGTTTGCGGTTGATGATGGTGCCGAAGGAGTGGACGAAGAATTGGGCGGTAGGGTCCTGGTAAAGCACGTTGAGGGTAGTCGGCCCCTGCCAGAAGGGAATATAGAAGGCAATGCAGGCGACTGTGAAAATCAGTAGCGCCGTTCCCAGCCTTGCCATGCCCCTGGACCATGCACGGTCGGGCTTCTCCCTCCGCGCCTGCCACAACAGCAGCCAGAGATAACCTGGTACGAATATGAGCGCCGTGAACTTGATGAGGAATGCCAGCGCGAGGGCGAGCACCGCCAGTTGCCACCTGCCTTTTAGATGAAGATGGACCGCAAGCAGCACGCATGTCAGCATCAGCAGGTCGTTGTGCGCGCTGATGCCGAACTCGATGAGCATCAGCGGGTTCCACGCGAACGCCAGGGCGACGGCGGACTGCCACGCGCGCGCCTGTTGTGCGGTGAGAATAGACCTCCTGCGCCGTCCAGATCGCGTTAAGGCGATTCTTCCACCTCGATTAGTGGAGAGGACCCGTCGCCCCGCCAGTTGCCCCATGACCTTCCAGATGAGCCACACGGAGAGTAGATAGGAGGCGCTCACGAGCAGTTTGTGGCCGATGACGTGGTAAGCTATTGCGTCCCCGAACAGGTTCGCGACTGTTGCTACACCGCCCGCAAGGAGGAGCCATACCGGACCGTAGGGTGCGGGCAGGTCTTGCCAGTACAGGTAGGGAAGCCACCCGGCGGTGTCGGTAGCCGCGTACTCCAGTGGTACGTTTACGTACGGATTGTCACCGAAGACGGCAAAGATTCGGCCGAACCACGAGTAGGCGAATACATCTACCGCGTAAATCTCCCTTGTCACCAGCAGCAGAAGCAGCAAGCCCGCCGTGACACCCATGAGCCTCCGGAATAGCCGCCGAGAAGCCCAAACGGAGAGACGCCGCCGCCACGCCCACCTAGCCGCGGCCACGTAAACGGCGAACAGGAACATCAGTAGCAGCACGTACAGTGCAAGACCGGCCAGCCCCCAACTCACATCGGCTTCGGTGCGCAACTGTGGATCGGGAAAGAGGGCATAGAGCCAGCCAAAGACCTCGGGGAACTGAGCCTGAACGGGGGAGTAGATTTGCCAGAGGATGGTGGACTGTAGCAGCAAGAACAGTGCTACATATCCCATAAAGGTAAGCAAAGCGAAGAGGGCAAAGCCAGGCCGCCGGGTCGCCTTTGATGGACCACTTGATTGGCTCTCCCCCGCCGCAGTCTGTGGCGCAATTCTGCCCGCGTTTGACATGACTTTAGCATAACATACCCGCAGTTGTGCACGAACTTTCGACCCTCCTGGCGAGTCGTGGAAAGTCCTCAAATGGGCTATAATATGCGAGCAGAGGGGTAATTGACCTCTGCATGAGGAGTCTATGGCTGCTTCAACTTCCCTCTATCGCAAGTACCGTTCGCTGACCTTCGAGGAACTGGTGGGCCAGGAGCCGGTGGTGCGCACGCTCAAGAACGCCATCGCCACCGGGCGAATCGCTCATGCATACCTGTTCACCGGGCCGCGCGGCGTCGGCAAGACCAGCGCCGCCCGCCTATTAGCCCGCGCCGCCAACTGCACTGCTGATGCGTCGGAGAGGCCCTGTAACAAGTGCGACAATTGCCTCGCCGTCGGCAAGGATATAGTCACCGATCTGATAGAGATAGATGCCGCCTCCAACACCGGCGTGGACAGC
Source organism: Chloroflexota bacterium (assembly GCA_030914045.1). Classification (GTDB taxonomy): domain Bacteria; phylum Chloroflexota; class Chloroflexia; order QHBQ01; family JADMIH01; genus JADMIH01. The sequence goes on along the minus strand of JALZHG010000057.1, from coordinate 15,718 downwards.
ATCCGCGAGATAATTGAGCGCGCCAACTTCGCCCCTTCGGTGTGGCACACCAAGTTCTACATCATCGACGAAGTGCACATGTTGAGCGTATCGGCGTTCAACGCCCTCCTGAAGACGCTTGAAGAGCCGCCGCCGCAGACTGCTTTCATACTGGCTACGACCGAAGTGCACAAGGTCCCGGCCACGGTCGCCTCCCGCTGCCAGCGGTTCGACTTCCGCAAGATCTCGCTGAGCGCCATGACTGCTCGCCTGCGCCACGTCTGCGATGAAGAGGGTATCGAAGCCGAGCAAGCCGCCCTGGAGCTTGTGGCCCGGCAGTCTACCGGCTCGCTACGCGATGCGCTCTCACTGCTCGACCAGTTGCGTGTGTATGCCGAGGAAGGCATCACTCTCAAGAGCGTGCAGGACATGCTTGGCACGTCGGGCGCGGAGCAGGTGGCTGATTTCGTGGACACGATGCTGGCCGGCGACCTCGCGGCGGGCATGCAGAAGATCAACAGCCTGCTGGACGAGGGCCTTGACGCCAGGCAGTTCAATAGGCAGATTGTGGAGCACCTCCGCAACCTGATGCTGGTGAAGAGTGGTGCCGCCTCTGAGGCCGGGCTGCTGGACGCCACCGAGGAGATGCGCGCCCGCCTCAACGCCCAGGCCGCAAAAGCAGGCATGCCGGAGCTACTGCGCTGGGTGAAGGAGTTCGCTGAGGCAGATGCCTCGATTCGCTCGTCCGCGTACAGGCAGCTACCGCTTGAGATGGCGCTGGTGTCAGCCTTACTCCCTCCCGAAAGCGAAGCCCGGCCGCCACTCCGCGAGCGCACGGCAGAACTCACCGCGGCAGCGGATCAAGTTGGTACCGTGCCTCCCTCACGTCCTGCACCCGCGAGACCCGCACCAACGACTCCCCCTGAGCCGCAGTTGCCGCCGCCCATACACAGGGAGATTGGCGCGCTGTCGGCCAACGGCTCCGGCAACGGCAACTCGCCGCAGGTCGAGGCGAGCACGCCCGGCAAGCAAGCCGCTCCCGCGCCCTCAGAGCCACCTGCTTTCCTCTATGAGGCGGATGAAGAGGTCGCCGCGGCACCCGCGAACGGCCTGCCGCCCCCGCCTGACGAGCCTTTATTGGGGGCTCCACCCGACGACGCGGGCGACGAGGCAGAGCGCCTGAAGCAACTGTGGCCCCGTCTGTGCGCGCAAATTACCGCACGAAGCCGGAACGTGGGCAGCGTCTTCAACAACGCGGCCCTTGTGCGGGCCTTCTCCGTGAAAGGTAGCCGTGTGGTGATCAGCTTCCGCGACCCGATCCAGCGCGACCGCAGCCAGAAGGAACCCTATCGTACTATCATTGAAGAGGCGCTTACCCGCGTATTGGGCTATAAGTGTATATTAGAGAGCATCCTGTTCTCGGAGGAGGAGACCGGTGGCACGCCCACCGAGCCCTTTTCGCCCGAGATGAGAGGAAAGCCCGCCAAAGAGAAGAAGACGGCTCCCCACGAGACCACACGAGGGCGGGCGGCGATGAATATCTTTGGCATCACCAAGTTCGACGATTAGCCTAGAGGAGTTGCGCGTACTATGGACCCCAACAAACTTGCCAAGCAGATGCAGCAAATGCAGAACAAGATGATGAAGGTACAAGAGGAGCTTGCCAATGACACCGTAACGGCCACTGCGGGTGGGGGAGCCGTCACCGTGGAGATGAACGGCCACCACGAAGTCAGGTCGGTGCGCATCGACCCCGCCGCGATGGACCCCGACGACGTGGAAATGCTCCAGGATATGGTGCTTACCGCCTTCAACGAAGCCCTCCAGAAGGCCCTTGACCTGCAACAAAAAAAGATGTCCGCGATTACGGGCGGGCTGAACATTCCAGGGTTGTTCTAGGTCGACGATGGACGATGGACGATGGACGATAGACGATGGGAGACGGAAGCGCCAAGTCGCTAAGGACGCGCTAAGAGGATGATGGTTAGCTGCTATCCGTCAACTCAAAACTCATAGCTCATAACTCACAACACCTCCATCGTCCATCGTCCCACCGTGACACTCAGGGCCACGAGCGTGTAACCTTGAGTGTCATTTTGCGTATAATAGGTGTAGTCAGCAAAAGGTTCGGGGCGCTTGTCGCTTAGAAAGGAGCCTTGCGTATGTTTGGATCGGACTGGCTGGCGAACCTGTTCATAGGTGTGTTCCTGTTCGGGCTGCTATTCACGGCAGCTTCATTGTTGTTGGGCTTCGTTGGTGGCGCGGACATAGGCGGTAGCCACGACGTGAACCTCGACGTTGCCGGGCACCACGTTGATATCAATGTTAGCCCCATAGACGCGCACGGGCATGCCGACACCAGCAGCGGGCCGAGCGTCCTGAACATGCCCACCATCATGGCCGCGCTTACCTGGTTCGGCGGCGTGGGGTACTTGCTCCGAAATAGCCTCGGCTTGAACAGCTACGTGGCGGGTGGCCTCGCCTTGGTCAGCGGCCTTATAGGCGGCGCTATCATGTTCGTGCTGCTTGCCCGCGTGCTGTGGCCCATGATGAGCAAGCCACTTTCCAACGCCGACTACAAGTTACCCGGTACCGCCGCCAGGGTCGTTTCTCCAATCCGGGCCGGGGGCGTTGGTGAAATCGTCTACGTCAAGAACGGTTCGCGCTTTACCGCCGGTGCGAAGAGCGCCGACGAGCAGGCTATCGCCAAAGGTGCGGAGGTAGTAATCATCAGCTACGAGAAAGGACTAGCGCAGGTCCAGGAGATCGATAAGTTGCTGGGCCAGAGCCGTGAAATGGAGGAAGTAGCTACGGTTGGCGCTGAAGAGCGCTAACGTCGCAGTGTGCGGTTGGGGGAAGTCGGTAGTCGCGAAAGGAGAAAGCCATGGATGGCTTGATAGTTGTTGCCCTGGTAGTCATTATCCTTCTAGGCTTGATGTGGATCGTCTCTCTGGTGCGCAAGGTAGGCCCGAACCAGGCACTAATCATATATGGACTGGGCACCGGCACTCAGCCCAAGGTGGTCAAGGGTGGCGGCGTGGTAGTCATGCCGCTTCTCCAGAGCGCCAGAGAGTTGTCGTTGGAGTTAATGTCGTTCGACGTGGCCCCGACGCAGGACCTCTACACCCGGCAGGGCGTGGCAGTGAACGTGGAAGCCGTTGCTCAGATAAAGGTCAAGAGTGACCCCGAATCGATCCGCACGGCTGCCGAGCAGCTTCTCACCAAGACCCCGCCTGAGCGCGAGGGGCTAATTCGTCTCGTGATGGAGGGCCACCTGCGCGGCATCGTGGGGCAGCTTACCATCGAGGAGATCGTGAAGCAGCCGGAGATGGTGGCCGACCGCCAGCGGTCCAACGCCGCCGATGACATGGACAAGATGGGCCTCGAAATCATCTCCTTCACGATAAGGGAGGTGCGCGACAAGAACGAGTACATCACGAACATGGGCCGCCCGGACGTTGCGCGTATCAAGCGGGAAGCCGACATAGCTACCGCAGAAGCCGAGCGCGATACGGCTATCAAGCGGGCGCAGGCGCAGAGGGAAGCGGCTATCGCCAAGGCCGAGGCCGACCAGCACCGGGTGATGGCCGAGACCGCTTCCGCCGCCAAGCAGGCCGAGGCCCAGCGCGACCTAGAGATGAAGAAGGCCGACTATATGTCGTCGGTGCGCAAGCAGCAAGCTATAGCCGACAAGACCTACGACATCCAGGCGAGCATCATGCAGCAGCAGGTCGCAGCGGAGCAGGTGAGGATCGAGCGGATCCAGCGTGAAGAGCAGGTGAAGGTGCAGGACGCCGAGATCCAGCGCCGCGAGCGCGAGCTGGTGGCGACGGTGCTAAAGCCCGCCGAGGTGGAGCGCCAGCGCATCGAAGCGTTGGCAGGTGCGGAGAGGCAGCGTCGAATTCTTGAAGCGGAAGGTGCCGCTGAGGCCCAGAAGCTACAGGGCCAGGGTCAAGCTGAGGCCAACCGCAACGTGGGTCTAGCCGACGCCGAAATCATACGCGCCAAGGGTGAGGCAGAAGCCGACGCCATGCAGAAGCGTGCCGACGCCTTCCTCCAGTACAACCAGGCCGCTATCCTGGACAAGCTACTCACCGGCCTACCCGAAGTAGCACGCGCAATCGCTGGACCGCTGAACAACGTGGACAAGATCACCATCATCTCGACGGGTGGCGACGGCAAGGGCGCGGGCGCGAACCAGATCACGGCGGACGTCGCCAGGATGATAGCTCAGGTGCCGGAACTGTTCGAGACGCTGACGGGCGTGAAGGTTGGCGACCTGCTAGGGCAGATTACCGGGCTTCAACCTCATGGCACCAACGGCACCACGACTACAAATGGTGCCGCCGCTGACGGAGCGGCCAGAAAGGTAATCGAGGGGAACGCCACGGCTATCCAGCCGAAGTCGGAGTAGTCGAGCGCGACTCAAAGAAAAGGGAGCGGGACAAGTGATCCCGCTCCCTTTTGCTTTGCCTGCCGAACCAGTCAGCGCTCTCCTGCCTCTATTTCCACTGCGTGCGGGGCTGAGTAACGTTCCCATTGCCGTACCTGGCAGTAGGGGCCGCGCCTACACAGGTAGCGGCTGTTCGGCGTCGAGCCGCACGAGAGGCAAGTGCCTCCCAGGTCGCCCTCGGGTAGCTCCTCGGCAAATTTGGCGGCGGCGAGACCGGCGGCGGCTTTGTGCACCCTTGGGTTGAGAGGCGCGTGGCCCTGCCTCACTCGCGCCTCTTGGCGAAATAGCTCGAACGCGTCCCACAGGAGCGTCAGCCCGACTATGCCGCAGACGCCCGCGAGTAGGTCGTTGCCAGTTTGTGTGGACCCCAGGAGCAACAGTAACCCTCCCAGGAAGATAACCGCGGCGGGCCGCGTGCCCATATAGTAGTGGACGATGCGGACAAGGATGTGGCCCCACCAGATCGTCAGGAATGTGACGACAGCAAAGACCGGTCCGGCCCACTGCAACTCTATCCCACCGGGCATATTAGAAGCTCCACCACTTGCCCAGGCCGGGTCTAGAACCGTGGTCGTGGCTGCCATCATGCCGCAATTTAGGCCGGGAGGCCCGGTCAGGGTGCGTGCGGAAGAGGCCATGTTCGGCCCGCTCCTCCTGGTGTGGTAGTTCCATCGCGCCCCATACGATGCTGCCGCCCACGATGCCAGTGACGGCCGATAGCATAAAGTTGGGCATGAACAGCGAGGCCGCGCAGACCAGCAGCCCGGCTGCCGCCACCCACTTCCACCTGTAGGCACCAACGTAGTACTCGAAGCGGATGACCCAGACGAAGCCCAGGCCAATGACCAGTGCTGAGAAAAGTCCGAGAGCGAGACCGGTCCAGTGCAATGCTGCTACCTCCAGAGGAGCTACGTGCTAACGCGCGCACCGAGGCATTATACAACAGGCGAGCGACCTATTCACGGTTAGAATCCTGCTTACGGCCCTTTCGCGGGGGATCGACCACGCTATTGCTCTGGGCGTCGATCCACCGCCCTATGAGCAACGCAAAGCCGATTGTGACCCCCGCGAGCGCCACTACCGCCAGTAAAGCAATAGGCCACCCGCCGAGTGCGTCTATATCCAAACTAGGGCCTCCTGAATACTCAAGACGTTCGCTGGAAGTTGCAGCTTAGGTAGACTTCGAGCCGGCGGAAGTGCTGGCTGGTAAGTCGGGCACGTAAGACTCGGCGCGCCCGTTCCCCGCAACAGACGTGGTTGCAGGCTCTGCCCCGGTGTCACCTGCCCTGGGTGAGTGTCCTATTGACGCTGGCAGCCACACCGAGACACTCGTGCCCTTGCCTTCGACGCTATCTATGCGTATATTCCCGTGATGTGCCTGTATGACTTCACGAGTTATCGCAAGTCCCAAGCCCAGGCTGCGCTCCTGACCTGAGGCGCGCGCCTTGTCCACCTGGTAGAAGCGCTCCATCACCCGTTGCACTTCAGAAGCCGGTATGCCCGCGCCTGTATCGCTGACCAATACGTTCACACCGTTACCGACCGGGAGCAATGACATGGTGATGGTGCCTCCGCCGGGGGTGTGCTTCAGAGCGTTGTCTATCAAGTTGCCGAAAGCCTGCTTCAACATGTCAGCGTTGCCGAGCACTACCACCGAATCCGTACTGAATTGTGCCACAAGCTCTATGCCTGCCGCTGTGGTCTGCGGCTGCATTGTCAGCACCAACTGGCCGAGAAGGGGTCCAAGCTCCACCGGACGCAATTCAAGGGCGCGCAGGCCATTCTGAAGCTGCGTAAGGTTAAGCAATTGAGTTACCATGCGGCTCATGCGCTGCGACTCGGTGTCGATGATCTGGGCGGCCTGTTTGTAGCCAGCCGCATCCGCAATCGACCCGTCTAGCATCGCCTGGGAGAAACCTTGTATTGAGGTGAGCGGGGTCTTCAGGTCGTGCGAAATATTGGCGACGAAATCCCTCTGCATCTGGTCGGCGTGGCTCACGGCCTGGGCCATGACGTTGAACTGGCCTGTAAGTGCGGCAATCTCGTCCTGCCCTCGCACGGGCAATTGCTGGTTGTAGTCGCCCCTTGATACCGCGGCTGCCGCTTGCGAGAGCCTGGTAACGGGGTCGGCTATGGAGCGCGCCAGGAAATAAGCGGCAATCAATGCGACCGCCACCCCTATAAGGACAGCGGGCAGCAACAACTCCTGTGCGCTTTGGAGGATACGTACCAGGCTCGGCTCCGGCTGCGCCACCACGATGTACTGTCGAGGCGGCCTGCCCTGAGGCCCACCCAACGGGCGGGCGGCAACCGGTATTAGTTGGGCCACATACTGGTAGCGGTCCGCCTCGCTCTCGAAGGTGGCGATGCCTCGCACCGATTGCCCACTCCTGAGCTGCTCCACCACACTGGCGGCCTCGAAGGGGAACTGTTTGTCCAGCAACTCAGCATTACCGCCGGTGTCATGTTCGACCTGCAAGGTGTCGCGGTTGAGGACGAACACGCGGAGGTCTGCCGACTTAAGAGCCCGTCGTGCCGTCTCGCTCAGGGCGGGCCTCCCAGCCCCTCTCTCGTCGAGCAGCACGAGAGCGATGAAAGGGACAGCGATTCTCTGCTTCTGTTCCAGGTTCGCAAAGGCCGTATTGCGGGCGGTGGTTTGCGCCAGCACGAAACCAACAGCCAGCACCAGCACCATCATAAGCACCGACACCGCGGCGAACGACCATACCAGTTTTGCGCGCAAAGTCCTGAACATCGGCACCAATCAGACAAGCTATCCTTGAGTCTCACCCTCGTCAAGTACCATTTTATAGCCTACGCCCCTGAGCGTCTGTATGCTAAGTGATGAACCCTGGAGCCGGTCCCGGAGGTGGGCCACATGCACGTCAACCGTCCTGGTATCGCCAAAGTACTCGTAGCCCCACACCATGTTCAGCAGACTGTCCCGTTCGAGCACCAGCCCTATGTGCCGAACGAACGCGAGCAGTAGATCGAATTCCTTGACCCGAAGGTCTACGCTCCTGCCCGCGATGGTTACCTCGTGCCGCGCTTCATCAATGGTCGTGTTGCCGAACCGCGAGGGGAACTCGGCGTTCCGGCCCGGCGGCTCTGCTGGTGTTCGTCGCAACACTGCCTTGATGCGGGCTACCAGTTCGCGGGGGTTGAAGGGCTTGGTAAGGTAGTCGTCCGCGCCAAGCTCCAGGCCCACGATCTTGTCAATATCGTCGCTGCGGGCGGTGAGCATGATGATTGGGGTGTCGCCCTCGCGCCGGATTTGCTTGCAGACCTCCCAACCGTCAACCTCGGGCAGCATCAAGTCCAACACCACGAGCGCCGGCCTGGCAGCCCGAAACCGCTCCAGCGCCTGCTTCCCGCTGTGCGCCTGTTCCACGGAAAAGCCCTCGTTGCACAGGTACAGCCTTACAAGCTCGACTATATTCGGCTCGTCGTCCACCACCAGTATGGTCTTATCGCTCACGCAGCCATTATAGCTGATTCGGTATAGGTATCTAGCAATACCGATTTGCTGAGACCCGCTCCATATCCGAAATCCGCATTTCCAAACCCCAAATGTTATAATGCAACATACTTTCCTGCGTGGAGGCATTCTTACGTGGCTGACAACACTGACAACGTAGGCAACGGGGCCTACCGTACCGAACGCGACTCGCTGGGCGAAGTCCCGGTACCCGAGGGCGCTCTATACGGCGCGCAGACCGCCCGTGCCATACGCAACTTTCCCATTACGGGCTTGCGCCCTCACCCCACGATGGTGCGCGCCACGGTGCTGGTGAAGCGGGCCGCCGCCGAAGTGAACCGCGACCTGGAGCAGCTTGACCCTCAGCTTGCGGACGCCATCATCGCGGCGGCTGAAGAGGTGCTGGCCGGGGCGCACATTGACGAGTGGCGCGTGGACCCGATACAGGCCGGGGCGGGCACCTCGCACAACATGAACACCAACGAGGTGCTGGCGAACCTGGCGAACGAGCGCCTGGGCGGTAAGCGAGGCGAGTACAAGCCCGTCCACCCTAATGACCACGTGAACATGGCACAGTCCACCAACGACGTGTTCCCTACTGCCATGCGCGTTGCCACCCTCTTGCAGATGCGCGAGTTCTACCCCTCTCTGGACCGCCTTCAGAGGGCCTTCGAGGAGAAGGGACGCGAGTTCGACCGGGTGGTCAAGTCGGGACGGACCCACCTCCAGGACGCGGTGCCTATTCGCCTGGGGCAGGAGTTTACCGCGTACTCGGTGACCCTCTCAAAGATGCGCCGCAAGATAGAGCAGGCTTTCGAGTCGCTGCTGGAACTGAACATCGGCGCGACGGCGGCGGGCACCGGCCTCAACAGCGACCCCCGCTACCAGAAGGCGGTCGTCGCCAAGCTGGGCGAGCTAACGGGCCTGCCTCTGCGCCCGGCCGGGCACCTCGTAGAAATGACGCAGTCGCAATCAGCCATGTCCGAAGCGCACGGTGCACTCAAGCTGCTGGCGCTGGAGCTAACCCGAATCGCCAACGATCTGCGCCTTATGTCCTCGGGGCCGCAAACAGGGCTTGCCGAAATCAATCTCCCGGCTGTGCAGCCCGGCTCCTCCATCATGCCCGGCAAGGTGAACCCGGTGATGATGGAAATGCTCAACATGGCCTGCTTCCAGGTGATTGGCAACGACACCACCATCACGATGGCGGTCCAGGCGGGGCAACTCGAACTCAACGTGATGATGCCGGTCATGGCGTTCGACATGCTGATGTCCATCGACATCCTCCGCAACTCCATGTGGGTAGTGTCCGAGTTCAACGTGGAGGGTATCACCGCGAATGAGGAACGCTGCCGCAAGTTCGTTGAAGAATCCAACGGCCTCGCGACGGCCCTCAACCCCTACATCGGCTATAGCGCCGCAGCCAAGGTTGCCCAGGAGAACTCCCGCACCGGACGCTCAATGCGCGAAATCGTGCTGGAAATGGGCCTCCTTACGGAAGAAGAGTTAGACCGCATCCTCGACCCGGTAGCAATGACCGAGCCTGGTATTCCGGGACGGAAGTAGGAAGTACCGAGTACCGAGTACCGAGTACCGAGTGACGAAGACAAGTCCATTCGGTACTCGGTACTCGGTACTCGGTACTCGGAGCTCGGAACTATGGCAACCAGATCAGCGCATCACAACGAAATAATGATCGTGCCGCAATTGTCCGACCTGCTGGATGGCTATCGCTCCGAGATAGTGGCCTCGTGGGTGCAACTGCTGTTCGGCATGGAAGGCTCCCATTACCGGGAGCGCACGGTGACCGAGCTTCAGGCCTCTACGTCGGCGTGCATAGGGGCGCTTGCCAACCTCTTCAGGACCGGGCAGTTCACCAACCTGTCGCGTTACGCCGATGAAATCTGCGACCACCGTGCGGAGCAGGGGTTCGACATCTCGGAGGTGCTAGAAGGCCACTTGTTGCTGGCGGAGGCCGTGTTGCCGGTGGTGCAGCGAGAGTTTGGCTGGGATCGGGATGAAGAAGCGGCGCTCGTGATGGCCCGCTCGCTCGACGCCGCCCTGCGCTGGCTGGTGATACGTTTCAGCAAGCTCTATTCGCTGGCTCTCAACGCTCGCCTGCAAGACCAGGTGACGCTGCTTGAGGAGCAGCGCAGGCAGCTTGAGCGGCGGGTGCGTGAAGTCACGGCGCTCGTGCGTTCCAGCGCGCTGATTACCTCCACGCTCAACCTTGACCAGGTGCTCTCCCTCATCCTCGAGCAGTTGGCCGAGGTGGTCAGCTACGACCGTGCCAGCATCCAGATGCTGTTCGGCACCAAGCTGCGCATTATTGCCGCCGAGGGCTTCAACGAGCCAAGCCAGGTGATCGGGGCGTCGTTCGACTCCAACGAGAACGCCCTCACTCGCCGCCTGCTGAACGGCGAGGCACCCATAGTGCTGCAAAACGTGAGGGACGAGCCAAGCTTCATCACGGACGACGGCGACCCCACCCGCTCCTGGATAGGCGTGCCGCTTATGGTGCGCAACGAAGTGATAGGCGCGCTGGCGCTCGACAAGCACGAGCCCGGCTTCTACGACGAGGAGGACGGCCAAACCGTGCTGGCCTTCGCGAACCAGGCCGCAATCGCCCTCGAAAACGCGAAGCTGTACGACCGCTCGCAGGAGCAGTACATACTCCAGGAGCGCAACCGGCTGGCGCGAGAACTTCACGACTCGCTGTCCCAGGCGCTGTTCAGCATGGTGCTCAACGCCGAGGCGGCCAACCTCTTCTTCGACGCCCAACCCGAGAAGGCGCGCAAACAGATCCAGGTGCTGTACGAAACGGCCAACGCCGCCCTAAAGGAGATGCGCACGCTCATATTCGAGCTGCGCCCCGCCAACCTGGAGCAGGAGGGGCTGGCAGCCGTATTGACAAAGCACGCTAAAACGGTCTCAGAAAGGCACGGCCTCAACGTGCGCGTGGACGTGGTAGGACAGCGCCGGATGCCACTCCCTATTGAGAAGGCCCTGTTCAGGATCGCGCAGGAGGCGCTCAACAACGTCGTGAAGCACGCGCAAGCCACACAAGTTGTCATAACGTTAAGCACGCAGGACAGCCTTGCAAAGATGTCGGTTGAGGACAACGGGGTGGGGCTGGGTACTTTCACGCAGCGGCCCAACAGCCTGGGCCTCACTTCGATGCGGGAGCGCGCTGAGCAACTGGGCGGCACTTTCGAGATTGGCGCCGCGCAGGGCGGGCAGGGCACCCGCGTGCGCGTCACTGTGCCCTGTGACAAGTAGGAGGATGTAAATGGCAGTTTCAGACCCGCGAGCCGGTTCGGACAAGATAGCCGTAGTGCTGGTGGACGACCACGCAATCGTGCGGCAGGGCCTCCGCACCTATCTAGAACTCCAGTCCGACATCGAGGTGGTAGGGGAAGCCTCGGACGGCCGTGAAGCTGTAGGGGTGGTGCGGGACACGCTGCCCGATATCGTGCTGATGGACCTCGTAATGCCCAACAGCGACGGCGTGGAGGCAACTCGCGCCATAACGAGCCTGGTGCCTTCCACACGGGTGATTGTGCTGACTTCCTTCAGCGAGGACGAGAAGGTCTTTGCCTCTATCAAGGCGGGGGCGCAAGGCTACCTGATGAAGGACGTGCTGCCCCAGGACCTCGTGAAGGCCATCCGCACCGTCTACAGGGGCGAGGCCCAACTCGACCCGGAGATCGCCCGCAAGCTGATGCAGGAGTTCACCAACCCCCAGCCCCAGACGCCCCGCCACGACCTGACGGAACGCGAGCTAGAAGTGCTGAGGCTCATCGCTCACGGCAAGACCAACAAGGACATATCGGAGGAGCTTGTGCTCAGCGAGAAGACCGTCAAGACCCACGTGAGCAACATTTTGCAGAAGCTGCACCTCTCTGACCGCACACAGGCCGCCGTGTACGCGCTACGCCAGAAGATAGTGGATTAAGGGCACCCCGGCGGGCATGCAGCACGCGTAGGCACAAAATATGCCTATTCTACATCTCAAGACCTATTGCCCTTCCTGCGGCAGTCCCGTAAAATATTACCGCGCAGTACCCGTGACAAACGCGTAAGAGATATATTAAGCTGTTATACGAGACGCGCCGCCTGGCCCCAGCGAGCCAAATCTAAGGCACCAAGGAGTAACGGATGACAAATTTCGGTGGAAACTCTGCGGTGCCTGGTGCGCACAACCAGTACCCCTTGCGCGAACTAGACGCGCCGCAGATGTTTTCTAATATGACAGCACACTACGAGTACGTACCCCCCATATCCCAGGCCTCCGGACCTGCCTCCCAGATCCGAGTCCTCATAGCCGGCGATCACGACTGCCTCCGTTCCAGCCTCAAGACCATGCTCGAACTCGACCCCCGCATCCGCGTTGTGGGCGAGGCGGCGGACGATTGCGAGACGATCAAGCTCGCGCAGAGAGTACGCCCCGACGTTGTTCTCATCGATTTAGATATGCGCTGCTGCGACAAATATGACGCCCTCGCTGAAATCACCCAGAGAAGGTTGGCGAATTCGGTAGTCGGTCTGAGCATCCACGACGAAGCGGGAGAACGAGCAGAAGCACAGGCGGCGGGCGTAAACCTCTTTCTGGAAAAAGGCGTTCCCTACAAGCAGTTGATAAGCGCCATCAGGCTGGCAGCAAGCGCAACTCCCCGGTAAACTCCCCAGGCAATTTCTCCCCAGGCAGCACTTAATTCCTTGCGGCTCAACACCCAGAGCCACACTGCACCGGCTCCACAAGTCTCCTCCACCTACATCATTCGGCGTACTACTAAAGTCCATTTGCTCACGCGTGACCTCAGTACGGCAGACCTACAAGATTGACGTCTAAACTAGGTCTTATGCCGCCGCGTGTTACCTCCGAATGCTGATTTCAAGAAGTGCAGTCTCGGCTACAATGTAGACATCAACAGGAACTAATCAATATAAAAAATCACAAAGGAGAAAAAAGCAATGAACGGCAATTATTACGTGATGGAGCAGGTATCTCGACAGATTCAGCGCGAGAAGCAGGCCGAGGCGACCAAGAGCCGCCGCTACAACAAGGCCCGCCAGCTCATCAAGATGCTCGCTAAGTAAGAAACGAAGCAGAGGGTAACACCATGAACACCGGCGACTGTTGTCCACTGCTCTCGGACTTCGCGAGCGAACAGGCAAAATGAAAGGTCCAGCCCCATGAGGAGCCGGACCTTTCGCATTTAAGCTGTCTTATCAACCAACTATTCAGTAGCGGGCCGACCTTCTCGCAGCACCCAGTTGCTGATGACGTGGCGCTGAATCTCGGATGTACCCTCGTAGATCTCTGTGATACGGGCGTCCCGGTAGAATCGCTCCACGGGGAAGTCCCTGAGGTAGCCGTAGCCGCCGTGTATTTGTACTGCCATGTGCGCGGCCTTTGTAGCGGCCTCAGAGGCGTGCAGCTTAGCCATCGCGGCCTCTCTGCTGAAACGCTGCCCCTGGTCCTTCAGGAAGGCGGCGTGGAAGGTCAGAAGGCGCGAGGCTTGCACCTCCATCGCCATGTCCGCGACCTTTATCTGTATGGCCTCTATTTCGGCCAGCGGCTTGCCGAACGCCTGCCTCTGGTGGGCGTACCTCACCGAGGCGTCAATGCACGCCTGCCCGATGCCGACAGCTTGCGACGCAATGCCGATTCGCCCTCCGTCTAATGTTTGCATTGCGATCTTGAAGCCGTCACCCACGTTGCCCAATATGTTGGCTTTGGGCACCCGGCAATTCTCAAAGTGTAATTCCGTCGTGTTGGAGCCGCGAATGCCTAGCTTCTTCTCTTCGGCTCCCACGGTGAAGCCCGGCGTGTCTGCCTCAACGATAAAGGCGGTGATACCCCGGTGCTTTAGCTCCTTGCTCGTGGTGGCCCAAACAAGAGCGACTTTGGACACGCCGCCGTTGGAGATGAAGATCTTGGAGCCGTTGAGTATGTAGTCGTCGCCGTCTTCCACAGCCATTGTTGCCATTGAGGCGGGATCGGAGCCTGCCGCCGGTTCTGAAAGGGCGTAGCACCCGTAGATGTCGCCCTTCGCTAGTGGCACCAGGTACTTGCGCTTTTGCTCCTCGTTGCCAAAGGCTGTGACGGGCCAGCATACGAGGGAGTTCTGCACGGTCATGGTCACCGAGGAGGAGGCGCAGGCCCGGCTTACTTCTTCCATCGCCAGCACGTAGGAGATAGTGTCCAGGCCGGAGCCACCATACTCCTCCGGCACCATCATGCCGAGGAACCCCATCTCCGCCAGCATTTTGGCCTGGGGCGCAGTGAACTCCTCCGTGCGGTCGTACTCGGCGGCAAGCGGGGCCAACTGCTCGTCTGCGAATTCCTTAGCAGTCTGCTTGATTAGCCGTTGGTCTTCAGTTAGCGCGAAATCCATGTGAGAGCCTTTCCAGGCGGGCGATGGACGATAGAGGGTAGGCGTTGAGAAGAGGACTATCAGCCTTCGGCCGCTTAATACTTGTAGAATCCTTCGCCTGTCTTGCGGCCTAGCTTGCCCGCCTGCACCATTTTTACGAGCAGCGGGCACGGGCGGTACTTCGGGTCTTTGAAGCCGTCATGCAGCACGTGCAATATGTCGAGGCAAACGTCAAGGCCGATGAAGTCCGCGAGGGTGAGCGGGCCCATCGGGTGGTTCATGCCCAGCTTCATTACGGTGTCGATGTCCTCTTTGGTGGCTACCCCCTCGAAGAGGGCAAAAACTGCCTCGTTAATCATCGGCATCAGAATGCGGTTGGAGACGAAGCCGGGGTAGTCCTTGACCTCTACGGGTGTCTTACTAAGCCTGACGGCAAGCTCTCGCACCGCCTGGTACGTCTCGTCGCTGGTGGCGAGGCCGCGAATAATCTCGACCAGCGACATGAGGGGCACGGGGTTGAAGAAGTGCATCCCGATGAAGCGGTCGGGTCGCTTTGTGGCGGCGGCCAGCCGGGTGATGTCAATAGAGGAGGTGTTGGAGGCCAGGATCGATTCGGCGGGCAGCAGACCATCCAGCTCCACGAAAGCCGCCGACTTGGCCTCAAAGTTCTCGAATATGGCCTCAACGATGAGGTCGCAGGCCGCAAGGTCGCCAAGCTCAGTGGTGATGCTAATGCGGGAGAGTGCCGCCTCGCGCTCCTCCGCGCTCAGTTTGCCTTTTTCTACGAACTTGCCTAGGCTCTTCTGGATTGCGGAGAGGCCGCGCTCTAGGGGCACCTCGCCCACGTCGCGCATCAGGACCTCAAACCCGGAAGCGGCAAACACCTGGGCTATGCCATTGCCCATCGTTCCCGCTCCCAATACACCTACTTTGTGTACTTCCATCTTGTGGAGCCTCCGGTTGTAAATGCGCGCCGTTTCTGTTGGATAGAGCTACTGCCCCTATGCCAGTAGCTCCACAAATTGCGGGAGAGGTGCCCCTACGAGTGGCAGGGCGTAGTCCAGGAACGCGTCGGTGATGAAATTGCCTTCTTCGGTGTGGAAGTCCGCGGGCATGCGCTTCTCGACGTTGGCTATTTGCTCAAGGTCAGCCATGCCGATGGTGCAACGATAGCTAGGGCCTTCCGCTCGCTCCAGGATTACCATCTGGTCGGTGGTGCCCGCTAGAGCACCTCTGACGGCAGCGCGGCCACACTCTTCAGCCTCAATCAGGTCTACTTCGCTCATATGCGCCTGCGACATACGCTGGAGGGTGCCCGGCTGGTCCAGGCGCGCCCGCAGGTCGAGCTTATTGGTGATTAGCTGGCGCAGGACCACGCCCGCGCTCGTGCCCCTGTAATAAGCGTGTCCAAAGTCGTCTACGAAGTCG
>JALZHG010000705.1 GCA_030914045.1 Chloroflexota bacterium | reverse complement strand
GGCCTCATCGCCCAAAGCGAGGACTGTTCCATCGATGCCCTCGAGCAGCTCGGCGGTAGCCTCGTCGGCCTCGGTGCGGCAGCTGGCGATGTCGCCCGCGGCGACGACCTCCTCCGCGGAGGGGTTCAGCAAACCGCAGCCCATGGCGAGGAGGAGGACCGCGACAGTGGCCACGATGACCCCCGTCGCGGTTCTTTTACTAGCTTGGACACCTCCGATTAGCTGCAGATTATCCATGAGGATAAGGTATACGGGGAGTTCGCGGATGGTTAGGATTACGATCACGCGCCCGAGCTGGGGAGCTCTTACGACTCCCAGAGCAGGCTTATTCACCCAAGTGCTTAGAAGAGGGATTCCCCGAAATCCAGCTACCGAACAAGGCGGGAGTGCCCGACAACCCTTGTTGTGCCACAATGTGCCCGTCCCTGGTGCGTTGGGTCTTCAAGATTCCTCCGCAACACCATTCCATATCCCGCGCACCGGGGCCCTATTCACCCGAGTGCGTAGAGAGACTGTCTGGAAAGTAGCTGGACGGGTCGGATCGCGCGTTTGTCGGTAGCGCGAAGCGCCCAAAAGGGTGCCCTTTCGCCCGTTGTGCAGGCTCACGGGACCATGAAATGGAGCCTGTCCGGAGTTTCCAGACAGTCTCTAGAGCGTCTGTCATAGCAGATGGGCTGCTACGCCGTAGCCGCGATGCTCAAAGAAACCCCGGGCATCGCTGGCAGTCACCGCGTTGAGAGCTAGGCCCATCGCCTCTATGAGCGCCGCGCGGGTACGCGCCCCGGCTCTACGCAATAGGGCCTTGAGCTTGGCGAACGCTTCTTCTATGGGGTTGAGATCGGGGGAATAGGGCGGCAGGTACATAAGCGTGCAGCCCCTCTCCTCGATGAGCTCGCGCACCCGAGAACCTTTGTGAGAAGAGAGGTTGTCCATCACCACCACCTGCCCCGGCCTCAAGGCGGGCGCCAGCAAGTGCTCCAGGTAAACCTCGAAGACCTCCCTCGTTGTGGAGCCTTCTACGGCCAGGCATGGCCCCATCCCTTTCGCGCTCATGCTCGCCAGCAAGGTGACGTTCGCCCCCCAGTTGCGAGGCACCTTGGCAAGCGCTCGCTTCCCTCGTCGCGACCAGACATACAGGGGCGCGAGCGACGTGTTGGAGCCCATCTCGTCCACGAACACCAGCCGCTTCGCGTCCAGACCCCCGGCCACAAGAGCACGCCAAGCCGCCCTCAGCCATTCGTCTCTCTCGCTCGCACCCACCGATCTTTTTTTCGGGTCCAGCCCATACCCTTGAGCATCCGAGAAACGGTGGAGTCGCTCACCGAAACCCCGGACACCCGCCCCAAGAACTCGCGTCTTTGGGGGAGGGTGGCCGCCGGTCGCTCCTCGAGGTCCGCCTCCAGCAATCTCCTGGCTCCCTCGTCGAGTTTCGGCTTGGAGCCGGGGCTTTTCTTCGGAGCGAGGGACCTCCCCTCACGGTAGGTCGCCAGGTAGCGTTTGACCGAGGAGATGCCCACCCCGAAGGTGCGAGCAGCTTCGATCTTGGGCATCCCCCTCTGGACGGCCTCGACGATCTTCTTGCGCAGGTCTTCGGAGTAGGCGTTCATCCATCCATGATGCCGCACAGCCCAACGCCGTTGCAAGGCGCTCTAGATCCCGAGTGACGGGGCAGCCACGTTCTCTCTGCGAAGTTCGCACCAAGCTTCGGTCGATGGCACCATACATGGTGTCTCACAAGGCCCGTTGGGGAAAGCAACTTGGCAAGGAGGAGAGCAATATCTTCACAAGAGAACAAAGCACTGAAAGAAAGCGTAGTTAGGAAAGTAAGGTTTGTAGAGGGATTCCTGAGCTTGGATGAAGCTCAGCTGATGTCTGAGTTGGCCTCGCAAGTTTCGGAGGGGTGCATTGTTGAGGTAGGCAGTTATCGGGGTAGATCAACGGTAGCTCTAGCTTTGGGCTCTCAGCACGGTAGCAATATACCCGTGTACGCCATCGAGCCGCATGAACAGTTTGAGGGTGTCTTAGGTGGTAGCTTCGGACCTAGAGAC
>JALZHG010000704.1 GCA_030914045.1 Chloroflexota bacterium | reverse complement strand
CGCCTGACCATGACAGCGCTTGGGTTGGCGGGTGAAGCGGGCGAATGCAGCGAAGCGATCAAAAAGCATGTTTTTCACGGACATCCACTCGACCGGGACGCCATGCGCGACGAACTCGGCGACGTGCTGTGGTATTTGGCGATGCTGGCTGACGCTTGTGGGCTGCGGCTCGACGACATCGCTGCGCATAATGTCGGCAAGCTCCGCGCCCGCTACCCGGCCGGCTTTTCTCCCCATGCAAGCATCAATCGTGAGGAAGAGGGATCAAGCTAACCAAATACAAGTCGCGCAGTTGCATAGATAGTCACTGCTGTACCCATTCGAGAGCGACCGGACACCCGCGCAGGTGCTGCTATCGAACATGGTGGATAATTCCCGTACCCACTTTAGGACCAGCTGTACACCCGTTTTGGTCCTGCAGTCGTCCTGCTCTAGCCAAGCTGCGTACTGATTCGATCGCCTGGTGCACCACGCAGACGCTTCGTCACTGGTTGATCCCTGCAACCCGGTTCAAGCCGTGCCGTCCGGTGCGGGCAGTACCGGCAGGGCCAATAACTCCCGCACCGTCCAGCGTCGGTGGGTCAATCCAGCGGCCATAGCCGGCGTCCGCTGCCGATACCGCTGGGGCACGCGTCTGCCACCCCGTTTCCGTGGCTGGGCCAGGGCCACGCGTAACGACGCATGCGGACGGGCGAAGTGATAGTAGGCACGCCACCATTCGAGCTGCGCCAGCAAGTGCGGCGTTTCCTGCATCGTCGACCAGGTCCGGCGGACGAGGGCGGCAATGCTCTGCCGGATCGTCAGATTGATCCGCTCGACGAAGGCGGTGTTCAACGTGCCGCTCAAGCCGAGTCCTCTGAGGATGGTGTAGAACTGCTCGCATGTCCCGCAGCGCATCTGGTGGGTGACGCGGACGATTTTCCGACGGTGATACATTTTCTTGACCTGCCCATAGATGAGGTTTAGATCCACCTGCCATTGGTGCGCCCGCCGTCCCACACTCGCGACCCACTGCCCAAAATGGGCGGTCAACGCGTAGAAATACAAGTTCAACCCGTTGCTGGTGAACACGGGAATGCAGCCAGGCGCTAACTTCTGCTGCAAATCATGGACCACTCGATGGGCGGCTTCCTGCGTGCGCGCCCCGAGCTGCAGCACCGGAATAATTTTTGTACGTGGGTCAACCGCCACCCAGAGCCACACCGTGTGCGCCCGGCGGCGCAGCCGCGTGCGCAGTTCATCCAGTTGCACATGCGGCAGGTGGAGCTTCTGAAACCAGTGCTGGTGCAACGCGCTACTATGTTCACCGGCCCGCGTCAGCCAGGTGGTTATCGTGGCGTGGCGGTGCCCAAACACTCGGGTGGCAGCAGCGACATTCAGCCCTTCGGCTAGCGCACGCAGCACTTCGCCAACCCGCTGGGAGGGGTTTTGATCCGGTAAAGTGGGGTATGTCGACGGGCACTGAAGGTGGTTGTGCAGGCCTGACAGCGAAACGTTTGGATCCGTTCACCCTTACCATGGATTCCGTCGCCGACGAGCGCATGGATCTGCGCATCGGTAATCCGGTAGTAAGCGCAGGTGGGCCTGGGGCAGGCGTAGCCCTCCGTCGCAATGCGCTTGGGCGCGCCACGGCGGCTTGTCCGCTTGCGCCAAGGTACTGGCGGTGGACGTGTCGGTCCACCTACCGTCCTAGGGGGAGGCTCTTGGCGACAGGCCGGACAATCGTCTGGCGTGCGCGGGCGCAGCAGGCGGTGGACGGTGGCCTGGACGGCTGCTGGCCCACCCTGCGATTGGCGACGATACCACAGGCCGACCAACCAGGTCAAGCCCACCAGGAAGAGGCTGATCAACCAGCATATGTCTGTGGCCATAGCGGGCTCCTTGCTTCTGCTTCGTGAGATGCGCAGGTATTGTCAGTAAGGATAGGTAGGATCGGAAGGCTGTCAAGATGAACCAGCGATCGCGGAATTATCCACCATCGATAGGGGAACTACCGGCTTGGGTACAAGGAGGCATATATGGCAACGACAACAGGAACGGGCACTATCC
>JALZHG010000703.1 GCA_030914045.1 Chloroflexota bacterium | reverse complement strand
GGGGCACAACGCGGTTATCCCCGAGCGCAGGTGCAGGACGCGGCATGTGCCGGCCGTCCAACTGGACGAGTTGGTCTGGGAAGACCTCTGCAAATTGCTCACTCATCCGGAGCGCATCAGAAATGCTCTACAGAGGGCGCACGGAGGAGAATGGCTGCCTCAGGAGTTCAAGGCGAGGCTGAAGACCATGGACCAAGCCATCGCCCACGTCGAACGGCAGAAACGACGACTGCTGGACGCCTACCTGAGCGGGGTGCTCGAGCTGCCCGAGCTCGAGCGTAAGCGCAAGGAACTCGGTGAGCGCTCTGAGAGTCTGCTTGCTCAAAAGCGCCAACTTGAAGCCAGCGCCAACGAACGCATGGAGCTGGCGAAGATAGCCGACTCGATCGAGCGCTTCTGCGAGCAGGTGAGGTCAGGGCTTGCCAACGCTACCTTTGAGCACAGGAGGGCTTTAGTGGAGCTGCTCATCGATCAGGTGGTGGTTACCAATGAGGAAGTGGAGATTCGCTACGTCGTTCCAACCTCCCCGGAGGGCCCTCACCATCCTTTTTGTCATTTGCGTACAGACTATCTAGACGGTCTTCCAGGGCGGGAAGTCGTGGGGCAGCAAGCGTCAGGAGCAGCCGCTACGCAGGACGTAGAAAACGGCGTCGAGGATCTCGCGGGTGTTGTGGATCTTGGGACGCCCGGTGGTCTTGGGGGTGGGCAGGTGGTTTTCGAGGCAACTCCATTCGGCGTCGGAGAGGTCGGTCTGGTATGCTTTTCTCATGCTCGGTAGGATACCGAGCAGTCCCTTCAGGCCCCCTTTTCAGACGGTTTCTGATGAAGGTGAGATAGCCATATCTCCTAGTGGGTTTGCCCGAGTTTCCGAGAACTCAACTTTCACGAACTTCGGTGAATAGGCCCTCGATAGATGCGCCGAGATTAATCACTATCCCGACGTCGCGACGCCGGGATAATTACGACGTCCAGGGCGTCTAGGCACAGATTGTTAAGGCCCTTAGGACCCTTGCTGCTGTTGCTGCATCCGCTGTATCTCTGCCCACACCAGATCTCCCGCTTCTCGCAGCACTGCGATCGCGTCGCCCCGCTGCGGGTAGTTGAGTTCCATCAGGTTCTGCACCTGCCTGATGCCTTGAAGTGCGCGTGCCAACTGCTGTGCGGGACTTTGCTGTTGCTGCTGCTGCTGGCCGCCTCCCTGCGGCTGCTGCTGCTGACCACTTTCAGACATAAGATCTCCTATCTGACGCTCACTCTCTGGCGTTAGCCTGGAGGTTACGTCTTCGCCGAACCATCTCCTCCTTTCTTCCTATACCCGACCCGCGTGGAAACTGGACACGATTTCTCCAATATACCCGTATATGCGCGCATCCGAATGCCACCAACCGAACTTCGGCGCATCGGGTGACTCTCCCTGTCGAAACCGATATCCAGCGGTTCGTTTCTCCCCGGTTTTCTTTCGCTGGTTGAAAATACGCCTTCGTAAGTAATCTGAACGCCAAGTTTACTCAGGAAGTAAGGCGGGCACGAAGTAATCATAGAACGAGCGTAGAGAAGGAGTACTCCGGGTGCCACCGGAAGAATCCGGTCCGCAACAAACCAACAAGCCTTTTTCCGAGAGAGCCGGTCAGCGTGCAATCTTTGAACAGGAGTATGATGGTCGCGCGGAGAATCAGGGCGGGCAACCTGCCAGCGACGATTCCGACCTGACCCTAGACGTACCCTCGCTCGAGGTCGAAGAGCTCAATCTGGACGTCGAGAACCTGAGGGCCCGCATCTCGCTACATGCGGAGCTGGCCGATATGGTGAAGCTCAACGTCGGGTTGGAGGCGGATGTCGACAAAGTCAAACTCGAGGCGAAGGGCGTGAAAGCGCAAGTACTCTTGAAGGCCGGCCTGGACAACGTACGCGCTATTCTCAGCCAGGCCCTGGACGCGCTCGATAACAACCCCCAAATTCTCGAAGACCTCCTCCGAACCTCCGAGGAAACTGCTGGCGGTGGCGAGCGGGCTCTGGAGAGCGCCGCCGAGACGATCGAAGATCCTCCGGAG
>JALZHG010000702.1 GCA_030914045.1 Chloroflexota bacterium | reverse complement strand
CAACAGCCCTCTGTTCGTGCTCGCACGCTTGCGAAGCTCGTTCCCATATGGAGCGGCTCTAGTTGTACCTGCGGTAGCAGTAGTTGTGCGCCCACATCGGAGTAAGCCCTTATGCCAGGGGGTGCCGAGGGCGTCTAGCAGCCCACTAGTTGGCTCGCGGACTGCCGGTAGCACTGGTCAAGTGCTATCGGCAGCTTTCATGTTACCTACAAAGTGTCAAGTGCTACTTGCGCATTCGTGCGTAGCTGCGGCCCCGGCGGGCAAGGGCACCCAGCATGAGCAGCAGACCACTCATCGCGGTCAGCAGGAGCCACAGCAGCGAATCGGGTCCGCCAGTTTGCGGCATGCCGACAGGGATTACCGCCTCGGTGGTAGGGGTGGCGATGGGCGGTCCATCAATCGGTTCCACAGTTGAGGTTGGCATCGTCTGAGGTGGCGCGGTAGCCGATACGGCGTCGCCTATGACGGGCGTAACTGTGTTCTGTGCTGGCGGGGCTGCTCCCCCGGCTACGGGCCTGGGTATTCCCGGCACGCCTACTGCCAGTTGGGCCACCGAGGCACCGATGCCGGGTGCCGCCGGGCTGTTGGCGCCGCGCTCTATGTCGAAGTTGCTCGCGTAGAGGCTGCTGCCGGAGAAGGCGAGGCTTGCGGGGAACTCCAGGGGGCCGGTGTTGCCGTTGGAGGCCACGTCGCTGACCTGCCCGGCGGGCGTAACTCTCACGATGGCGTTGCGCTCGTTGGCCGCGACGTACAGGTCGCCGTTGGCGGCAAAGGCTATGCCGTCCGCGCCAAGTAGTAGAGGGTTGGTGACAAAGCGCTCCACGGGGCCAGCCGTGCCGTCGGCGTTTACCGTGACGCGGTCGATTGCGCCGGTGCCGGTATTGGACGAGTAGAGCCTGCCATCGGGGCCGAAGCCCAGACCGTTGGTGCTGATCTGCTGTGCTTCGCGCTCGGAGCGGAAGCCGGTGGCGAATGTGCTGGTCATGCCGTTGGTAGCCACGACGTAGATGTTGCCCGTGGCCCCGCCCGACACGTACAGGCGGTCTTGCGCGTCGAAGATGAGGCCGTTCGAGCCGGTCACGCCCGTGGCGAAGGTCTGCACGTCGCTCTCTTGAATCTGGTTGCCTTGCAGTTTGTCGGCCCCGATTTTGAGTATGTTGCCGCTGCTTGCCAGGTAGAGGTTGCCCGCGCTGTCGAAGGCCATGCCGGTGGCGGAGGCGGGGAGTGTGCCCAGCACCGTCACCTGCGGGCTGTCGGGCGTCAGCCTGTAGAGGCGGCGGGAGGCCGTGTCCGAGGTATAGATGCGGCCCATGCTGTCCGCGATGAGGCCCTCCGTCCTGATGCCCGTCGCGCTGTTGGGGTCGAGGTCCGCCAGGATGGTGACCGGCACGGTGCTTGTGGCGGGGACCGTGCTCGCGGCCTGGGGAGTGGTGACTGCCGTGCCTACAGGCGTCGTGGCGGGTGTGGTTGTGGCACCCGGTGTTTCTGCTTGCGCCATAATCCGGCCTGGGAGGAGAGCCAACATTAGCGCGCCCAATGCTATGAACCGTTTTTGCATATAAGTATCCTCACATTGGAAAGGTGACTAGCCAGGTCTGGGCTTTTCACTGCAAGAACGGTACCCATCTTCTACCTTGCTGCTCCTACCGGAATAGTTGGCGACCGCATCGAGTAGGTATGTACAAACTCCACACGCTATTTGTTGGGCCTGTACCACTGCCCGACCGCAGTACCATCGCTCACCTTGTCATTCTGAACGCAGTGAAGAATCTCGTCCTCCATGCAGGTGCTGCCCTTTTCCTGTGGGAGGGTGTTGCCTAAAGAAAGGTAGTATTTGGGTGGTGAGGGACGAGATTCTTCACTGCGTTCAGAATGACAAGGGGGAGTCGGTCACTGTAGTCCAACAGCACCCGTAGCCACCTGATCCTTCGCTACGCTGAGTGGATCGTCTTGCAAATAAGTTGCATTTCCTGACGAGATCGTAGGGGCAGGTCGGTGTGCCTGCCCTTGTTGGAAGACGTACCAGGTGCTGATCTCTACCAGGGCAGGCAC
>JALZHG010000701.1 GCA_030914045.1 Chloroflexota bacterium | reverse complement strand
GGCCAAAGACGCCGCGACCACGCAACAGCCGTGACCCCATGCGGGTCGTCGGTCGACACTGAACACGGTCAGTACGCGGACCTGGTTGGGCTGCACCGCCGTTATGCCGAGCTTGCTGCTGAGGACCCCGAGCGTCAGCAGCTGCGCGAACAACTGATCAGCGGCTATCTGCCAGTGGCCAAACACCTCGCCCGTCGCTTCGCCGGCCGCGGTGAGCCGCTAGAGGACCTGGCCCAGGTCGCCACGGTAGGACTGATCAATGCCGTGGACCGCTTCGAACCCACCCGTGGCTCGGATTTCTTTTCCTACGCGATACCGACTATCACCGGCGAACTACGCCGGTACTTCCGCGACTACAGCTGGTCAACGCGGGTTCCGCGCCGGCTGAAAGACCTGCATGTTGCCATAAGGAGCACCCAGGCGGAGCTGTCCCAGCAGCTTGGCCGGGCTCCTCGACCCAGCGAGATCGCTGAGCAATTGGGATTACCGGCCTCGGAGGTGATCGAAGGGTTACAAGCCGGGGAGGCATACCAAAGCTCATCTTTGGACGAGATCCTCGGTTCTGGAGAGGGCGCAGCGACCTTGGGTGAGTTCCTTAGCGGCCTGGACGGCGAGTTGGACCTGGATCGATGACCGCGAGGCGCTACGCTCAGTACTAGTGTCGCGTAATTCTGCTCTCTTTACTTAGCGTTGTTGTCGACGAGTTTCTTGATGTTGGCCTCGACGAGGCGAACCTTGGCGAGGATCTCGTCGGCGGTGGCGGTCCAGACGAATGGTTTGGCGCTGGTGTTCCAGTGCGTGATGTAGTCGCGTATCTGCTTGATCAGCGTTTTGACACTGCTGAAGGTGCCCCGACGGATGGACTGGCGGGTGATAATGCCAAACCACGTTTCGATCTGGTTGAGCCAAGACGAACCGACCGGGGTGAAGTGAAAGTGGATGTTCGAATTCTTCTCCAGCCAAGCCTGCACGTCCGGGGTGGTGTGAGTGGATAGGTTGTCCAAAACCACATGGATGTCCTTACCAGTGTGAGGTTTTACAGCTTTCTTGAGGAAAGCCAGGAAGTCCTCACCGTCACGGGTAGGTTTGCACTCACCGAAGACTTCACCGGTGCCCACGTTCAGCGCAGCAAACAGGTTCGTCGTGCCGTGGCGGACGTAGTCATGAGTGCGTTTTTCGGTCGCGTCGAACTCGATCGGCAACATCGGCTGGGTCCGGTCCAACGCCTGGATCTGCGTTTCCTCGTCCATCGAGAGCACTACGGCCCCACCTGGGGGGTCGAGGTAGAGCCCCACAATATCGGTGACCTTCTCGGCGAACGCAGGATCTTTGCTCACTGTGAAGGTGCCCGTCCGGTGGGGCTTCAATCCGTTCTCGCGCCACAGCTTCGCCACGTAATGGTGTGACACGGACACGCCCTCGGTTCGCTTGATGAACGCCGCCATCTCCCGGCTTGACTAATGCGATAGGCCCGTCTCAGCCGGCGGAGTAGTGCGAGTCGCCGCCAAAATCCGGGCACGGATGGGCGCAGGAACCTGCTCACGCGGTGCCGCATGGGATCGGTCAACCAATCCGGCGATTCCTTCGGCCTCATAACGGCCTAACCACAGATCCACCGTCGGACGCGAGACCACCGCCAACTCAGCGACCTGCTTTTTCAATCGGTCTTCCGCGGACCACAATACGATCCGCGCCCGTGTCGCCACGGACGCTGGAACATTAGCACTTTTCGCCACGGCCTGCAACTCGGCTCGCTGGTCTATAGTCAGCTCCATCTACACTATCTAACACTACGCTCAATCAAAACAGTGTAAAGTATCAAGAATCACGAGACACTAGCTGGTCATGATTCGTTTCTTGACCGCGACTTTCATGACGGGATCGGTGTTGGTGAGGATTGGAAGCAGCGTCTGTACCGGGAGCTGCGGCAGGTCGATGCGGTGATCGGCGTGGTGACGTCGTCGTTTGTGGCGTCGAACTGGTGCTCGGCTGAGGTGGGGATCGCTGATGCGCTGGGGTGTCGGCTGATGCCGTTGCGCGCTGAGGTTGGTGT
>JALZHG010000700.1 GCA_030914045.1 Chloroflexota bacterium | reverse complement strand
ATAGTTTCGCACCTCCTTCCTGACACGGAGTTAGTCGTCCTCATAATGAAGGATGGCCAATTTTTTCGACTCTGTCAAGTCTAGAGATGAGGCCTGACGACCGAGAGGCCCAACGCGGCTTCGAGCCGCCAGGCGGGTGCAAGAGGAGAAACCCGCCCGGCTCTGAGTGAGGGTACTACTACTTCTTCTGGGCCCTCTTCTTGGGGGCCGGGGCCTCTTGGGGGACCGGGCCTCCAAGGCGTCGACGCGGCGCTCCAAGTCCTCTATCTGTCTGAAGAGCGGGGCACGCGGGCAGAGACTGCTCAGCGAGGGCCTCTATCTCAACAGAGCGAGGTACAGCTCTCGTTCTACCTCTCTCGCTTTCTCGTGCTTGGCAAGGGGGGTCCGCAACGCCAAGGATCTCGGCGGCGCGCAAGAGGGCGTCCGCTCTACGGGTGGCGGCTATCTGTGTGTCCATCTGCTACTCCTTTGATGCGGGAGACCGGGGGAGTGCGTATCCCCCGGTCCGATGTTTTTTGCTACTTTTGTTGCTCAGCCTAGAGGGAGGGCGCTCCGAACGTGGGGCTCGGAGTGATGCCCGCACACTACGACCGCCGCCCACGCCGTCCATATAATCTTTGGGTTTCGCGACAAGAGCGGCGTTCTGCCTGATACGCTCGGCTATGAGCTGCATTCCGGCGGTCTTAATAGAACTCCTCAAACTGATCCGGATGGCCACCCGCCATAAGATACTCTTCACGCGCTTCCCGGGCCGGTTAGGGGGTAGAGCTCTGCGGCGACCCAAGGAAGCCGGACCGTCCTCTTATAAGAGAGAACGGCCCGACCGAGCAGATGAAGAGGGTTTAACCCTCTTCGCCCACCATTATGGGGAGCCCATAGCCCGAATGCCAGCCTCCCCGCCGGCTCCAGAGCCTCATACCGATGCGCCGAAATATCGACCAGAGATTGGGTTCTCCTGGAACAGGATCAGCTCTCTTTCCTACTTCAACATTCAACAACCCGCCGACAGGAGATTGATCCGACGGATCCCAAGATGGCAATAAAGCATTACGATTTAACTCCGGATCCAACCGGCTAAGAGCGCGGCCTGCACGATTACTGTACCAAAAACGTTCGTTTTAGGGACTGTCCCGGTCCGGTACCTGGTCGCGCCCGATCTGGCTTCTAGGATGTTCCAAAAGCCGTTCCCAAATCAAAGTACCGAAAACCTAGCCACTGTGGTGAGTTTTTGGAAGGTTAAGGAGGGGAGAGAAGCCAGGGCAGAGGGGCGTGCCCCGGCCCCTTGATCCCCCTCCACGACGACCCTAGCAGCAACTACTCGTGTGTCAAGGACCGTACAGAACCCCATCTCTTGTGGTCATGCACACAGGAAGGACCGCCGATAGCCCCGGTCCAAAGCGGTGTCCATAGCGACGGAAATAGCGGCGGTCCAATATCAGTGCAAACCGCCTACCTTGGGGACCGGCCCACAACGCTAAATCCCGCGCATGAAAAAGCGTAGTCACTCACCACCTCCACGAAAGCCGTCAGAAGCCAACCTCGCGCGTCTGGGAGCAAGCTGTTATGCTGTTGGTCGTGCAACCGGACGACGACAGAACACCGCCCGGACATGTGACCGTCCCCATCCCCGAGGCAGCCCGTCGCTTGGGCATCAGCGAAGAGGCTGTGAGGGGTCGAATCAAACGTGGTACGCTGAAAAGCACCAAGGTGGGGGGCAGGACCCACGCTCTCTTGAACGACCGCCTGGACGCCGACAGTACTCACGCCCAAAGCACCGACCAAAGTGAGCTGGTTGCCGAGCTGCGGACGCACGTGGCGGATCTCAGGGAGCAACTGGAGCAAGCCCACGAGCGCGACCGGGAGAACAGGCGCATCATCGCCGCTCTTACGCAGCGCATCCCAGAACTCCCTCCGCCAGACCTGCGAGAACAGTCTGAGAGTGCCAACGAGACAGCCGAGAGAGTAAACCCATCGCCTCCAGAAGAGCCGCGTGAGGAGGCCAGACAGCGCCCCTGGTACCAGCGGTGGTTTGGGGGCTGATGCGCGACGCAGGCC
>JALZHG010000699.1 GCA_030914045.1 Chloroflexota bacterium | reverse complement strand
ATCCAGACCTTCTCGGGATCGTTGACGCCAGGGAAGGCGAACATGGCAAACTGCCCTGGCTCGCCGTAGCTCTCGATCTGCGGGACGCCGCCCGACGTCTGCACGGCCATGGCGGCTTCCCCGGACGCTACCATCTGCAGTTGCTGCTCGTATGAGGTTCCGAGAGAGTTTGGATTGAAGTATCCTCTTTCTTCGAGCTCCATGTACTTCTCGAACGCCTCGCGCCATCCAGACTCAGGAAAGCTCGTCTTGCCCTCCAAGTGTTCCTCGGCAAAGTCCGGGTTCTCGGCGAAGACGGTCGAAGCCACCAGCGCGTAGTTGATGAGCTGCGTCACCCAGGGGGTCTGGTTCCCGAGAGCTATCGGATGCTTCCCGTCCGCCTTGACCTCCTCGCAGGTTGAGAGAAGTTCGTCCCAGGTCTGGGGGATCTGGAGCCCGAGGTCATCGAACACGCCCTTGTTGTAAATCGCCCCGATCATGGAGGCAGTCGGCGCGAAAAAGTATGTCTCGCCTTCGACAGTAAACACTGGCTTGTAGCTTTCGGGGATCTCATCCGCCCAGGGCTGGTCTGACAAAGGTTCTAGAAGGTTCGCATCTACCAACGGGACCATGGCCAGCGCGTTGCCGTTACCGGGCCATACGGTGTGGATGTCGGGCGCGTTAGCGCTCGCAAGCTGGGGTCGCAGCGAGGACTGGAGTTGATCGACCGGCGCGTACGTCGTCTCGAAGGTGACGTCGCGATTCTCCTTCCGGAAACGCTCGATCATGGTATCCGTGGGTTTCTGGTAGTCGGCGAATCCGGCGAGGCGCAGTGACGTCTGCCCGCCGCCGCCTCCTCCTCCAAGACCGCAGGAAGCAAGACTGGGAATCGCCAGAAGCCCGGCACCCGCCGCAGTCACCTGCAGAAACCTCGCTCGGCTCAGCTTTGTCTCCCTTATTTTGCCTTCATCAAGATTCCTTCTAGCCACCTCAGTAATCTCCTCGTGCACACATGGATCAACAACTCGCTAAACCAGGGGGCTTATGCCTCATCGCTGCATAGAGACCACGCTCCTAGGCTTACTAGGTTGCTACGACTCTTAGACACGCCGTACCTCCGCCCCACCCTCGGCCAGTTCTGTAAGCCGCACAGTAGGAGCTTCCGTCGCGGGCACTAACGCAAATCCTGAGACATGCCCGATAGCGTGCAGGGAACTCTGCTCAAACGTACCTCCGTCCACGAGCAGGACGGGCTCCTCCGAGCGCTCGATCATGGCCCGCTTGACCTTGGTCTCCGACGGGTTGAACTCCCTGAGGTTCTTCTCGGGCGTGATCCCTTCGAGCTTACGACGGTCCTGTCCGCCTGATAAGACTTGCTATGGGCGTTCTGAGCGGTCACACTTAGATTCCCTCCTTGGTCCCACTTTGGATAATTATTGGCCGCCCTCTTTGATACGTCCAATACATTCTTAGTAGCTTACTGATAACCATGCGGAATGAATGCCAGTGAATACTTGGCGTGCATAGACCAACGCGTACCCATGCAATCAGTAAGAGGGTTCGTAGCGGGTTCCAGACGTTGAGGGCGCTGGCGAGACGGTGTCTCTCCCTACACGCCCCGTCGGTGTACAGAAACAGCAGGCTCTCGCCGTCGTACACTCCCGAGGATTCCGGATACCGACACACAACGATCACCGTCTCCTCTGGAGTGATCATAAGTACCCGCTGTATATTGTGACAAGTGAGACGAAGCTTACACCCGACGGCGCGGCCGCGAAAGAGAGAATTGTTACGGTCGGGTTAAGAAGTTCGGGGGAATCCGACGAGGCGTGGTTTGGTTATTCTGCGGAGCAGAGCGAGAGGACGGAGCGCTGCATGAGCAAGACCAGGCTGGTGTGCCGCGTGTGCGACGGCGTATTCTCCGAACACGAGGTTCGCCTCAAGGACGTGGATCCCGAGGACGACCAAGTCCAGTGCCCCAACAGTGGCTCCTCTCGCATAGAACCCCACGCCTTCGACCCCGACGTCCCGATGGCCGAAACGTTCGAGCCGGAAGACGAGGCGCTATAGCGAATT
>JALZHG010000235.1 GCA_030914045.1 Chloroflexota bacterium | reverse complement strand
GGTTGACAGTGTCCATCAGTGATGTGGCTGCACCTCTCTCTTTGGGGGATAGACATCCGCGCCCACGGGTGTATACTAGCATCACACTCGTCGCAGGTCGTGGCAGTTCAGCAGCACACGCCTGCTCACCATGCCCCGCACACCACTGAAACTGCCACCGACCCGATTACCCCGGAGGCATCATCATGTCTGAAAAAACGACGGACGATGAGCCATTCGAGCAGCACACCGTTTCACGGCGCACCCTGTTGAAGGGTGGGGCGGCAGTGGCGGGGCTGACGGTGCTGCAGGTGGCAGGTCCAGCGCAGGCCTTCCCCGGCCACGCTGGCGAGGAGGAGGACAGCGCCGGGGCTGCGGACCAGCCAGACCTGGCGGATGCCATGGCCCACGGCGACGCGGAGGTCATCCCCTGGCTCGACCAGCCCGCGCCCAACCCCGTCCCAGCTAACGTGGGCAACCTGCTGGTGTGGGAGGAGCTCGACTCTTGGCGGATACCGAGCGAGGACTTCTTCTTTGTCAACCACTTCGGCCAACCCACCGGCCTGGATGCGGCCACCTGGGGTGACTATATCATTTTGGGAAAATTGTACGCTACGGGGACGGCAGGACTATTTGGATGCTCTATCTGTACGCTACGGTTTTTTTAGTGTCCCCATCTGCATTGCCTGTTTCTGGAGGACTCCTGCGTGGCGAAGACTCCAGCGATACTCTCCTGTCAAAATAATCTTCTCCCAGCCCAACGGGGCTAGATGTTCCAAGTGCGCTTCCACGACTGCCTTCCCCTGTGTTTGTAACATGGAGATAGCCTCTTCCAAGGCCAAGGTATTCCAGAGGATAATGGCGGCCAGCACCAGATTAAGGCCACTAGCACGATTGCGTTGATCTTCGTACGAGCGATCCTGCACAACCCCACGTCGGTTAAAGAAAACGGCTCGGGCTAGTGCATTTTTTGCTTCGCCTTTATTGAGGCCAATCGTTACCCGTCGCCGCAAGTCCACATTCTGAAACCACTCCAATGCATACAGCGTGCGTTCAATGCGTCCCATCTCACGTAACGCAAGTGCCAGTCCATTTTGGCGTGGGTACGCCGCGAGTTTCCGCATCATCAACGAAGCGGTGACGGTGCCTCGTCGAATCGATGTCATCAGTCGCAACAACTCGTCCCAATGTTCTTCGATCCGCCGCACCTGAATGGTTCCGCCAATCAGGGAATTTAACCGCGGATACAGTGAAGGCGCAGCTATCGTGTAGAGTCGCCGATCACCGAGATCTCGAATGCGTGGCGCAAAGCGAAAGCCTAACGGGGGACAAAGTCCAAAGAGATGATCGGTTACGCCGCCGGTGTCGGTGTAGTGCTCCTGAATCTGGAGATCGGTTTCATGGTAGAGCAGTCCATCCAAGACATACGGTGCTTGATGCGCCGTCGCGCTAATGGCTTTAACGTGAAAGGGCGCGTACTGATCGGAGACGTGCGTGTAGAACATCATGCTTAAATCATGCCCGTATCTCGCATTCACTTGCGCCATTGCTTCGCGGCGGCCACCCACTGGAAAGCGCTGCGCGTCTGAGGACGATGTCGTGCCATCGCCCCAATACCGGGCGAGGGGAAGTCGATGCTGGAAATTGACCAGTTCGGCCAGTGCTTTCCTATACGTGTCGTCCCGCACATACCAATCCATGATCCAGGACAGGCTCTGATACGACATGCCAGGGCACGCATTCGCCATTTTACTCAACCCTAAATTCGTTGCATCCGCCAAAATCGCAGCAAATAAGCCGCCCTTATCCTTTGTCACTACCCCCGTATGAAGATGCGTAAAATGCCGACTGAACTGGGTGATACGATCAATTTCAACCAGCAGATCCGTAATCTTGACCCACGGTACATGGCTATAGGCTTGAGTTATTAACGCTTCGACTGCCTCTGGTACGGCTTTCTCCAATGGTTTGATCGAGAGTGATCCGTTCCGTAGTTTGACATCTGCCAGTTGGTCATGCGCCAGCAAGGTATCCACCTTGGTTAACGCGGCGTGGAGCACATGTCGACGTTCCGTAAGATATGCATGAACGTCCGTCGGGATCGCAAGTGGCACGTCGCCTACCTGCTTAAGGTATTGCCAGTCACCATTCGGCACGAGATAGGCATCGAATGCCTTGAATTGTCGACTCCCTTCAACCCAGATATCACCCGATCGCAAGCCATTACGGAGTTCGTTTAAAGCGCAGAGTTCATAATAATGACGATCGATGCCGCCGGTTGTACATACATGGTTTTCCCAACGGGGCTTGACGAACGCCATAGGCGCGCCAGGCCGCACTTTTTTGAGATCCTGAGCGTTCATCTGCTTGAGCAATGCAAGGGCTTGCAACAGCGACCGACTGCTGGTTGTTCCCTTGAAGGTGAATGTTTCCAAGAGCACTGGCGCGTAGCGACGAATTTGCGTGTAATACGCGTCGAGGTGATCAAGATAATCAAAGTCGGCTGGTTGTGCCAGATGTTCCGCTTCTGCGACCGTTTGAACAAACGTTTCCCACGGTACGACTGTCTGGATGGCATCGTAGGGATCTTGGGCAGTCTCACGGGCAGCAATGAGCGCTTTCCCAATATTCGCGTACAACCGCACTTTTTCATTGATCGCCTTACCGCTCTTCTGGAAGTGTTCCGCGTGAACGTGCTCACTTTTCCGAAGGTAATGTGTCATAACCCGATCATGCATATCCAGTATATGATCCGTAAGGCTTGCCGCAGCCTCGACCAGAAACGCTACGAGTGTCGCATAACGTCGCGTCGGCTCGAAGCGTTGGAGAAATTGCGGCGTGTACCGGGTTCCCTCACGCGCCAACTTCAGCAATTGATTCTGGTGGATATGCTGCGCGCGATCGTGGTCAATTCCAATCGAGCGGATGAACCGGAGCCGCTCGATCAACTTCAGAATCGTAGCGGGTACCGGTTTCCCAACAGGTTGTCGTAACCAAGCTAAGCGTGTATACGGTTGGCTTGACAAGGTGGTCAGGAGCGAATCAAGATGGCAACACTGCTCAACGGTGAGGTCTGTCGTCAATCGCTTATAAATCTGTTGTTGCGCTCGGTCCCGGGTTTCCCATGCAACCCGTTCAATAACGTAGAGTGCTGGAGCAATGATCTTACGAAGCCGCATTTCCTCAACTACGGCAGTCACGAGCGCAATGCCATTGTCAGTACTCAGCGCTGTAGGCAAGAGCCACATTGCTAGCTCACGATAGCTCGAACGATTGAACGGACGAAAACCGAAGTGCTGCTGAATCTTGATCAGATGTTCGCGACGCGTGGTATCACGTTCACCATAGGTGACAAAGACGGTTGGATCAATCTGTAGTTGTGCTGCAATATAGGACAGGATAGTATTGGGAACCTCTTCGCCAGCCCGAAGTGGACGACCAGGAAAGCGGAGATAGGCCAACTGCACGGCAAATCCAAGACGATTATGATCGCGTCGACGTTGGTGGATCACCGCAAGCTCAACTGGAGAGAAGGTGTAGTAGCGAACGAGATCCCGCTCTGATATCTCAGTAGGAATGTCTGTGAACTGCGAGCGTTGAGCCGGCAATAACACCTCGCGGGTGGGCATGGTGAAACTCCTTAAGGGTGCGGCAACGATGCGAGATTGCAACAACCATATGACATACGCGGTGCCGCTTGGTCCCCGTCATATGGTCATTGCACTGGTCCCGATGCTCATGCTTCGTCTTACAAGAACGACTGTTTTTGAGACATCAGGCTCCACGACCAGATGATCGCGGATAGGCAGTGCCCCAAACGTTGATGCGGTTGTTGTCACGTTTCATACTGTGCGTTCTCGGACAGCAGGCAATCTATCCAGGAGTGCCGGTCTATCCCTCACGGCTGCTGCGTGCTGGCCAGCGTATCGAACCCAGCCATTGCAGCATGCTCATCTTCCGCAGGGCGACTCGTAGCATGCGTGCTCGAACGACGCTGTCACAGCAGCTCGTCCAACCGCACTGTGTGGAACGACGCCCAGCGCAACGGCTTGCACCAGGATGCTGCCACGCGGTATCGCGTCGACCGGCCAGCGACGACACGTCGCCCACACGCATCGGCAGTCCATTGGCACAGCGATATTCTGGCTCCCACCACCGACACTACGCGTGGTATCGTGCGTGGTGTGTGTTCCTTACGCCAATGGCGTTACAACCAGCACTAGTTCAGCGCTCGGCTCGCCAGGCAGCAGCGCCCGATCACAAGTGGCAGACCGCTCGCGCGATACGCCGCCTGCGCACTCTCGTTGTCGAAGCCGATGGTCATCACTCCCTGCCGCCGCCACCGCGTGCTCCGCTACCATTCCCGCATCGTAGAAATGTACACTGGCAGTTTGGAATCGTCGCAAGAAAGCTCGGGGAGCACCAGACCGCACGCAGGTGGATTTTAGTCCTGAAGCCGCCTTGGCTGCGGCGTCCATCAAAACATCGTGTTGTCGTTCGCCGCGGTCTCGGGCACGGGCTGAAGGACATCCCAATGTTCGACAATCTTGCCGTCCTCTAATCGGAAAATATCCATCACAGCAGTACCACGATCCTCAGGCGACATCTTGAGCAAACAGTGCGTCACGACGAAATCACCTTCGGCGATGGTGCGCTTGATGTCAACGCTCAACTGCGGGACGTGCGCCAGAAAGCCAGTTACAAATTGAATAAACGCCTCGGCACCGTCACCTGCCTGGGGATTGTGCTGCCGATAGGATGGCCCGACGTAGCGCCGCGCCGCCTCTTCCGGCTGCTGTTGGTTGAACGCGAGGTTGTAGAACTCACGAACGAGTTGTTTGTTGGTTTCCAGTTGCGCATTCATCATGTGTCCTCCGATAGCCGGGCGGCACCGGTCCAGTGCCACGTGCGCTGCAATCGCAGCATTGTTCATGACGGTCTATCGCTGCGTTCTCTCAGGTGACGGGCGAGCGCCCGGCGCTCACACGGTCGCTATGGTGGCGGCGCGCGTG
>JALZHG010000698.1 GCA_030914045.1 Chloroflexota bacterium | reverse complement strand
GGATCGTGGCCGTTCGCCCCGAAGAGGGACCTACTACGCCACCGAGCACAACAAGCTGAGCCAAGAACACAAGACCTAAACGCGGTCCTTCTCCCTTCTTTATGCTCTTATTCATCGAACGTCCTAGAAGGGAAATTCTCGGAAGTCCATATCCACGATCCTGCATGAATTCGCCCAGATAGGAGCGGAGGAAGGCCATTTGCCCGCCCGGCTACCTAAGGAGCCAACACAACATCTTGAGGGGTGGATAAAGTTGCGCTAAAGGCGAATAGGGGCGTGCATCCTTTACGCCGCGTCGCACCACAAAGCCCTTAGGTAAGCGGTGTAAGAGGGGAGGAGCATCACCACCTTGTAAACTTGCCTAATGGAATTGCCTAATGATTTCGACAAAAAGGCGGGGGCAAGTTTATGGGCGGAGTAGGCAGCGGCAGCTGGTACAGGTTCAACAAGAAGACCACCGTCGAGGAGTGCCATAGCTTAGACGTCCGGTACCTCCACCGCAATGATGTGCTTAAGCCCAGACACTTGTTCTCTCTGAGCTGGTCCAGAGCAGGAAGGAAGACCGGATCCATACGTGGGCTGGTAAAGGGTAATGGCCCACCAGAGCAGCTAGTCCTCCTCTACCGTTGCCGGAGTGGTCCGGGCGATGAATGGGAAGACGTCATGGAGCCGATACAGCTCACTTGGACGCCCTGCAACTTTGGGGGAGAACGTCCGTAGTTTGTCTGCCCCGGAACTGCCTGCAGGCGGAGGGTAGCAGTCCTTTACGGACCCGGACGCTACTTCCTATGCCGCCACTGCTACGATCTCAGCTACGAGAGCCAGCGCGAGGACAAGACGCACCGGGCCCTGCGCCGGGCACAGAAGATAAGGGAACGGCTTGGCGGCAGCGCGAACATGACGGAGCCTTTCCCCGAGAAGCCCAAAGGGATGCACTGGCGGACCTATGAGCAGCTCGCCGCTCTACCCACCCCAGTTCACGCCGCGGTTGCTGCCGAGCAGGATAAACCTCGATGTGAATACCGTCGAGGGCATTCCAGGCGTGAACGCCTCCCAACGCTACCAGACGCCTGGCCTGGTACTGGACGAGGTCGACGAGCTCCATCGCCTGCCGTACTCGATGGACCAGCAGGACGTGGCGTACAAGGGCAAGGCCAGGGAGTGCTACCTAGAGTGGGTGGCCTCCGTCTATAGTGAGGGAGCAGCCGGAGAAGTATGCTACGAGCGCTACCAGAACTACCCACCGGACGCCAACTTGTTCTTATACGGTGCCGTCAACCTCGACGCACTGCTTGACCACGACAGACGCCGCACCTACCAGGCGGCCTTGCTCAACTGGGCGGTCCAAGACGGCGAGAACTTCGAGACCTCACCGCCCGCTCTCGGCTTCGCCGACGACAATTGGCGTGACGGCACGCAGAGCTTCGTCTTCAGTTTCGTCTCGCCGGGCCTCGCCGAGTTGGGATACGGGCTCTCGACCACCGAGATCCACGAGTACGGCCATCACCTCAACCTCAGCCACCCGTTCGACGGCTTCGACTACGAGACGCAAACGGACTTCGGCTGGGACGGGGAGTTCTACTTCACCGGGGTGGGCAACGAGGTCAACTCGATGATGAGCTACGTAGACCTCAACTGGGACTTCAGCCAGTTCGACCGGGACAACACCGATCGCTTCCAGGCGGCGGCCTACATAAACAACGCCAACGCCCTCGCGAAGCGGATTCTAAACAGCCCGAAGGCAGGACAGGCAAATTCGGAGCTGCAGGCAGCAGATCGGTACTACGGCGAGGCGAAGGCGGCGCTGGCCACGCAAGACTACGCTGCGACCTTCTACAACGCCAAGCGCGCCTACGAAGCAGTGCTCGACGGCGCGCGCGAGGCAGGAGTGAAGGTCGAGGCGAGCAACAACGGCCGGACCGCGGTCCCAGCATCCCGACGGTTCAACAGCCAGATACCGGGTGAGTACATAGACAGGCCCGAGGTTGGTGAGCGGGTCGAGCCCTTGGATAGAATGGGCATTCAGAGCCTGAGCCCTCCGGAGCCCGAAGCCTACG
>JALZHG010000056.1 GCA_030914045.1 Chloroflexota bacterium | reverse complement strand
GCTGCGCGTGGGTGTGCCCGCCGCACATGATGGCCCCTGCGTGCGCGCCGAGGAAACGCTGAAACTCCTCCTCAGGCGTATCCATGAAGATCAGGTCGTCAAAGGAGGCAGGCGAGCCGTGGAAGCACAACAGCCGCTCCCCACCCTCCAACTGCAACTCCACGGTGGGTTGGAAGCCCTGGATGAAGCTAATATCAGCCGCCGACAGCCGGGAGAGAGACCACTGCCGCACCGCCTCCTGCTCGGGTGTGGTCGTCTCGTTGGGGCTGCTGTCAATCCCGCTCAACAACCAGGCATCGGCGTTACCCATAACCACCGGGCAGCCCAACTCCCTCAACCGCGCCACCACATCCGCAGGCTGCGGCCCGCCCTGCACCGCGTCACCCAGGCAGACCACCGCATCCACCGCTTCGCGCAACAGGTCGCCCAACACTGCATCGAGCGCCAAGCAGTTGCCGTGTATATCCGAAATCACCCCAACACGCCCAATCTGCGACATGACACCCCTCCACCCCGCCTCTCAATAGCTTAGCGTAAGTACCACAAAGATAACACACCCGGCAATCACACCACCAACCCACCACCAGCATATATCACAGATTGGTATGAAGGAACCAAAGCCGCACCTTGTCATTCTAAACGCAGTGAAGAATCTCGTCCTTCAGCACGTAGTGGCACCTTTCCTTCAGCCACACAGTATTGTAAGAAAGCGGAAACATTGTGGTGGGGGGCGAGATTCTTCGCTGCGCTCAGAATGACAAGGTGCGGCTTTGGTCCCCTAGGACCGATTTGGTTGCAGCCCGGTACCTTACAACCGCAGCAGCAAAGCGCACCATTGCACCTTGTTGTAGACTATACACAAACCAACCACCAACCAAAATTCGCATTCCAAACCCCATCTCCAAATCACCCATGACAACTCTTCTGCTCAAAAACGCCGACCTGCTCGCCACGATGGACGACGCGGGCACCACATGGCCCAACGCGGGTATCTACGTGGTAGACAACGTAATCCAGCAAATTGGACCCACAGCCTCACTACCGCAGTCCGCAGACACCGTCATAGACGCACGCGGCATGCTCGTAATGCCCGGCATGGTGAACACCCACCACCACTTCTATCAGACCCTCACCCGCAACGTGCCCGCCGCGCAGAACGCCACTCTCTTCAACTGGCTGGTGACCCTCTACCCCATCTGGGCGGGCCTCACTCCCGAAGCCATGTACGTCAGCAGCAAGGTCGCCATAGCCGAGTTGATGCTCTCCGGCTGCACCACTTCCAGCGACCACACCTACATCTGGCCCAACGGCTCGCGCCTGGACGACCAGGTACGGGCCGCCACCGAGATGGGCTTCCGCTTCCACGCCGCGCGAGGCTCCATGTCGGTGGGACAATCGCTCGGCGGCCTGCCCCCGGACCACGTGGTCGAGGACGAGGAGCACATCCTGCGCGACTCCCGCCGCGTTATCGAGCAATACCACGACCCCAGCCGACATTCCATGCTGCGCGTGGTGCTAGCCCCATGCTCTCCGTTCAGCGTGTCACCCCAGCTAATGCGCGACAGCCTGGAGTTGGCCCGCGCCTATGGCGTCCACTCGCACACCCACCTGGCCGAGACGCTGGACGAGGAGGTCTACTGCAAGCAGCAGTTCGGGCGCACGCCGGTGGAGCTTGCGGAAGACCTGGGCTGGGTGGGGCCGGATGTGTGGCACGCCCACGTAGTGCACCCCCACACCGAGGAAATAACCAGGCTCGGCGGCACCCGCACCGGCGTGGTCCACTGCCCCACCTCCAACATGCGCCTG
Source organism: Chloroflexota bacterium (assembly GCA_030914045.1). Taxonomy (GTDB): domain Bacteria; phylum Chloroflexota; class Chloroflexia; order QHBQ01; family JADMIH01; genus JADMIH01. The sequence continues at coordinate 26,389 of JALZHG010000056.1, read as the reverse complement.
GCCTCGGGCGTGGCTCCCGTGCTGCCCCTCCTGGCCGCGGGCGCGAGGCTCGGCCTGGGTGTGGACGGCTCAGCTTCCAACGACGGCTCGCACATGCTGGCCGAAGCCCGCCAGGCGATGCTCCTCCAGCGCGTGTCACATGGGCCTTCTGCCCTCACCTCACTGGACGTGCTGAGGCTGGCGACCCGTGGCGGTGCCGAGGTGCTTGGCCGCGAAGATATAGGCTACCTGGCTCCAGGTATGTCCGCCGACTTCATAGGCTACCGATTGGACACGCTGGGCTTTGCGGGGGGTGCTGTCCACGACCCGCTGGCCGCTATCGTCTTCTGCCAGCCGCCGAATGTGGACCTGTCGGTGATCAATGGCCGAGTGCGTGTGCGGGAGGGGCAGTTGTTGGATGTGGAACTGCCGGTGCTGGTGGAGCAGCACAACAGGCTGGCAAGGGCGTTGGTGAGAGGTGGGTGAGGCTTAGGTCCTGCTGTATAATTCCACCGCCGTCGCCTCCGGCACTCCGGGCAGCGCCAGCCGCAGGAACTATACGATCACTAGTTGGGCCGGAACTCCTCACCTACACCGTCCAGAAACATCTCCAGGCGGCCACAGCGCGGGCAGACATAGACGTCATATTGCTCGCGGTTCGTGAAGAGTTCGGCCCAGGTACCCAACCAGAAATGCGTGCTCTTGCTGCCGCCCTCCTGGAACCGTTTTGTGCCCACGAACTGTAGCTCCACTCCACAGCGCGGGCAGAGCATCGGGTCTATGTACTGAGACTCGTCTTCAAAGCCTTCCTGGCTGCTTCCCTCAGGATTCGGGTCATAGGCCTGCATTGGTTATTCCCTTTCTTGGTTGAGAATGCTAGCGAGTCCTACAAATAAGCGTTCAAGCACACGTCATATCATCTCCTTTAGCTTGCCAATACACCGCAGTACCTCTTCCCTATTGTGCCTGCTCTTCATCCATTCAGGCAGCCTGCTGGCAAGCGTTTCGTTCCCCCAGCTATCGCGAATGCCCGCGCCTACAAACTCCTCCAGGAAGTCCAGGTGCTCCTCGTTCAAGGTCCAGAGCACCTCCCCGCAACAGGGCGTCTGGAGCCATAGCGGCTGCTGGAAGTACCAGTCATACGGCCGGTCAGCCTTCAGCTTGCGGTGGTGCCACTCTGCTGTATAGCCACAGTGGGTGCATAGCAGGCGGCGCGCCCCGAATAGCAGGTCGGCGTACCACTGCGGCGAGGTCTGCGGCCCTTGCGTGTATTCGTCGCGCAGCACCACCCTCGCCTGCCGGTCGCAACGCGGGCAGCGCACCAGGAACAGCGTGCTGAACCTGTAGAGATAGAGCTTTTCCTTGTTACTGAACCGCGTTGCCATAGGTCCGAACTTCCCTATGACCCGCTTTTGCGGAGAGCTGTCAGCACACGCTCCGGCGTCATTGGCTGCTGGCTGAGCCACACCCCCGTCGCGTCGTGGATGGCTATGGCTATAGCGGGCGTGAGGGGCACCAGGGGCATCTCGGCCATGCCACGCGCACCATACGGACCGTTAGGGTCGGCTAGCTCCATGATGACCGGCACGATCTCGGTCGGCATATCCAGGGCGGTAGGCAGCAGGTACGTGCTGAAATAGGGCGTGAGTACCTTGCCATCGCGCATCTGGAAGTCCTCCAGCAGCGCGTAGCCGAGCGCCTGGGCCAGACACCCCTCTATCTGCCCCTCCACCTGTTGCCGGTTGACCGCCTTGCCCACGTCGTGCACGCTGATCACCTTGAGCACCTGCACCAGCCCCGTCAGCGTGTCCACCTCCACCTCCACCGCCTGCGCCGCGTAGCCATAGGCGAAGTTGGGCGTGCCTGCCGTGGTCTCAGGGTCCAGCCCCGTGGTCTCTTCTGGCCGGAACTGCACCCTGGCGCGTGCCGGACGCTCCCCGCTGTCCCACTTCGCACGCGCGGCTTTGGCAGCGTCATATACCGCCCGCCCGCCCATGTAGGTCATGCGTGAGGCCGAGGCGCTGCCCGCGTTGGGTGCCTGGCCGCTGTCGTCCGTCACCATCTCGATGAGGGGGGCCTCACCCGCGCCCTGCGGATGCTCGAACGGCAGGCCCAACGTCTCGGCGGCTATCTGCCGCAAGATGGTGTGCGCCCCTTGCCCCACGTCCGCCGCGCCCACCCGCACCGTGGCGTGCTCTATCCTGTCGCTGCCATATAGCTCCACCTCGGCGGTGGCTTGGTCGGGGTAGCCGAACGAATAGCCGATGTTCTTGATGCCGCACGCGATGCCCACGCCCCGGCGCAGGTGCGGCTTCTTAGGCTGCGGCCGCGGGTTGCCGTAATTTAGCCGCGAAACGGCCTCTTCTACGCAACGCTCCATCACGGGCAGCGCGCTCACCCCCGGCGGCAGCGGGTTCTGCGACGGCTCGATGCTGCCCTCCCGGTAGATGTTGCGGCGGCGCATCTCTATCGGGTCGATGCCGAGCGCGTGGGCCAACCGCGTGACCATGCTCTCCACCGCGAATTGCGCCTGCGGTGCCCCGAACCCCCGGAAGGCCCCGCACGGCACGTTGTTGGTGTACACCGCGTAACCGTCCACCGAGATGTTGGGCACCTCGTACGTGCCGGTGGCAAACAGCGCCGCTATCTTGAGCACCTCCACGCTGGTGGAAGCGTACGCCCCGCCGTCGGCCACCATCTCGGCGCGCACCCCCACGATGCGCCCGTCCTTCATCGCGCCCCACTGGCAGCGTATAGCGAACGGGTGGCGCTTGTGGTGGGCGAACATCGACTCCTCGCGCCTCCAGATTATCGCCGTGGGCCGCTTCAGCTTCCATGTGGCGAGTGCCAGCAGGTGCTGTATAGACAGGTCCTCGCGCCCCCCGAACGCCCCGCCAATGGCCGCGTACCGGATAATCACGTCCTCTTCCGGCAGCTTCAGCATCGCCGCTATCTGCTTGCGGTCCTCGTGCAGCCATTGCCCCGCCGTCTCTATCACCAGCTTGCCCGCCTGGTCGATGTAGGCGATGCCCGCCTCCGGCTGCAAATAGGCGTGCTCCTGCCACGAGGTAGTGAACTCGCCCACAAGTACCAGGTCCGCCTCGGCCAGCGCCTTGTCCGCGTCCCCTTTGCGGATCGGCACGTGGCCCAGCACGTTAGTGCCCTGCGCGTCGTGCACCAGCGGCGAGTCCGGCGACATAGCGGCGCGCGCATCGATCACCGGCGGCAGGTCCTCATACTCAACCTGCACCAGACCGGCCCCCGCCTCGGCAGCCTCTACGGTTTCGGCCACCACCACCGCCACCCGGTCGCCTACGTAGCGCACCTTGTCGCCGCAAATCGCGGGCTGGTCCGACTCCACCAGGCCGTAGGCGTTGAAGGGCACGTCCGCCGCCGTCAGCACGTCCACCACGCCGGGATATTCCAGCGCCTTGCTCGTATCCAATTTGAGGATGCGGGCGTGCGGGCGGTGCGCGAACACGATCTTGAGGTGCAACATATCGGCCCGCACCAGGTCGGCGGGGTACTTGGTCGCGCCCGTGACTTTGCCAAGCGCATCCGGACGGGGAACTGAGGCTCCTATGAGACTAACCATAGTTATTGTCCTTCCAAGGGTAGATTCCTAACCTCGGTAACCCGTTCCAGGCACTCGCCGGGCAAATTCAGGGCAGAGATAAGTCTCCTGAACGAATTCCGTCATTGTAGGCCAGATTGTGAAGATGTCGTCCTTCGATTTTACCTGTAGGTACCCCTCCTTGTTATCTCGAAAGCAAGCCATACTGCCAAACAGGCCGCTACCAAAGGGGCTATATTCCGAAAACGCACAATTGATGCAGGCAAGCATATAGACGCCATCGGGTAATTTAGACTGTATATCCAATAAGGCATCCTCAAAGTAGCCGCGAACTCTCGAACGAATAACGTCATTGGCAATCTTTAGCTCTAACTCGAGATACTCCTTATCGATACCTCCATTCGGTGCAGGGTCGCCTAAAACTAACCGAACATGTAAGCTACCAGTTATAGGGGTATCATCCATCCAAATGGGTAGCGGCATATCTAACTCAAAGGTACAGGAACACAATGAATCCGCGTTGAAGGTAAGGGTATTAGCAGGTAGTTCAGCCATATCTCCAACTGGTCGTAGCGAGTCAAAGTCACTGCCTACGAACTCAACTCCACTAATAACCGTTCGGAGAAACTTCCCATCGTTCTTAATAGTAATCTGTTCTTCTCCGAACCTATCAGTATAGCTGGCCGGGTATGTGGCAAACATAGGGTACTCTATCAAGGTCACATACCTCACGTCCTGCAATCATCGCGCTGTCTTGTCAGCAGCCGCCAGCATCGCGTCCAATATCTTCCTGTACCCCGTACACCTGCAAATGTTCCCGCTAATCGCTACCTGCGCGTCTTCCAAACTTGGCTGCTCTCGCTCGTCCAGCAGCTTGGCACCGGCCATAATCATGCCTGGGATGCAGAAGCCGCACTGCACCGCCGCGTGGTCGATGAAAGCCTGTTGCAGCGGGTGCAGGCCGTCGCCCGGCGCGGTGTCCGCCAGGCCCTCTATGGTCACGATCTCGGCGTTGTGGGCCTGTGGCGCTGGCACCAGGCACGACATAGCGGCTTGCCCGTCGATCCAGACGGTGCAGGCCCCGCACTCGCCCTCCGCGCAGCCCTCCTTGGTGCCGGTCAGCCCCGCGTTCTCGCGCAATGCGTCCAGCAGCGACTTACCCTGGGCACCCTCCAGCCGGTAGTGCTGCCCGTTGACCGTCGTCTCAATAGCCCCCTCGAACTGCGCGCCGCCCTGCCTTGGGTGCCCGCTGTCGAGCAATATGGGCCTGTCGGGAAAGCCCTCCCGCTCCGTGCCCGAGGCCAGCCGCCGCAAGCAGTCTGCGACCACGGCAGCCAGGGTCACCAGCCGGTAATCAGCCGAGCCGCGCAGGTCACTAATCGGCCTCACGTCCTGGCACGCCAGCCGCCCCGCCTCGGCGCATACCTCGTCATCGAGCCGCCTCCCAAGCAAAAACTCCTCAGCCTGCCGGGCGCGCACAATCGTGGGGGCCACCGAACCGAGCGTGATGCGCGCCTCGCTCACGATGTCACCCTCGAACGTCAGCACCAACCCCGTGTGTATCACCGAAATCGCCTGCGCCCGCCGCAACCCCAGCCTGCTCCACATCCCCCGTTGGTTGTCCCTCAGCGCCTGGAAGCGGATTTCGCGCACCATCTCCCCCGGCTGAAGCACGGTGCGCCGCACGCCCAGGTAGAACTCGGACAGCGGCACCACGCGCTCCCCCTCTAGGCTCACAAGCGCCACCTCGCCATCCAACGCCATGAGCGCCGAGATCGTGTCGTTCGCGGGCGAAGCGGTGACCAGGTTGCCCGCCACAGTGGCCCTGGCGCGTATCTGAGGAGCGCCCACCTCGATGCTCGCCTGCGCCAGCGGAAAGCCACGCTCCAGGCACTCCCGCGACGACAGCACGTCGTTATGCGTAGCAAGCGCGCCCAGCCGGAACACGCCGTCCTCCAGCAGCACATACTTGAGGTCGCGCAACGTACTTATGTCAATAAGGGTGTCGGTGGGTTTGATGCCGCGCTGCAACTCGACCAGTACGTCGGTGCCGCCCGCCACCAACCTGGCTGTGAGGTGATCGCGCAGCAGTTGCAGGGCCTCTTCCACGCTGGACGGCTGAAAATAATGTTGCCACATATCACTGTCTCGCTATGCAGAGTGTCATGCTGGTTGGAGGCTGGAGGCGGGCACAGGCTGCTTAGAGATTTGGGCCTCCTTGCCCTCAATACTCGGCGGGTGTGCGTCAAAATAAGAACAATCCAGGGCTTGGCCGGAAAAGACATTCTTCGCACGGTGCTCCTATCGTCACTCAACCAGCCTCGGTGTAACGTCCCACCGCCGATAGCCAACTATACATGCGCCCCGTACTACGGAGGCTAGGGCTAGTGTACGAGCAAAACGGCCCGTGCGTCAATAGGTCGGCACTAGAGACAGGGTGCGGCAGTCCTATCAGGATACACAGTGGGCGATGCGCCGGGTAAAGGACGACGCTCGGCGTATGGAGTGAATAAGCCGTAGCGTACGAAGGACGAGGCCCGGCGATTGGGTCGGTAACATGGTGACCAGCCGACGCCCGGCGATTGAAATCGCGGGCTACACAGTACAAAGTCTGCATGCGGCAGACTGGTTCAACGTAAACAATCTTGTAGTACCTAAATAGATGTATCAGTCCCCGGAGGCGACTTTGCAAGATGTAGCCCGCGATTTCAATCGCCGGGCGTCGTCCTTCGTACCCTGTGCCTTATTCACTTCCATACTCCGGGCGTCGTCCTTCGTACCCTGTATCTTATCTTAGTCACTCCCATACGCTGGGCGTCGTCCTTACCACCATGATCACTTCACAGCGGGAGGAAATATGACGCGAAAAGAAAGCCCCGCCAACTATCTGGCAGGGCCTTGCATGTCACCAATGTTACGCTACCTACTAACAACAGCTACCGTCGGAGTGACATGCCCGCCGTGCCCAGCAAGCTAGTGGAAGCTGCCAGGATTTAGCTCACCACCGTCTGGCGTATAGCAGTCCAGCCCCGAAGCACCGCCGCGCTGGGACGAACGTGACTGCCCTTTGCGCCTCATACTCGTCAGAGCACCGTCATGCAGCAGCACAGCGGGTGGAACAACGTACGTTCCGTACGGGGCGTACACACCCTGGGCGGCAAGCTCGGCCACCGCTTCGATGCGCTCGTGAGGGCTTATATCGCCTGCACTACCGCTGCCAGGCTTGTCGGACCTACCATTGCCGTCACCACGTCGCCGGGTGGAGGGAGTTTCGGGCACCGCGGGCACGCGGCGGGCCATTTCCTCGCGCACCGCCTCCAGCGCCTTGCTGGCCCGCTTCACCCGCTCCAGCACCTCGTCTATCTGGTCGGCGAAAATCACCACCAGGTCGCCATCCCGCGCCATCCCCAGCGCCTGGTCCACCGACTCGATTTCGTCCTCCACGATGCACACGGGAGTAGAGGGACAGGTATGGTTAAACGTCTCCGACATAATGTGGGCCACCTCCCCGCGCTCCCGCCCCCGCGTGTCGTCGTCCTCCCGCAGGATGATCCAGTCGAAGGTCTGGGCGGCGATACCCGCGAGTTCCCGTATATCTGCGTCTCGCCTGTCGCCTGGTGCGGTGACCACCCCAATCGAGCGCCGAGGCTGCATCGCCTGGATAGCGCCCTGCACCGCCCGCATCGCATGGGGATTGTGCCCGTAGTCCACGATCACGCGGGCCGCGCCCACATTGAACATGTTGAAGCGGCCCGGCGCGTTGTGGTCGTCTGCCTGGAAGGTGCGCAGGCCGAGCCGTATCGAATCGAGCGGCACCCCGGCACCCCAGCAAGCAGCCGCGACGGTCATGGCGTTCTGCACCTGGAACGGGATGAGGCCGCCATACGTGGCCGGGATGTCGCGCACGTCGAGCAGGACCGTCTCCTTGATGCCCTTCGCCAGCACTATCTTGCCGTTCGACAGGTAGACCGCCCGCTCGCCCTTCGCCAGGTGCTCGCTCATCACCGCCGATGAGCACTCCAGCCCGAAGAAGATCACCTTGCCGGGGCAGTCCTGCGCCATGTCGGCTACAAGCTCATCGTCGGCGTTGAGCACGGCGTACCCGCGCGTGCTCACGCTCTCCACTATCACGCGCTTGACGCGGGCCAGGTCTTCCAGCGTGTCCACGCCCTCCATGCCCAAGTGGTCGGCGGCAATGTTGGTCACCACGCTCACGTCCGACTGGTCCCAGGCCAGCCCCGACCGCAAGATGCCACCGCGTGCGGTCTCCAGAATAGCCACCTCTACAAGCGGGTGTTGCAGCACCGACTCGGCGCTACGCGGCCCGGAAGCGTCGGCTTTCACCCGGCGCACCCCGTTGAAGTACACGCCGTCGGTGCTGGTCATGCCGACGAACTTGTTCATAGTCCTGTAAGTGTGCGCGATCATGCGGGTGACGGTGGTCTTGCCATTCGTGCCCGTAACCGCTATAAGAGGCACCCGCGAGGGCGCGCCCTTCGGGAAGAGCATGTCCACGATGGCCTCACCCACCGGGCGCGACTTGCCCTCGGAGGGGTAGACGTGCATGCGCAGGCCGGGCGCGGCGTTCACCTCCACAATGCCGCCGTCCTGCTCGGTCAGCGGGTAGTGCAGGCTGTGGCAGATAACGTCAATCCCGGCGATGTCCAGGCCGACGGCCTTCGCGGCGAGCACGGCTATCGCGGCGTTATCGGGGTGGACGCTGGCGGTAACATCGATGGCGGTGCCCCCGGTGGAGAGGTTGGAGTTGTCACGGAGCAGCACGCTCACACCTGCTGGCGGCACGCTCTCCACGGTGTAGCCCTGCTTGCCGAGGGTCAATTCGGCAGCGGCGTCCAGGTTGACGCGAGTGAGCGCCGAGTCGTGCCCGGCACCCCGGCGTGGGTCCGAGTTGAGCATCTCGACAAGCTGCTCTATGGTGTGCAGGCCGTCGCCCACCACCTGCGCGGGCTGTCTCTGCGAGGCGGCCACCAGCTTACCGTTCACTACCAGCAGGCGGAAGTCGTTACCTTCGTAATAGTGCTCAACCAGCACCTTCTCGGAGAACGAGCGGGCAAGTTCGAACGCCCTGCGCACCTGCTGCTCGGTGGTGAGGTTCACGCTTACCGCCTTGCCGTGGTTGCCGTCAACGGGCTTCACCACCACGGGACCACCTAGCTCACGCGCTACCTGCCAGGCATCATCCGCGCTTTCCACCACTTCGCCCTTGGGCACTGGCACACCCAACTTCTCAAGCAGCGTCTTGGTCAGGGACTTGTTCTGCGCTATGTCCACGGCGATGCTCGACGTGTAGGAGCTTTCGCTAGCCTGGATGCGCTTCGCGTGGCAGCCGTGCCCAAGTTGCACCAATGCCCCATCGTCCAGGCGGAACCAGGGGATGCCCCGCTTCTTTGCCGCGTCCACGATGGCCTGGGTGGATGGCCCCAACATGCGCTCGGCGGCAACGGCACGTATCTCGGCGATGCGCTCCGACAGATCGAAATCGAGCGGCTTGTCCTCGGCCAGCGTCTCTACCAGTTCCAACGCCAGGTGCACGCACATCTTGGCGGCCTCAGGCTCGCGGTAGTGCACCACGATGGTGTACTCCGCGTGGCGGCCGGTGGAGCGAGTCTTGCCGTACCGCGTCTCCATCCCCGCGAGCGATTGCAGTTCCAGGATCACGTGCTCCAGGATGTGGCCTATGTAGGTGCCCTCGCGCAGCCGTTCCAGGAAGCCACCCGGCCTGCCCTCGGAGCAGTGATGCGACCATAGGCTGGGCATAGCTTCAATGAGGCGGGCTGGGAAGCCTGGGAGCTTGTCGGAGGGGAGTTCCTCGTAGGGGCCGATGTTGACGCGCACTTCAAGCACGGGCATATAAGCCCACACGTTCGCGCCCTGGAGCACCTTAAGGCGCTCGATCTTGATCTTACTCATGCCCTGCTATCCTCTCTGATAGGTAAGACCGCTTGCCCTCGAGGTCGGGCAAGAACTATTCCATTGTGCACTGGCGGCGATGTGGATGGGGTGAATAGTCATTTACACTGCGGTAAACGATAATAAATGCCGCCAGACGTGCGCTAAACAACTTCATGTGCGTAATCCGAGCGCACTAGGCAACGGGTACTCCCACAATATAGAATGTGGGACAACATACATGAGTGCCAGGAGGCAACTGATTTGCAGACAACCCCGCCCGCTATCCAGGAAGCACTCGTAGAACTCTTCACCGAGCGAGCCCGCGCGGTCGCCGCGTTGGTCACTAGTGTACGAAGTGTCGAGGAAGCAGCCCAACTGCTCGCCTCCACACAAGCACCCACTACTACGGACCGCTACACCGCCACGACCCAGGCGCTCGCCCGCTACCCCCAGTTGCGCGAAGCCCTACAAGCCCACGAGATAGACCTCCGGGTGGCTGAGGAACTGGATGGCGGCACGGAAGGCCCGCAACATGCGGCGGCGAACCTCGCGGGAGACATAGGCATAGTGCTAGCCAGCGCAGGGGTAGCCGAAACAGGCTCTTTCCTCTCGGTGGAGGAGACGCTAACCGCCCGCCTCCTGGGCATGCTGTCCGACACCGTGTACGCCCTCCTTCCCGCCTCCAACATAGTGCCCACCCTGGACGAGATGGGCCGTACCCTCTCCCAACTCAGCAGCCAAGGCACGCGCTACGTCTCCCTGATAACCGGCCCCAGCCGCACCGCCGACATAGAGCGGGTGCTAACCATAGGCGTGCAGGGGCCAAAAGTGCTACATATCATCATAGTGGACGATGGACGATAGACGATAGACGATGGTAGGAGATGCTATCGTCCATCGTCCATCGTCCGCAAGAAAGGCCCAAAATGAAGCGTATTCCAGGGACCGGCATCATTCGCAAAGTGCCCGCGGGCAAGCGGTCGCCTTCCAACGTGGAGGAGTCGCCGCATATACCGCTGCCGTTCGAGCAGAGGTACCGACGCGCCCTTGCCGATGCGCAGCTACAGGGCAACTTGCTCAACTTCCAGCGGTCGTGGCGCAGCTCGCGGGATGCCGCCTGGGCCGCCTACCCGGAGAACCCCCTCACCCCCAGGTCCGACGGCAGTGACGGTGCGCCTAGCGCCAACCCCATCGTGCACCTGCCCGACATCCCCGGCATGGACGAGTTCGAGGCGCTACGCAACAGGCTGGCCGCCATCAAGGACGGAGTAATCGAGCGCCTGCCGGAGTACATAGACCAGTTCCAGCGGGCGGCCGAAGCCAACGGGGTGCGCGTCTTCCGGGCTAAGGACGCGGACGAAGCCAACCAGTACGTGCTGGACCTGTGCGCCCGCAAGGGTATCACCCACGTCGTCAAGTCGAAGACGATGGTTTCGGAGGAAACCAACCTGAACGCCGCGCTTGAGGAGCACGGTATAGAGCCTGTGGAGACCGACCTGGGCGAGTGGATAGTGCAACTCGCGCACGAGCGGCCCTCCCACATGGTCATGCCCGCGATACACAAGAGCCGCCAGCAGGTGGGTCAGCTATTCACCGACACCACCGGCTACGAGGTGAGCCGGGAGGACATAGCCGAGCAGGTGGGTGTGGCGCGCAAGGAACTGCGGCGCGACTTCCTGGAGGCCGGGCTGGGCATCAACGGGGCCAACGCCCTCATCGCGGAGAGCGGCACGGTCATGTTCATCGAGAACGAGGGTAACGCCCGCCTAGTGACCTCACTGCCCCGCGTGCACGTGGTGTTCGCCGGTATCGAGAAGCTGGTGCCCAACTACGCAGCCGCCATGCTGCAACTGCGACTCCTGGCACGCTCGGCCACCGCCCAGACGATCACTTCCTACACCTCTTTCGTGTCGGGGCCGCCGGAGCCGGGCAAGGAGATGCACGTCGTCCTGCTCGACAACGGCCGCATGGAGATGCGCGAGCACCCGCTCATCAAGGAGGCGTTGCGCTGCATCAGGTGCGCCGCGTGCGCGAACGTCTGCCCCCCTTACGCGGTCGTGGGCGGCCACGTCTTCGGCTACATCTACTCCGGGGCAATCGGCCTGGTGAACACCCCTTACCACCACGGCCTGGAAGCTGGCGCGGGGCCACAGAGCCTTTGCGTGTCGTGCAACGCCTGCGCCACCGTCTGCCCCGTAGGCATACCCCTGCCCCAGCAGATACTGGCGGTGCGCTCGCAGGTGGTAGAGAAGAAGTCATACCCGCTGCCCGTGCGTTTCGTGCTGTCTCTCTGGTCGCAGCCGCGCCTGTTCGACCTGGCGATGCGCCTCTCCTCCCGCATGGCGCTGCCCTTCAGCGAAGACGGCTTCCTGCGGGTGAAGCGCACCGGGGCTAACATAGTGCCGAAGGTGCGTGACCTCACCGCGTGGCGCACCCCGCCCGCGCCCGCCACCGTGCCCGCACGCGATAGACTGGCCTCCCGCACCCCCGGCAAGCCAACCATACCCAGCAAGGCAGAGGGCCTGCGCGTGGCCTACTTCATCCAATGCATCACCGACCGCCTATTCCCCGGCATGGCCGAGGCTGTGGTGTCGGTGCTCGAAGCGTGCGGTGCGGAAGTCACGGTGCCGGAGGGGCAGCACTGTTGCGGCCTGCCCAACCTGGACGCCGGTGACTTACCACGCGCCCGCAGGATGGCGAAGCAGACGATAGATGTGCTGGAGAGCGTACGGGCCGACTACATCCTCACAGGCGGAGCAAGCTGCGCCATAGCCATGCTGCACGAGTACGAGGGGCTGTTCGAGCACGAACCCGCCTGGCAGATACGAACTATGGCGCTCAAGGAGAAAGTGATCGACTTCGTCACCTTCATGGACCGGGTGGCCCAACTGGAGCCGGGCGCGTTGAGCAGACCAGGCTCTTCCATCGGCCCCGTCACGTACCACAGCTTCTGCCAGTCAACCAACGTCCTGGGCATAAACGAGGCCCCCAAGCGCATCATACGCGACGTGCTCGGCCTGGAACTGCGCGACCTGCCGGAAGGCACCGTCTGCTGCGGCTTCGGCGGCTCCACCTCCATAGGGCACCCCGAAGTCGCCTCCCAGATACTCAAGCGCAAGCTGGACAACCTCGCCTCCACCGGCGCTAAAGTGCTTGTCACCGACAATCCCGGCTGCATAATGCACCTGCGCGGCGGGATAGACGCAGCCAAAATGGACGTCAAAGTGATGCACCTAGCAGAATTGATGGCAGCGCAGCTAGGATGAGGGAACGGAAACGCGGAGAAGGCGCAGAGATTTAGTAGGTGTTGCTGTTGAAATCGAATCCTTACCGATCAGTTATGGATATGGATCCACAAGAGGTATTATTTTGGAGTGTTACCTGCAACGAGTTCCCAGGATTCGGGTAGGCCCTTCATCAGCCACCAGGTCCAGAACTCTTCAAGACGTTCCGAACTGCACCTCACGGACAACGGGCTGCATGCATATGCAACCGCCGCAGTACCTGCCGCATCAGCCTTGCGATAGATTAGCTCCTCGTCCGTTACGTATGGGACAAACGCATATCGACCTTTCAGTGCTAACTCTGTTTCATCAGGCGCTTGCAACCATTTCTGCTTCTGATGTTCATCTAGCACATCGAAGGTGTTCCAACCGATAGCTTCACTTAGAGCGCACCAAGCAGCAATACCTGCGAACAGCGTGTTCACCGGGTACTCGGGTATCTCTTCTCGGGTTTCTTCAAACCAGTGGTTCAAGTTGATGTATGCATCCGAATCCATGATCTCGGCTTGCTTCAGATCCCCCTTACCCTCGATCACAAGCTTCGCCATTTGCAGCATCTCCTCAGGGATGCCGAAATAGAACTCGTCCTCACGGGGATATTCCCAGTTCTCAAAGATAGGAAACACCCGCTCCGCGCTCATAGCAGCCAGGTTCCCTCTGATGCGGGTACCTGGATTACGTGGGTCCATTCGATACCGGCTTACTTCAATATTGTTGGTTAGAAGATTGATTTGCTCATAGATTAGATGTCTATAAAGCGCCAGCAAATGATGCTGTGGGTGCATTTTCATGGCATGCATAGCCTTATCAATCAGAGGCGTTAGCTCAACGGGTAGTGTCATTACTGTTCCCCCTTAGCAACTCCCGAAAAAGCCTATGTTCCCACCTCGATGCTGAAAGCACAGCTAGCACCCACAGCACCAAGGTTATGATGTTCCTGAATCGTGGTCTGCGAGACAATTGAGAAAATTGTCGCGACTTATCATCCACTCTGTTGTATCACAAAAAGCCACTGCTACAGCCAGGTGTAACGGTTTTTGTCCGTTTCTTGTGCGTACCACGACGGCCGTTTGTCTGGTAAAAAGTAAGTGTCAACAACAGCGTGCCTGCCCACACGACAACAAGCTCGAACACATTACCAACACACATAAGGAGCAAACACATGGGCGGTACAGATTACAACCACGGTATACGGTCGCAGCCGCTGTTGTTGCGCATATGGGAAGAGGAAGAGGCCGACGGTCAAAAGGAACTGTGCGGAAAGGTCCAGCAAGTCGTGGGTGGACAGGCACGCAGCTTTCGGGGCTTACCGGACTTACTGGCGACACTGGTCTCCCTCACCACCCCGGCAACAGACGGCAACACCACAACCAAATAAAGACGGTAGAGACGCACAATACAACCAAATACTCATGCCAAATGGAAGAGCAAAAGATATAGTGAGCTAATAACAGGCAATGGCAACAAACCCAAAAAGAACATCAAGGCAAACAGGAACATAGGAACTTCAACAGGCCCCAAGCCTGTAACCACACAAGAGCTACAGGCTTGGGGGCCACCACAAACCAACAAAACAAGAATATAAAGCACAAACCACATAAAAACCGGCTAAACAGAACCCTTACAACACCCAAACCGCGATATTCATAAACCATCATAGTTAGAAGGCGGACCGAAATGACCTTTCCGGCATATATAACGGCGTACAAGCATAAGACTGGTAGACTCCTCGCCACGACCATACTGGTTGGCACCACTCTCCTCACGGTAGCTTGCGGGGGCAGCCCGGCGGCACCAACCGGCGACTCCACGTCCCGCGCTACCTCCTTCGCCGCGCAAGGTTCCAACACACCAGCTAACGAACCTGATTCCCCACGCTCCTCCAATTCCCGCGAAGAAGGCGGCCTGGACCTCACCTTCGGCAAGGATGGCAGGGTCACCAGCGACTTCGGCGGCGGCCTCGAACAGATAGAGGACCTGGCAGTGCTGCCCGATGGCAAGATATTGGCAGCGGGGCACACCTGGGAAGAAGGCGCGACAGGCCCCAGGTTCAGCGTGGCCCGCTACGACAAAAAGGGCAAGCTCGACAAGACCTTCGGCAAGGGCGGCATCGTCAGGGTGGCCGTCGCGGAGGAACAGTTCGACTACTCCGAGGGGCGGGGGCTGGCGGTGCAGCCGGACGGCAAGTTCATCGTGGTCGGCAAGGCCCACAACCCCCAGATGTACCACGCCACCTTCGGCATGGTGCGCTTCAATGCCAACGGCACGCTCGACAAGACCTTTGGCAAGGGCGGCAAGGTGCTCACTCCCCTGGACGACATCACGGGCTACGGGCACGACCAGGAAGCCTTCGACGTGGCAATAGCCGAGGACGGCAAGATTGTGGTGGTGGGCGCGACCGCTGGCTACCCAACCGACTTCGCGGTGTTGCGCTACGACAGCAAAGGCAAGCTGGATAAGAAGTTCGGCAAGGGTGGCATAGTCACCACCGACTTCGGCGGCGACGACAGCGCGTCCGCCGTCACTATACAGCCCGACGGCAAGATAGTGGTCGTCGGTAACGGGGTGATGGGCGACAACGACTACGCAATCGCCCGCTACAACCCGGACGGCAAGCTGGACAAGACCTTCGGCAAGGGCGGCAAGGCTGTCGTGGACTTCCTCGGTGGCAAGGACTGGCCCTATGGCGTGCATGTGGGCGAGGACGGCAAGGTGACAATCGGCGGACTTGCCCAGTTCGGCGCTCCCGAATGTGGCTGGTACCCGGAGGATGACCTGGTCGTCACCTGCGAGTTGTACGGCACGGCCCTGGCGCGGCTGAACGCGGACGGCACTCCCGATGAAGATTTTGGCGACAAGGGCCGGATCATCTCCAACTTCACCAGCTCGTCCTCCGGCTATTCGATGGCCGTACGCGAAGACGGCAAGATCGCCCTGGGCGGCTCCATCGGCAACGACGACTTCATAGTGGTCGTCTACAACCACGATGGCACGATTGACGAAAGCTTTGCCGACGGCGGCGCGCAGACCCTCGACATCGGCGGCACCGACCGCGTTTACGCCCTGGCCTTCCAGGAAGACGGCAAGCTGGTCGCGGGCGGTCACGGGGTCGCGGACACCGAAGACGGCCTCAACTGGGACTTCGCCTTAGCACGCTACAACGTGACCCGATAGGATGAGCAGCTTTATGAGACTACCCAGGACGGCACGAAAACAACGGGGCGCTACAAACCTCCTGCTGGGGACCATGCTCGCGGCAGTCCTGCTGGCCGGGTGCGGCGGACAGGTAAGCACCCCCACCGCCACCCGCGCAACCTCAGAAGGCGGCTCTACAGTAACATCCAGGAACACGCGCACCGCTAACCCGCAGGGTTCCGAGCCATACGGCGAACTTGACACCACTTTTGGCGACGGCGGCAAGGTAAGCACTGAGTTCGGCAACAGCGACGAGGCCCACGGCATGGTGGTGCAGCCCGACGGCAAGATTGTGGTGGCGGGCGAAGCGTGGTCCCACCCAGAGGACACTCCCAGCTTCGGCCTGGCCCGCTACAACGAGGACGGCAGCCCTGACGAAGAGTTCGGCAAGGACGGCAAGCTGGTAACCAAAATGGCTCAAGACTACGACTATTCGCGTGCCTACGACGTGGCACTCCAGGAGGACGGTAAGATCGTTGCGGTCGGTTCCGCTATACACCCCGACCTAAGGGGCCACGTTTTCGCGGTTGCACGCTACAACGAAGCCGGCGCGCTCGATAAGACCTTCGGCAAGACGGGCAAAGTGCTCACCAACGTGGTCAAAATCGACGGCGAGCCGGAGGAGAGCGCCAGGGCCGTAGCCATACAGCCCGACGGCAAGATTGTGGTGGTGGGCGCGACGGGCGTCTACGTCAGCGACTTCGCGGTGTTACGCTACGACAGCAAGGGCAAGCTAGACACCACGTTTGGCAAAGGCGGCAAGGCCACCACCGACATCATGGAGCAGGACGTGGCCGAGGCCGTAGCCATACAGCCTGATGGTAAGATAGTGGTCGCCGGGCACTCCACCGACGAGACCGCGAAGGACGACTTCGTGGTAGTGCGCTACCTGCCCAACGGCAAGCTGGACACCACCTTTGGCCATGCAGGCAAGGTAGTCACCAACTTCATGGGTGGCGAGGACCGTGCTTTCGACATGGCGCTCCGGCCCAACGGCAAGATAGTGCTGGCCGGGAGCGCGCAGGTAGGCGGCGAATTGTGCCAGACCACCGACGGCATCACCAAGATCTGCGACAAGTTCGGCTACGCAGTCGCCCAGTACAACGAGGACGGCAGCCTGGACGAGAGCTTTGGCGAGAACGGGCTGGCGCATCTCGAAGCCGACGAAACGGGCGAAGCATACTCTGTAGCCCTGCGAGAGGACGGCAAGCTGGCGCTCGGCGGGCACTTCGACTTTGACGACTTCGCCGTGCTTATGGTCAACGAGGACGGCACCGCAGACAGCGATTTTGGCGAAGGTGGCCTGCTGAGGACCGAGTTCAGCATGGTGGTTGACAGCATAGCTGCGGTTGCCTTCCAGGACGACGGCAAGCTGGTAGCGGCGGGTACCGCCAACGTAAACGAAGACGACATCCTCAACGAGGACTTCGCGCTCACCCGCTATACGCTGGACAGGTAGACCAGACTCTCCGCCCAGAGCAAATGCCGCTTTCCTTGTTGCCCATACGACAAGGAAAGCGGCATTCTAGCTTAGAATATCTAACAAAACCTCGGCTACGTTGCGTACTGTGTATGAACCTGTGTAAGCACATGCGTGTCAGGTTAGGCGATCAATATACGCCCACACGCACAACACCATCAGGACCTGGTACTATAGCGGAAATCACGTCTTCATTGTCCTCAAGCCAGGGTGGGTAAGGTCCGAAAGCCGCTCGTTTCCCCAACCATTCCTGCAGGTCAGCTCTTAGTTCCTCTTTGCTGTCACCATGATGGAAATGAGACCAGGGGTACTCGTACTCATCCAAGTATAGTGCCAGGTATTCTGTGCCCTCCGATATCGTTTGAAGCGCCATCTCGATAAACTGGCTGTCAACAATCCCTCGGAGTGGAAGTTGTGGCTGTCGAAACACGATGATGCTGGTCATTGGGCGCAGCTTATCTAGCCTATCTTCAAATTGTGAGGGTTCATCCACAAGCAGATAGTCTCTAGAACCAGCTGCATGCGAATACCGAATAAGCACAAGTAGCTCACCCTGCTCGTTTAGCCACTCCTTGACGGTCTGACGAAAGCGGTAATCTTTAGAGGACAGATTATTGTTGTCGGACAACATACTTAATCTTACTCCTGAGTTGCTTACCGTTGCCTGATAGTATCGGACGTAACCAGTATCAGCGTCCCACAACCTGGGGCATGGGCGTAGTCGCAGCCGCACCCGCGTTCGCCACCGCGAACGTCTCCAGGGCGCTTGTAAGTTCCACGTTGCGCTCGAAGTTGCCCATGTGGCCGGAGGGGCGCAACACCAGCAGGTGCGCGTTGGGAATAGCGCGGGCCATGTGCTCGGAGGCGTCAGGGTTGGTCAGGCGGTCGAGGTCGCCCGCGATTACCAGTACCGGCACGTTGATAGTCCGCAGCGTCTCGGTCTCATCGAACTTGAACATCGCCAGCATGCCGCGTGCGAGCACTCCAGGATTGATCTGGGGAGTGTAGCGCGTGCCCAGGTCCAACTGCCCGCGGGTCTCGGTGCCCGCGAACCCGACTACCGCCGAGGCCAGGTGAGCCGTGCCGTTGAAGTAGCTCAGCCAGTTCATCAGCCATATGAGAGGCCAGAGCGCAATCGTCAGGTACATGAGGGGCGTCAGGATGGGCTTCTGGATGGCGGTCAGCAACCCCCGCAGGCTGGCTGTCTTCACCGGGTTGGTGTAAGTGGTGTGCAGCATCACCATGCCGGACACCTGGCGGCCCAGGTAAGTGGGGAAGAGCCGAGAAAAGGTCTGCTGGATCATGCCGCCGATGCTATGCCCCACCAGGATAGCGGGCCTGCCACCTGCCAGCGCCAGCACAGCCTCAAGGTGCCCCGCCAGCCGCTCCAACTCGAATATGTTGTCGCTAGGCCGACTCGAAAGCCCGGTGCCGGGCAGGTCCCACACGATGAGGCGGAAACGGGTGGCTAGCCTGCGCTTCACGTAGTACCACTCGGTGCTGTTCGGTCCCCAGCCGTGGGTGAGCACGATTGGCTGACCGTTGGGCGGGCCGTACATCTCCACCTGAAGCTCGGTGCCATCGGGTCGCTTGATGCGCTGCACCTCAGCGCCTTCACGGTTCTGGTTCGGCTCGTCGTCGCCCGGCTTGCGCAGGAGCATCAAGATGATGGGCCTGCCGAGGAAGCTGAACAAGGTCATCACCGTGCCCGCTATAATCGGCACAAGACCGACGAGCGTGCCCATGAACCAGGCGGCGATAAAGAAGATGCCGAAGCCCAGCAGCGCCAGGGAAAGCAACCCCAGGAGCAAGAGCAAGATTGGGAACAGGGGTAGGAAAACCATAACGTAAACCTCTCACTAGCCCGGCGTATATAGGACGCCAGGATTTTAGCTTGGAACCCCCGTTCAAGAGGTATGTGTAATGCAGTTTCTATGCCAATCAGCGAACACTTATAAACTGTGGCACAAAGAATGTTATTAGTTGCCGTGCCGGGCTACGCTCCGCGTGGTATGGCAACCGACATGGTACAATGCTGCAAACGAAAGCGACGAGGCTTGTCGCACAACATGGGCCTGTGAACTCAATGGGGAGGGCACTTTGGCAGACACAATTACGACGGACCCGCAGACAGATATGCGAGAGGGACTGGCGAGCGCCTGCGCCGAGGCTATCGGTGAGGCTTTCGTGGCGTACCACGACCGCTACCACGAGATTACCCGCCGGGCGAAAAGCCGCTTCGAGCAATCCGACTGGCATGGCCTGCACAACGACGGCGTTGAGCGGCTGGAGCTATACCGGGAGGTGGTCGCAAGCACGGTAAGTTCGCTGGAACCGCAGGTGCAAGAGCACTTCGGCGATGGCGAGTTCTGGGGTGAGGTCAAGAGCGAGTACTCCCGCTTCATCCTGGGCCGCAAAGACTACGAATTGGCCGAGACCTTCTTCAACTCGGTCACCCTGCGCGTGGCGATCGATGGCTGCATCAACTCCGACATACAGTTCGTCGGCAGCGAGCACCCGGAGCACGCGTATGGGGCGGAGGAGCACGCTTACAAAATCTACAATGGGAATAGCGCCTCCGAGGAGCGCATACGGAAGATGCTGCTCGACTGCGCCTTCGAGTGCGAGTTCCGGGCGTTGGAACAGGACGCGGCGCGCATTGCCGAGGCCGTAGAGAGGCACCTGCAAGAGACCGCGCAGGGCGAGCCAGTCGAGGGCATAGATATCGCCAGGCCCATTTTCTACCGGGGCAAGGGGGCTTATCTGGTGGGCCGCGTGCGTACCTTCACCCACTCGTCGCCCCTGATGATATGCATGTCCAATGGCGACGGGGGCGCGTACGTGGACGCGGTGCTGCTCACCGAGAACGAAGTGAGCATCATGTTCAGCTTTGCCCGCTCCTATTTCCACGTCAACACCGACGAGCCGAGCGCCATCGTCCGCTTCCTCAAGACGATCATGCCCCGCAAGCCGGTAGCCGAGCTTTACACTCAGCTTGGCTACAACAAGCACGGCAAGACCGAGCTATACCGCGACCTCATGCGGCACCTGCAACGCTCGGAGGACAAGTTCGAGATAGCTGCCGGCGAGCGCGGCATGGTGATGACGGTCTTCACCCTTCCATCGTACGACGTAGTGTTCAAGATCATCAAGGACCGCTTCGACTACCCCAAGTCCACCACCCGCCAGGAGGTGCGCAACCGCTACTATCTCGTGTTCAAGCACGACCGGGGCGGCAGGCTGGTGGACGCGCAGGAGTTCGAGCACCTGCGTTTCAGCGTGGACCGCTTCGCGCCGGAGTTGCTGGAGGAGTTGCTGAACGTGGCCTCTAACACCGTGTCGGTGGAGGGCGACGAGGTGGTGATAAAGCACCTCTACACCGAGCGCAGGCTGGTGCCCCTCAACCTGTACCTCAATCGGGTGGGCGAGCAGGCGGCCCATAACGCGGTGGTGGACTACGGCCAGGCCATCAAAGACCTCGCCGCCACCAACATCTTCCCCGGCGACATCCTGCTCAAGAACTTCGGCGTGACCCGGCACGGGCGGGTAGTCTTCTACGACTACGACGAGCTATGCCTGCTCACCGATTGCCGCTTCCGCGAGATGCCGGAGTCGGACGACCCCGACGACTACATGTCCAGCGAACCCTGGTTCGCGGTGGACGAGCAGGACGTCTTCCCCGAGGAGATGAAGACCTTCCTGGGCCTGCCGCCCGAACTCGCAAAGATATTCGTGGAGCACCACGGGGAGCTATTTAGCGCCGACTTCTGGAACGAGCTACAGGCGCGGCACAACGCGGGCGAGGTGCTGGAAGTGCTGCCCTACAAGGAGCACAGGCGGCTGAAGCACGAGGAAGAGGCTGTAGGAAGCAAGCCATAAGAAGGAATGAATGCAGATCTCCCTGGAAACCGAACGATTGTTATTGCGCCCGTTCACCGGCACAGATGCGAACAACCTTTTCGATCTCGATAGCGACCCAGATGTGATGCGCTACGTCAACGGGGGCAACCCTACACCCCTGGAGGTTGTCCGGAACGAAGACCTCCCATGGTTCATCGAGTACGGCCAGCGTCATGAGGGCTATGGCTTCTGGGCGGCCATAGAAAAGTCCACCGGGGAGTTCGTGGGCTGGTTCCTTTTGCGGCCTCCCTCAGACGGCAGCCCAGACGAACCCGAGCTTGGCTACCGGCTGCGCAGGTCCGCGTGGGGCAAAGGGTATGCAACGGAAGGCTCGCGGGTGTTGGTGCGTAGCGCCTTTGCCAGGTCCGGTGTACCACGTGTAGTAGCGTTCGCACACGTGAATAACGCCGCCTCCAGGCGCGTAATGGAGAAGGTCGGCATGGTCCTGGTGAGGACGTTCTATCTTACCTGGGCAGATCGCTTCGACGGAGTGGCGCAAGAGGCCGTTGAGTATGCCTTGACCAGGGCTGACTGGCAGCCTATGATTATTGAGGCTCTCCATCCGGCGGTTGAAACCACGGACGAGCTTGAACGAAGTCCCTGGCGGGACTAAGACGTGGTTGTACTTATGCCGAGTCCGCGCAGGCGTACTTTGCCTCGAGCACAGCCGGAAATTGAAATGTCCGGGCGATGCTTCACCATAGATGAAACCCTGAACAGGCGTCACGCTAAAAATCGGGCGTTTCCAGGCCCAGAGCGCCCAGCATGAGGGCAAGCTCCCCGGCATGTGGCAGGTCGTGGTCGAGCATGCCCCAGACGATGCGCAGGCCGTTCTGCTCCTGCTCCGACACTATACCAGGGTCGTCGGTGGTGGATGGCTCAATGTAGGCACGCAGTATCTTCCAGGTGTGTTGGAGTCCGGCCACTACCTCTGCGGCTGAGCGCGGCGGGTCGTCCGGTTCGTCCCAGTTCATCATCGGCTCAAGCGACGGGTCGCCCAATACCTCGTGTACCCACAGAGCACGCCCGCGCACGATATGCTCGACCTGCTCGCCCACCGTGCGCAGGTCGGGTGCGATCCGCGCGTTCATCTGCTCATCGCTCAGGGGCGCAATCACGCGCACCAGTTCATCCTGCATGTGCTGCCAGATTTCCAGCGTCCGCGCCGCAGCAATGCTCGATTTCGTCATTCGCCGCACCTCCGGTATAGTCTTGTTGCTAGAATGTTCGCTCGCCTGCTCCGTTACAAAGTGGAGCTACACTCAAGCAGAGCGTAGCTCCCTCGTATACTCCAATGGCTCCAGCTTCTCCGCTATCACCACCGGGTGCGTCTTCAACACCACCGCGTCCGAAGGGCGCAGCCCGGCGGGAGGCTGCACGCCTATGCCCCTGCCTTTGCCCGCTACCTGCACCGTGCCTGTGACAAGATAAGGGCCGTAGCCGTTGTTGGCGATGAGCGCGCCGTGCTCCTTGTAGGCTTCGGGGAAAAGCACCACCTCCATCAGGCCACCGGAGTCCTGCAACGATATGAAGAGCATCCACTCCCCCGCCTTCGCCAGGTGCCGTCGGCCCGCAGCTATCACCCCGGCCACCGTCACCTTGCGCCCCGCGTGCTCGGCCAGGTCATGGCTCGGCACCACCCCCAGCGAGGCCACCGCGTCAGCATACAGGTCCATCTCGTTGCGCGTCAGGCTGAAACCGAGCACCTCCTGCTCCAGGCGCAGCTTCTCGGCCAGGCTGAAGTCCTTTATATCGGGCACATCAATTCGCAGCGTGCTGCTGCCGAGGATGCGAGGAGCGCCCATGTCGTGCGCGAAGTCGCCCAGGGCCAGTTGGATGGGGGCGAGGGAGTTATGAGTTATGAGTGTTGAGTTTTGAGTTTGTTGGCGTTTGGGCTTGCGGATTGAGATGAGGGTGGGTAATAGCCAGAGCATTTGCGCGCGGTTTAGCGGGGGTAGGTCGAGGGCCGATTCCGGTTCGATGGTGGGAGCGCCCATGTCGTCGCACGCGCCCACTTTGATGAGCGAGGCCGCTTCGGTGGGCGACATCTCCACACGGGAGAGCAGGTCGAGCACGTGCCGGAATGGGCCGTGAGCGCGGCGCTCCGACTGTATGAGGGCTATCGTCTTCTCCGAGAGGCCCTTCACGAACTGCAAGCCGAACCTGATGCTGCGGGTGTCGGGGGGTTGTCCCGCCTCGCAAAAAGCCCCGCTCAGGTTGACGTGCGGGGGCAAAAGCTCGATGCCCAGGCGGCGGGCGTCTTCCACGTACACCCCGGTGCCATAGTAGCCGCCCAGGTTGTTGATTTGCGCGGCCAGGTACTGCGCCGGGTAGTGGGCCTTCATGTAGGCCGAACGATAGGCGTTGAGGGCGTAGGAATGGGCGTGGGCCTCGCAGAAGCCGAAGCCGGTGTAGCCCGATATGACCTCCCACACCTTCTCGGCCTGTAGCTGGTCTATACCCCGCTCGATGCACCCCGCCACGAAGTTCGCGCCCAACCGCGCGCGCTCGTCGGTAGAGCGGCTCTTGCCTATCTCCTTGCGCAGCTTTTCGGCGTCCCCTAGCGATAGCCCCGCCAGGGTGTGAGCCAGCCGCAGAAATTGCTCCTGGTAGAGGATGATGCCGTAGGTGTTCTTGAGAATAGGTTCCATCGAAGGATGGGGGTAAGATACCGGCTCCTGCCCCAAATGCCGGCGCATGAACACCTCAAGGAAGCCGCCTTGCATCGGGCCGGGACGGAACAGCGAGATAGCCGCCGCCATGTCGTTCATGCTCCGGGGCCGCAGCCACTTGAGCAGCCCCCGCATGCCGGGACTCTCAAGCTGGAAGCAGCCTAGCGTGTCTGCCTGCGCCAGCATAGCGTATGTAGCCGGGTCGTCAAACGGTATGCCGTTGAGGCTGTCGTGCACGTCGCGGCTATCTTTAGCCAGCCCGGCGGCCTGCACCGTATCTACGAGCGTGGTGAGCGCCCGCGACCCCAGCAGGTCCATCTTCACCAGGCCCATCGCCTCAATAGCGTCCTTCTCATACTGGGTAATCGACATGCCGGCATCACGGGCCGCCCGCTGCAAGGGCACTATATCGGTTATAGGCCCCGGCGTAATGACCACCCCCGCGCAGTGCATACCCGCGTGCCTGGGCAGCCCCTCTATCGCCTTGCACAGCTCGAAAGCCTGGCGCTCTTGCTCGGATTTGGGAATTGGGATTTCGAATTGCGAATTTGTTTGCTCATCATCTAAATCCGAAATCTCCTCCACGTCCTCGGCGGTGAAAAGGTGGGGCAGGCGGGAGGCCACACGGCTGATACGGTCGGGGTGGATGCCGAGCGCCTTCGCCATCTCCCGCCACGCCGAGCGCAACCGGAAGGTGATGTGGGTGCCCACGATGGCTACGTGGTCCCGGCCATATCGCTCGTAAACATAGTGCAGCACCTCGTCCCGCCGCCGCCAGCAGAGGTCGATGTCGATATCGGGCAGCTCGAACCTGGCGCGAGATGGGTTGAGGAACCGCTCGAACAGCAGGTCGTGGGAGATGGGGTCCACCTGGGTGATGCCCAGCACGTAGGCCACCAGGCTGTTGGCCGCCGAGCCGCGCGCCATGATGGGGATACCTTTGCGGCGGGCGAAGAGGGCTATATCGTACACCACCAGGAAATAAGGCGAGAACCCCAGCTTCTCTATCACCTCAAGCTCGTACTTGAGCCGGGAGATAACCCCTTCGTTGAGCGGCTTATATAAGCGGGTGGCCCCGGCAAAGCAGAGCTTCCAGAGCCGCGAGAAAGGCGTTTCGTCGCCCCCCTTGCGCCCCAGGTCCACATGGGGGAAGAGCGGCTTATGCAGCGGCAACTCTACGTCGCATTGGTCGGCTATGAAGCGAGCGTTCGCCAGCGCCTGGGGGTACTCCTCGAACAGGGCGGCCATCTCCTCGGAGGAGGCGAAGTGGCGGCCTGTGGGCGGGGCCGAGGGCTGCGACTTATAAGGATCGTGGTGTATGCCCTCGTCCTCTATCAGTTTGCCGCCGTTCGAGGCCCTGCCCCTGGCCCCGGACCGCACGGAAGCCAGCGCCGCCGCTATGGAGGCGTGCCCCGGCTCGATATAGAGCACGTCGTTGCTGGCGACCAGGGGGATGCTCAGGTCGGAGGCAAGCGAAGCCAGGGTAGGCATGAGGCGGCGTTCTTCTTCGGTGCAGGCGGTCAGCTCGACGAAAAAGTTGCCCTCCCCGAAGGCCGACAGCAGCATGCCCGCTACCTTGGCGGCCCTGCGCGTGTTGCCGTGCGGTACCAGCAGCCTGTTGAGCATGCCCCTGGAACCTCCCGAGAGTGCTATCAGCCCGCGCGTGTGCCTGCCCGAGAACACCACCTCCAGGGGGAGTTTTGAGTTTTGAATTTTGAGTTTTGAGTTGGTGGCGAGAGATAGTTTGGTGTTGGTGGCGCGGGGGAGTTTAGAGGGTTTGGAGGTGAAGCCGAATAGAGGCACTCCCCACGCGCCGGGGTCCCACGGCAGGATGGCATCGTCCTCTTCCTCGAAGCCCGCCGGGGGGAACTCTTCGGGGTCAGCGTTGAGGCGCAAGGCGGACGACAGGTGGCACAGGTTGCGGTAGCCGTCCATGTTGCGGGCCAGCAGCACCAGGCTGGAACCGTCCTCCAGGTCCACCTCCATGCCAAGCACCGGCTTTATCCCCGCCTCCAGAGCGCGCATGTAGAAGTGCACAGCGCCGTACAGCACATTGCGGTCGGTGAGGGCGATGGCGAGCATGTTCAACCTCCGGGCCGCGGCCACCAGTTGCTCCGGTTTGGCCGTGCCCTCAAGAAGCGAATATGCGGAATGGCAGTGTAGGTGCGGGAAAAGCATTGAATTTGGAAATTGGAATTTCGAATTGCGAATTTGTTGCCGGCGGCGCGTGCTACAAGGTTATGTAAGCACATCATATAGAACAAATGTTCTATAGTCAATAGGTTTGGGCTATTTTCACCGATAAGTGGAACGGGAGAGTGGGAGAAAAATAGTACACGGCGCTTAAAACCGCGTGCAACATCTACGAAGTCGGCATGGCCGACTACCTCAA
>JALZHG010000697.1 GCA_030914045.1 Chloroflexota bacterium | reverse complement strand
GCATAAAGATAAGGCGGAGTGAATGGAACGGTGAGTAGCAAGTGGGTAGTTCATTGTGAATTCATCAGTGGTTGTTATGCTGCCCAACAGGACCTGTAGAGGGTATGGATGCCACCTAACTGTTTTCGGTTACTACAGATCCCGTATAGCCCCGGCCCGCCGCTCTCCGCAGGGCCGGGGCTGAGAGGAGGGTGGGATGGGACGAACCCATCCGTGTCCCAGTATATCGGTTTTAGCGTATGGGTAGTACCTTTTTGTTGGACCGGGGATATGCCGGGTCTGGGTCGTATGGCGGCGGATCCAGTTTGCCTGTGCTGATCGGCACAAGCCAGCAGCCCTCGCATATGCCGGACCAGGCCCGGACCCACGGATGTACGCAGGTCTTCGCCGTGGCCCGGACAACGGCAGGGCTGCTAGTTTTTGTCGGGGTAGCCATAAAACCAGCACCACATCTCGCCTCGACCATCATCCGGCTTACAGAGCCGCGGTGGGGGCATGGCAACCCGGAGTATGGCCGCTTCTATGTCGCCCTCGACGGTAACAAAGTGCCAGCCGCGGTGACTGAAGTACTCGGGGTAGCACACGGATGCGCCGTCGTGCGTGTGAGTCATATCGTTCCTTTCTGGACCGGGGGCTAGCGGGTTGGCGGATTTCAACATTCTTCAACAGCAACGAGACGGTAGGAGGCTGTGGTAGATAATGTACACAGCTAAAAAAGTGGAAGATAATGTACATTCGCTTTGACGCTGGGGCTGGCAGCCCCCGCTTCGTACGTCGATTTCAGGTTTTTTCAGGAGGCGTCGGCGCAGGCCCCGACGCTGGGTCGGGACACTCCCCACCAGCCCCGTAACGTCGCAGCCCAGGAACCTGCACCCCTCGGCCAGCCGTAGGACCGTCCTCTTCATCGGCAGTCGGCCCTGTGCTATCTCGCTGATCGTGTTCAGCGGCACGCCGGAGACCAGCCCCAGAACGTGCTGCTTTACGCCCGCTTCCTCCCGGAGTTGGCGGATCCGGGCGCAGATCTCCGGCGGGTCCGGCGGGGGGGTAGACGGCTTTTCCCGGGCCATCCGCTAACGCTCCCGCTGGGGTGCGTCTCTCTCCAGTTTGTCCAGGAGCTCGCGTAGTAGCTCCCTCTCCCGGTCCGTCCGGCTCTGGTCCGGGTTCCCCCACCGCCAGTAGTCGGCGTCGTCCTCGCGATCCAGGGCGGTTAGTATCTTCTGTGGGTCCGTCATGGCCTAGTCCGACGCCATGACCTCGGCCAGCTCGTCTAGCGCTGGCGTAAGGACCGTGTCGATCAGGACCTGGCGGCGGCGTCGTACTGACCGGGCGTCTGCTCGGCTACCTGAATCTGCTGCATCTGCCGAGCCACCTCGGCCAGTATTTCGGGGATGTTGTTGCGCATGGTGTTCTCCTTCGTGGTCTAGATTTCTATGCCGTGCTGCTTAAACTGCCGGCGGATCGGGTGCCACGCCGACGGGGGCGGGCTGCTCGACATTCCGAACACCCGTCCGTACGGGCACTGTATCTTCCAGTGCTTGCCCCGGTGGCTGAACTTGTAGCCCATCCGCTCCGCCTGCCGTCTTAGCTTGGCTATGTCCGATTTCATCCGTACTCACCTCCTTTCGCCGCCTGTACCGGGCCGTCAGCACCCGGGCCTCGATCGTCGCCACGCTCATGCCCGTCTCCCTCCTGGTATCCGCCCGCAGCGGAACCCCATGTTTATCCGGTCATCCCACACCGGCCGGTAGCCCGCCTCCAACATGGCACCCTTGAGTTCCGCGTTGGAGACGTAGAAGCCGAGCGCCTTTTCGGCCCGGTGCTTCAGCCAATACGAGTCTTTCACCGCCGTCACCCGGGGGACGGGAGGCAGACCGCGAACCCACGCCATCAGCTGTCGTCGGTCTACTTCGGGCATGTCGTAAAAACGGTCGGGGGAGTTTATCCGGATAGCCTCCGCCCGCTCTTCCCGGCGTTTGCGGATTCGCTCGGGCGGTGTGACTTCGCCGTACTGGCCTTTAAGGCCGCTGGACCGAGGCTCAGCTAAAGGGGCGGCATCACCC
>JALZHG010000696.1 GCA_030914045.1 Chloroflexota bacterium | reverse complement strand
CCCACCAGGTTCTTGTCGCCTCCTAGGGGTTCCTCCTCGTTGCCACCGAGAACCCAGTCCTTGCCCTCCTCGCCCAGCAGGTTGTCCCTACCACCCAGGCCATAGAGGACGTCGTTGCCGCCCCTGCCAAGGAGGTTGTCGGCCCCGTTGGTCCCCCTCAAAGTGTCGGGGCCGTTGGTGCCTACCTTGTTCACCGCCCAAGCTAGCCCGCTGGCCACGACCAGCGTCGCGGCCATCACCGTCAACACAAGGATGGCTCGTCGCATCCTGTGCTCCTTTCCTCAAGACGGGTGTGAGACGCACACCACGCCTTTTCTTTGTGACGATGGCAGCATACTCCTCCGAGTGGGGGCGGCGTATCCCCCAAATGGGTGATTTTTGAAACTTTCCTGGCGAACTTCGAGAAAACCCCTTCCACACAGTTGGGTGACGTCTGTACCGAAAACGATCGTTTTTGGTACACGTCATTAGAGATCTTCTCGGAAGTTTGCATGCTCTTGCGCCACTCTTCGAAGATCGGCAAGAGACACACCAGGCGATGGTTGCGCTCGCCCGCAGAAGGTCAACGTCCTGTGGGCGATGCTACGCGACGGGACTACCTTCCAGAAGAGCACATCTGCAGATTGACATTTTCATAGAGAGATTCTTCTTCTAGGCAACTCGGTGGATAGAGCGGCGAAAGGGATCGACAGCTTGCCCAATATCTCCTGGCGGCCGCCTGGTTAGGCCACGCCGCCTGGGACCTTGCGCCCCTCTGATGAAAGGCGGTTCATCTTCCACAGAGGTCCCCGGGCAGCGCGGTAACGCCCGCTACGCTGCCCGCCGACTGACCCTCTCTACCATCATGGCCCGTCGTGCGCGTACTGGGAGTCTCTCCGGAAGGCTAGGAGGACGACGCCGTGTACCAATCGGCGAGCAGCAGCGCGATCAGGGCTACCTCGATCGCCTTGTCGACGTAGCCGATGATCGTGTACTCCGGAGCCATGACGAAAAAGAGCACGATCGTCAGCACCGCGAAGGCTACCAGGGCCCATCGCGCAGCGCCCCGGAAGCGTGCCAGTTGCGGGATCGGCAGCTGCAAGGCCGCCAGAAGCCCTAGGTAACCCAACCCGTTAAGGATGAACAACATGACCCCGAAGTTGAACCCCATGTAGGCGACGGCGCTGAGCGCCAGGTACAGGTGAATGCCCGCCGTGGCCAGGGTGAGCAGGAAGATCCCGACCCCCAAGCCGAGGCCAACGGAAGTGCGCGAAAAAGCCATCTTCTGTTTCTCCTTTCTCGCCTCATAACAAACTCTTAGGACCATGCCGCCTACCGACACCGTGGATCGACACACCTAGGTGGCTATCGCCAGCGTGCTCCTCTCTCAGAGTGATCGGCATCATCTGGTCGGAGCATACGGCAATCGTTGTGAAATCAAACTAGTAAATCCTGAAATACAACTAATCGAACGCGGGTTTCATCGACCCCGGCACGCTGGCCGCGCTGGTCTTCGAGTGCGGGGCCGGCTCGGGTAGAAGGGAAAGAGGGACAGGAAGCGCGCCACCACCGTCCTGTCGCCCTTGAGTTTCTCAGGTCCCCAGAACGCGCAACGCCTCGGCGAGCTGGCCGCACTCGCCGTCGCAGGTGTAGCACCGCTCCATAGGCGCAGCGAGCCTCCGGGAACACCTATTCTAAGCAACTCGGTGAATTGCCTGCGTCAAGTCTCTGTGCCGAAAACGATCGTTTTTGAAACACCAACTCAATGCGGGTTATTCACCGAGTTGCTCAGAAGGGAAATTCTCCGTACTTCTCCTCCAAACTTCGCCTGTACGGAGTTCTCAGAAGTTCGGAAGCGAGGGATGCTACTCACTCTCGCAAAAAGTTTCGAAAAATGGTCGCACACTCCCTCGTATTCATCCAAAATTCATCGGGGATTCATCGGCTTGTGCTTTTCTTTATAATAGTCCGTATGCGCATTCCCTTGCGCTGCGGGAAGGGTGAACCTTAAAAGGGCCTCCTCCTAGCTGGGAGCTAGCCGGGCTGCCCAATATAACAGCAGCGGCGGGGCAACGAAGCTC
>JALZHG010000695.1 GCA_030914045.1 Chloroflexota bacterium | reverse complement strand
GTAGACGCCTGTACTCCGGGAAGTTACCGTCGATGAGCCGGGTGCCGAATACGACGTCCCCGATCCGGAACAGCGCCTGATTCTCCGAGAGCGACACCTCTATGCTCTCCTCATCCGACCCCGAGAAGATCCTGGAGACCTCCTGCATCGCCCTCGCAGGTATGATCGCCTCCTTCGGCCCGTCGAAGGGAGCCGTCGCCAGCTCCGTCTCCTTTATGCTCAGGCGATAGGAGTCGGTGGTCACCATCCGCACCCGCGAGTCCTCGAAGCTAATTAGGATCCCCGTCAAGACCGGCCGGGTCTCGTCCCGCGAGTAAGATCGCGACACCTTCTCTACGGTCTCCACAAGCGACTCCCCGGGCATGCTGAAGGTCCCCTCTTCAGGGAATTTGGGAAGTTGCGGGTAGTCGTCGGCCGCGAAAGTCCTGATACGGTACTCGTTCTCCCCCGCAGCGAGTCTAACCATCCCCTCCGAGTCGTCATGCTCCAAAGTGAACTTCCCGCCAGACAATGACCGGACGATGTCGTTGAAGATGCGGGCCGGTATGATCACCCGCCCCTCCCCCTCGACTTCCGCCGGCGATGACGTCTGGATCGAGATCTCCATGTTCGTCGCCGACAACTTCAGTTCGTCACCCTGCGCCTCGAGAAGGATCCCTCCGAGCAACTGAATGGTGGACCTAGCCGACACCCCGCGCGAGACCAACTGCAATTTCCTGCCAAACGTTTCAGTGTTGCAAATAGCCCTCATAAGCCTCCCTTCTCACACTATTATTACTATCTAAACCATATATCTATTAGAGTAATAATAATAATAAGGCCTGTGGGTATGTGGATAACCGCAAAAAAGTACCTTATCCAAGCCGAATAATCGCCCCGCTGTCTGTGGATAGAATCGTGGATAACCGCCCGTTTCCTGTGGACAAATTGTGGATAAGTTCCGAATTATCCACAGGAAGGAGTTATCTACAATTCTATCCACAAGTTTATCCACAGCTTTGACCCCTCTTATCCACAGGTTTGTCCACAACCCTGACTCCCGCACCAGCTCTCGAGCCACCGACGAGCTCCAAACCTATCCTGACTTATCCACAGTTTAGATGACTTATACACAAATGCTGTGGATAAGTCAGGATAGTTGTGGATAGAGTCCGGACGCCTATACACAGGTAGGCGCCTACCTGTGTATAGGCTGTGGAAAAAATACGACTTGAATGCTCCCGACGGTGTTACAATGTCCCTACCCTGGGGGTAAGGGGTTGAGATCATCTCTTGCTTTTGACCTGTTGTGTTATTTCGTGTATCTGGGAGAAGACATCGCGGTCGCTGTTGATGAGGTTGGCTATCTTCGCGGTGGCGTGCATGACGGTGGAGTGGTCCCGCCCGCCGAAGGCCTTCCCTATCTTGGGCAAAGATTCATCGGTGAGCTCTCGGGAGAGGTACATGGCGACCTGGCGGGGGTAGGCGAATCCTTTGGAGCGGCTTTGGCCGACGAGGTCCGCCTTCGAGACGCCGAAGTACCGGCATACCTCCAGCTGGATGAGCTCTATGGGGATCTCGCGATACGCCTGGTCCGGCAGAATGTCCCTAAGGACCTCTTCGGCGAGGGCCACGGTGACCTGACGGCCGTAGAGCGAGGCGTAGGCCAGGATGCGCACCAAAGCCCCCTCAAGCTCGCGGATATTCGTCGAGACCTTCGACGCGATGAACGTCAGCACCTCGTCGTCTACCTGGAGGCGGTCCATGATCGCCTTCTTGCGAAGGATCGCTATCCTCGTCTCTAGATCGGGCGGCTGGATGTCCGTCACCAGCCCCCACTCGAACCGACTGACGAGGCGGTTCTCCAGCGTTTGGATGTACTTGGGGTGCCGGTCGGAGGCTATGACGATCTGCTTGTTCTCCTCGTAGAGCGCATTGAAGGTGTGGAAGAATGCCTCCTGGGTCTCAACCTTGTTCTCCAGGAACTGGATATCGTCTACTAGAAGCACGTCGTTCTCGCGGTAGCGCTTCTGGAATTCTAGTGGCGCGTTGTCCCTCATGGAGTTTATGAAGTCATTGGTGAAC
>JALZHG010000694.1 GCA_030914045.1 Chloroflexota bacterium | reverse complement strand
TCCCCACACCGTCCAGTCCGGGCAGCATGATGTCCAACACGATCACCTCGGGCCTGAACTTCGGGACCTCCTGCACTGCGGAGATCCCGTCGTGGCAACAGCGGACCGAGAAGCCGCGATGCTCCAGCTGCAGCTGCACGACCCGCGCTATGGAGCGGTCGTCCTCGACGATCAAGACTCGGGTTCCGGGCTTCATGTGAGGTCTCAGTCCAATACTCTAGCGGGCTCTCCTTAGCTGTTGGATCATAGCCGTCGTTTTTATGAAACAGATAAGAGACCTCCGGAAGATCCTTTGGGACCTTGGGAGGCGGCCCACAGCAGGAGCAGGGAGAGCGCGAAGGCTGCGACCGTGAAGAGCACGGCGGTCAATAGTGGCTCTACCTATACCTAGGCATATGCTGCGCCACTGTTTGTAGCACGGACCCTTATTCACCTGAGTGCGTGAAAGGGGTGTTCTCAGAAGTTCACCAGGGCCGAATGTCCTGAAGTAGTTCGCTTAGGGACGCTTGTAGAGCTCGTCGTAGAACTTCGCGTAGACCTTTCCGCCCTCCCGTACAAAGAGGACGAACACTCCGACAAACACGCCGAGTACCACCACCACGGGGAGGTAGATGCCGACCCACTCGATCGCCCTGCCCAGCCCCACCACCGCAACGACGGTGGCGGCCAGCAGGCCCACGAATATGAAGAGGATCGTGGGTATCGTGTAGAGCACCGCGAGGGGGCGGCGGTTGGCAGGGATTCCGTTCTCGTACCTCATAGCGTGCCTCATTGGCCCAACCTGCTACTTCCTCATCCCGCAGTCGGTCGCTCCGACCACAACAGTAGCGTAGGGGTTTGGGCGCATCGGCACATCCCCCAAAGGGATGATATTTGCTGCTACTTAACAGTGGCAAGCGAGTGCTTTGAGGTATAGGCAGGCCTATTCACCTAAGTGCGTGGAATGTATGTTCTCAGAAGTTCGCAAAGAGAGGACATTCTAGAAAGTTTCCACATTCTCATCCTATTCTCATCCCATCCTCAGCCCACTCTCATATACCGCTGTTAGTTATATTAGTTATAAGGACTCAACCGGAGAGGGAAGGGAGCCATCTAGATGCCGCTACAGGATGAATGGAGGGGAGCAGACCCAAGAGCGGCTAGCACTCCACTTTACTCCCCGCTCCTACCCCTACAGAGGAGAACCTACAGAGGAGAAGTATATGAGGTCAGTAGAACAACACCAACTTAAAGAGATGCCGCAGCTAGCGGAGGGCTGGATAGCACAAGATAGCACCGTCTCACAAGACACCACGGTCAAGAAGGTGGGCGAGCAGGTCTCCGATTCGGAGACCTCACGGCCGGAGTTTGTAAGGCTAGTGGCCCAATGTTCGATTCTCGTCGTGATTGGGGGCATCGTGGCAGGGCTCATCGCAGCCTAAGGGTAGGCTTAGGCAAAGTCAGCTTCCATGCTAAGCCGGGGACCCCAGAGGGCGGGTCCCTGGCTTTTCTCTCATCCTTATTTATCCCGGTGGGTGGTAGGGGAGTTCTCGGAACTTCGTACGGGGTCCCACAAGCCCAGGGGATGCGTCCCGAAGCGAGACATGCCCCGTCCCAATTCAAGTAACAAAACCAACGCAACCCGACAGACGGGAGGGTACCCGCATCGCACTCATCCTGTTCGTGGAGTACCATGCGGCCTTTCAACAGTCCGACTCCCACCTGATGGACCAGGAGGTCGACTCTGAGGTAGTGTCGCAGGTTGGCTCCGTAAGAGAGGGACGAAAGAAGATGTCCGAGGGGGCATAGACGCCGCCGCGATAAGCGTGTCCCTCCCCGAGGAGGGTGCCGCCGAGATGGTCGGAGAGCTGCAAGGGGCCAGAGCTCCTCCGTCCCGGTTCTGGTGCTGATCCGTGCCGAGTACTCGGAGGTCCGCGAGAGGTTCCTTTAGCGGTAGTCATTGCAGCGGAGCGCTTCTATCACACCGACGCCCGAGCGCGACAACGAGAACATCGGAACGCTCGGCATGGCCGTCTGAGCAGACGAGTCGGCGGAGGTTCAATGTCATGGCATTCCGCTATTGGGG
>JALZHG010000693.1 GCA_030914045.1 Chloroflexota bacterium | reverse complement strand
CCCTTCGTTCGCCGCCCGCGCCAGCTCGGCGGCGGCCCTCAGAGCGTAATCAGTCTTGGCCGAAACCTGCAAGCGTCCTCACCAACTTCCAAAAAGGCGGTCCTTACGAGGACAATTCTACGATAGCCAGGAACACCCCGCTGAAGAGACGTTCACGGGTTTTGGGAGTTTCGCTGCGTTCTGTAAGCAGGATCGCACTAGCTCACGTCGCCCACGGAGGTCGGCGGGTAGAAGATCAACGCTTCGGAGGACGACCCGCGCTACCTCGTCGAGAGCGAGAAGAGCCGCAAAGAGGCCGCCCACAAACCCGACGCCCCGAACAAAGTGTAGGAGGTTGCCGTGAGGGAGAACAAACAGCAGGTCATAGCGGACTTCGACGAGGTCGCCAACATGACCCCCGAGGAGCTCGAGGAGTGGCTCGAGACCGACGAGTCCAGGGAGGTAGGCCAGAAGGACGCTGACGGGGAGTCCACCGGACACCGGTCGGGACGCAGGATCGTGGAGATCCAACGCGAGAAGAAGTCCGACCACACCGACGACGACCTCGTTCACATGAGAAACGTCACTGGCTACGTAAAGCGCCACCTGAAGCAGAAGCCGAAGAATGACGTGGAGAACCTCAGGTGACGCTACTCACTCATATACTTTTCAAACGCAACACACGTTGAGGGGTGTCCCTGAGCTTCGCTTCTCCGCCACGCTAGGAGAGGAGCCGGAGGTCGAGGTGGCGCTAGTCCAGGTACCACCCGCTCGCGCCCTGCTCACGGGCCCGTGTGCAAGTAGGGGAGTTCTCAGAAGTCCGCCCGAACGACAGAGAATGGAGGATCATCGCTCAGGCGAGCAACACCGCCCGAGGCATCTCCGTGCCGGGAGGGCCAAGCTGGGTAAGATGGCGATCATGAGAGAGAACGTTGAGCACAGGTGAATATCCGCCAGGCAAACGGGATTGGTAGGGTGCATGCAGCCAAGCCCCAGATGAAGGAGACGTACTGCGGCAGACCCGTCAACGAGGAGGAGTTTCTCACCACCTCCAAGGAGGCTAACCACACCGCCTGCGGTCGGGCGGGAGCGCCTGCTAGGCCAGAGAGGCCGAGGAGAGGTCTGTAGTTTCGCTGGGGCCTCCGCGCCTAATTCGCCTTCGTAGCACCTGTTCAACAAACTGGCGAGAGTAGTTGTTCTTCGGCCTTCGATCGCTCATGGCTCCGGTCCGCCGAAAGGCGAGGGGCTTTCGGTAAAGGTATCCTACCCCTACGGATTACGGGAGCGAACAGAGGAGGTCGCCGTGATGGACAGGGAGAGGCCAAGCGCCTCAGAAGGAAGAATCCCCGACGCGTGGATCGGGCAGGAGGTGATGCTCGAGACGACGGAAACCCTCTCTAGCGATCTCCGAGCCGCCGCCCCTGTATACCTGGAGGACGTCAACGATAGGGGTGTCGTGATGCTGGTGACGCGCCACCACGATCAAAGCCAGTTCTCCCGGTACTTCTACCCCTGGAGCGTCGTGGGCTGGATACGCCTGGCAGAGGAGGACGAGCGGACAGAACCGCGCGCTACGCGCTCTTAGGGAGACCCATCCTTAGGGGCACACAGTCGAAGTTGACTCTGTTAGCTCTCGAGAGAAGCCCTAGTAGGAGCTAACAAGAATATTCGGACCAGCGAAGCCGCTCCTGTCAAGAGTCGGCGATCGCCAGCCCGTGCAACAAACGCTGGTCGCGCCATAACGCCAGTGCCTGCAGCTAGTTGGTGGCCTTCCTCTTCATCGATCCTTACCTCCTGCTCGAGGTACAGTGAGATGACTAATATTGTATCACACATTACTAAAACCTAAACGGCGCTCCTGAAGGCGACGCATCCTTATCAACTTTTCAAACACAAAGCACCAGCTGGCTTAGCCTAGTTGCCAGGATGGCCAGAAGCCGGTGGCCGAGTTGACGCTGGCCTAACGTAAAGCATAGATCCAGAAACCCCAGGAAGTCTACATGGCGAAGAGCAACGAGCAAGTCCTCGAGGAGTTCGACGATGCGGTCAACATGAGCCGTAAGGAACTCGAGGACTGGTTGCAGAC
>JALZHG010000692.1 GCA_030914045.1 Chloroflexota bacterium | reverse complement strand
GGGAACCGAGTTGCTACGATGTTGAGGGATTGCTGGATGGTGGGAGCCTGCACCCTTACCGCGAAGCGCG
This sequence comes from Chloroflexota bacterium, assembly GCA_030914045.1. Lineage (GTDB taxonomy): Bacteria > Chloroflexota > Chloroflexia > QHBQ01 > JADMIH01 > JADMIH01. The sequence goes on along the minus strand of JALZHG010000692.1, from coordinate 1,995 downwards.
CCGCTCCGGAGCGCACCTCGATTGAGATCTCTGCCATTTGGATCACCTCCTTTTCTCGTCACCTTTGCTCGCGTTGATCTCACACTGTGTCGCCAGTTCCTCTGAGGGCTCCCACACGAAGCCGACCGTTGTGCTCGCGGCAAGGCGAGCTTCTTCTCTGCCAGCGCGGTGGCCCCTGTAGTAGTCGAGCCTGTCGGATGGGGCCGAATACCTCGCCAGGTTCAGGTTCTCGGTGAAGCATCCGGTCTCTGCGAAGCGGCCGTCGATCCAGCCGCACCAGTAGGCCTGGCTGCGGTACTCCTGGCTCGTTGGCTCATTCGAAGCTTCGAGGGGCATAACCTCCGAGCCGCAGGCGGGACAGTGGAACACCCCATCTGGCAGACGGCGCATCTCGGGATGACCACACTCGCAAGCTTGGCAACCCAGGCCCTCTGGCAGCCTCCTTATCTGCTGGAGGGTCTCCACCATCGCCCCGCTTAAGAGACCACCACAGGAGGCGCAATGGAAGAAGTCGTGACCGAGGGAAACGAGTTGATCCGTCTCGCAGAAGGGACAGATAAAGGAGCCGGGCCTCGACCTCAAAGAAGAGCCTTTCATGAGGATTCCTTTCCTCGAAGATCGGCTTCGGGTTTCTCCGGAAGCTCGTGCGCGCCACAGGGTTCTTGGAGGCTGCCCCCGCCCGCCGAACTCTGAATCTCCATGGGTGACCTCCTCTCCGTGGCACTTATCGCGCTGCCGTTCTTCGATAACCTTACGTTCAGCACATCCGGGAGACATCGACCGAAAGTAATGTCCGAGAACTAAAGCGGTCTGTATCTTTCGCTATATGACCCCACCCGGGACCAGCAGGACAGCCAGGAGGACCGAGGTCGGTCCTATCCGGTGCTCCACGGGGCTCAGTCGTGACGATACGGGTCAGGAAAACAGCTTTGCCACCGCGGCGAAGAACTTCTCCGCGCCCCCAGTTGCCCAGGTGTGATAAAGAGGTAAAAGAGGTAACCTCCCTACCGCAACGCGAACGCTCGCCGGACTACACAAGTCACTACTGGAGCGGGTGCGACATATCCGGAGCTGGAGACACTATGGTCGCCGCGTGGAACGATCGGTTCTCTCGCGAGTAGAAGCTGACGGCGCTCACCATGATTAGCAGCACCAGCATGCCTATGGCTATTACCCTTCTCACCTTGCTACTCATGATTCTTCCCTTAGACGTAGAAATCGATGCTGTCCAACGGCTACTACTGGCTAACGGTGCTTCTTCTTGCGCTTCTTACTTCTTCTCCTGGAGTTGCCAGGCTGCGGCTTGGTGTTCTGCGCGGTGGGCACTTCGGTTGTCTCTCGCCTCCGGTAGATCATCAGGTTCTGCAGGAAGGTGACGGAGTTGGAGGTGACGTAGTAGAGGAGAAGGGCCGCCGGGAAGCGGCTCAGGAAGGTTGCAAGGGCCAGAGGCATTATCCGCATGAAGCCGCGCTGGCGGGAGTCGACGTTCCTCAAGACCAGCTCCTGTGAAGCGAACATGATCCCGGCGAAGAGCGCAGGCAGGATGAAGTAGGGGTCCGAGCGGCTCAGGTCGGTGAACCACAGCAAGCCGCCGTGCACGAAGCCGGGCACATGGGATTCGAAGCTCCGGACCGTGTAGTAAAGCGTGATGAAGACCGGCATCTGTATCAGAAGCGGCAGGAAGCCGCTGAGCGGGTTGACGTTCCGCTCCTTGTAGAGCTCGGCGAGCTTCTGCTGCTGCTTCTGGCGGTCGTCTCTGTACCTGCTCCGGATGCTCTCCAGCTCCGGTCTGAGCTCCTGCATGGCACGCATGCTCCGTACCTGCTGGAGCGTCAGCGGGAAGAGGGCTGCCCGCACCGAGAGCGTCAGGAGGACGATGGCGAGCCACCACGGAGCACCGAGCGAGTGAAAGAGGTTTAGCTCGCCGGAGATGAGACTCGTCAGTGGAGCGAATATGCTGCCGAGCAGTGATGCCATCTCAGACCACCGAGACCG
>JALZHG010000691.1 GCA_030914045.1 Chloroflexota bacterium | reverse complement strand
CATAAGGGCGCGATTCTTACGCAAGGTCACCTTCGATAATATGCCGGGTACCGGACCTCTCGGGTACCCGGCTTTACTCTCCTCACCCTTATTCACGAACGTCGTGGAAGGGGTTTTCTCGGAAGTTCGCACTCAGCACTAGGCATAGCACCGGCCCTTTACGAGCCTTAACGGAACGTCTTACGGTCGTTAACAACGACTAAAGGCGGGGGTGTTAGGGTCTCGGTAATCGCGGGGTTCGGCCGGGGCATCCCCCTCCGTCCCGGCCGGACCTTCGCGCCGAGGAGAACCAATTATGTGGTTCGATTTAAGCGTATCTACGGGGATCGAGTAAGCTCAGTTGGAGCCATCTTCGCCCCATATCCCGCCCCAACAAACCAACGTTATGTCGTGGCGAAGCGCCTTACGTGCTTCATGTAGTAGCTCCACCACCACCGGCGGCCCGGGTCTGTATGGCAGCTCACCCCGCCGCCCTCACCGGGGCAGCCCGGCACCTCGTTGTGCCCGATTACGTGTTGCCTGTCTATCGGGATGCGGTACCTCCTGCACAGGTAGGCCGCCAGCTTTGCCGAGGCGCGGTACATCTCAGGAGTGAACCACTTGGGGTCGTCTATGAAGCCTTCGTGCTCGATGCCTATCGAGCTGCGGTTGACAGGCCAGTTGCCAGCATGCCAGGCGATGTTGATGTCGCTCACGCACTGGGCTATCTTGCCGTCGTGAGAACGGACGACGTAGTGGGCGGAGGCATCAGAGGAGGGGTTCTGAAACCAGTTTACTGCCGAGGACCAAGAGCCCTGGGTCACGTGGATCACTATCTTGTCTATCTGCGGCGCTCGGCGGTTGGCCGCCGTGTAGTTAGACCGGTGTGCGGGGTACCAAACGACGGGCGGTTTACGGGCCATCAGGGTGCCCCGATCCTATCGGTCAGGCTCCTTGCCTCAAGGGACAGGCGTTCGCCGGACGTGAGCTTCTCTTCCGGAACACCTCTCTGCAGGGCCTCGAAGACCTGTTCGGCGTAGAGCTTTCCGCCCCCTATACCCGCCACCGCCTGATAGTTCTTGCCCGAGGCCCGTCCCCTACCGGCAACCGCCCCGAAGAAACCTCCAAGCCATGAGGGCCTCTGTACCCCCAAGGAACTAGCCAGCAGCGCAGCCCCGCCCCGGATGTTCGCAGCTCGCGAGGTCTTGAGCTCGTCCTCGGCGATGCCCGTGAGCCTGGAGGCCTCGCCCAAGGTGTCCGAGAAGGGGTTCTGAACTAAGGCCATGATCCCGTAGGAACCCCAGCCGTGTAGGTCCCCCTTCTCATACTCGTTGGCCTCCGGCGAGGGCATCTCCCAGCGGGTGTTGACCCAACCCATGGCCATCAGAAGCTCTACCGGGACGCCATGCTCCTTGGCGGCCTCCTTAAACTCCACCAAGACGGACGAGTTCGCTGGATGGTCTTCCGGGACCAGGGCTCCAGCGGAGCCCAAAGACCCAAGCAAGGTCACGCCAGCCACTCCGGCCGCGCTGATCTTCAGGAAGGCCCGACGATTCATTACCCCGGACTCGGCTTCGGATCTCGATTCGGGCGACCACTCGGCATGCCTAGAAAACATTCCCCCTCCTTTCGGGACATATCGGGACAATACATCCCCGCCGTTTCTTCTCTTAGCTTTTTGCCCATTATCATTAACCGGGTGCGCGCCGCAAGAGAGAGCTGACTGACACCTCTGTTCACGGCGAGTATGCTACCCCAAGCCAAGCGTTGCCTAGTAGAGAATTTCTGCGAACTTCGTGAGTGGTGAATTCCCGGAAGTTGGCTCCTCGCTTGCTAGAAAAGTCCTAAGAACAGCTCATAGGGGGATGCGCCCGCTACAGTCTTGGTCTATGGTGTAAAAGTGACCCATCCACTGGCCATAGGGGCGACGCTCGAGGAGAAGCGCTGTTCGCCCGAGGGCGTCCTCGATCATATCGGCGAGGGAGTTGACCTCATCGTCGGCATGGGCAACAGCGAGCCGGTTACGGTCCTGGATGCGATCGAGGCCCATGCGGAGAGTCTCTCCGACGTAAGGATCCACCAGATG
>JALZHG010000690.1 GCA_030914045.1 Chloroflexota bacterium | reverse complement strand
AGGGTGCCTAGCAGCTATGACGATATATGGGTCTATCTGTCGTGGGTGAAGGACTTCGCGAACTCCGAGAGACTCGCTTTGGTGGACCCTTACTTCGGCGAAAGGATCGCCGAGTTCTCCCGCGCGAAGGTCAACGGATGGTTGCTAGAACAGGCGGCCCTCTCCCGCGTCTCCGGTCTGGACACGATCGAACTTGTGCTCAGATACCTCACACCCACGCTCGTTATAGTGACCCTGTTGATGGTCTACGCCCTGGCCCTTGCCATCTCGAAGAGCGAGCGGGCCGCGGTTCTCATCGCCTCTGTCTACGCCCTGTTTCACATCATCTTTATCCAGCCTTCTGTGCACAACGTCGGGGTTGAACTGGCAGCCCGCATCTCGGAGGACAAGTACGCAGCAAGGTTCCTGATCCTGCCCGTTACGCTGCTCTTCGCCTTGCTTTACGTGGAGAGCAGGAGATGGAGGCATCTCGGCCTCTTCACGTTCTTCTGCTGGGCTGCGGTGGCCGTGCATCCTTCTGTACTGCCGGCCATCGGGCTGTGTATGCTCGGCTTCGGGCTGGCGCACGTAGCGGCCAATCTGCGCCTGAGGTCGGCATGGACCGGGATGGTAGCCCTCGCGCTGGGGATGTGGAGCGTCGTCCTCGGGCCAGCGCTCTTGCTGTTTACGGGCAGGTCTCCGGAGGCCGTGTTGTTCTCCGCTGACATCAACGCGACGCCTCCCAAAGTGCTCGAATACACGGTCTTCATAACGGAGAGCTGGAGGCACATCTACGAGCTCGGCGACGGCTACTACATCATGCACCCCTGGCTGCTGCTCAACCCCGTGATAATTGGTACTTACGTGTTCGGTATCCCTTTCCTGCTGTGGCGGGTAAAGACGAGCGTGGCCGCCCAGCTCCTCCTCGGTGGTCTCGGAATCGTAACCGTGGCCGTCTACGTTCCCCCAATCGCCACGTTCATAGGGGATGATCTCATCGTCCCTGGTCTCCTCTGGCGGCTTGCCTGGCCTATACCGTTGCTCGCCCTGATCACCACCGGCTGGATGTTGTGGGAGGCGTTGGGTTACGCCGAGGCGCGCTTGAGAGGGTTCGGGATCAGGCTCAGCGTTACCAGGGTTCTGCCACTGGCGCTGGTGGCCCTTCTGACGGCCGCCGCCGCGCCGCCTTCCGTGGAGAAGGCGGTAGGGCTGTACCGCAAGTTCGACGTCGCGCGAACATCCGACTACGACCCGGATCCCATCTATCCCTGGATCAGGGACAACATAGAGGACCCAGGCGTACTGCTCGCACGCGACAGCGCGAACAACGTCGTCCCCGCTTACTCGACCTCGCTGAACGTAGCGAGCCAGAGGGGCGAGGGCATGATAAGAGACCGCGATGAGCTGGAGAAGCTGGCCGGGTCCCACATCAATATCCCCCAACGCTACCTCGACGTACACAGCTTCTTCTTCGGACCCACCCTGGACACAGAAGCCTACGGCATACTGCGCCGGTACCACGCAGATTACCTGATGGTCTACGCCGGCAGTCCGCTCGACGAGCGGCTGAAGACCATGCCTGGCTACTCCCCTGTAAACGATGCCCCCAGAGAGAAATACAGCCTCTACACCGTACACCTCGAGAGACTCGGCAAACCGGCCAGCGGTTCCGACCGGCCTAGCGAGAGCGCCCCGCCCGCACCCGAGTCATCCTGAGGAACCCAGGCGCCTGTAGGAGTGGAGAACCGATGGAGAGATCCTTCCGCAAGGTCACGCCCAGAACCATATAATCCACGCCATGAACCCCTTACCCGACCCGCGTCTCTCCGCCGCGATACTGGCCGCCAGGTCGGCGCGGTTCGCGAGCCGGACGCTGAAGACAGGAGGAGGTTCGACGGTGCCAGGGGTCGTGGCGCGCAGGGTGGACCCTAAAGTATTGACCAAGCTCTCGCGGCGACTGCGGCTCGGGTCGGCGGCGGTTACGGGCACCAACGGCAAGACGACAACGACCAGGATGGTGTCCAAAATACTCCAGATTGCTGGTATCCGTGCCGTGAACAACTCGACGGGGGCGAACCTGGTTACCG
>JALZHG010000689.1 GCA_030914045.1 Chloroflexota bacterium | reverse complement strand
ACGCCGCGCACTCCTGCAAGAACACGGGGGAGGAGGATCTACGGTTCGCTTACGTCTTTCCCGCGAACTCGTTCGAGGAGGTCGAGTACGTCTTCGACGAATAACACAGAACCGCACACGTGGACCTTATGCACCCGAGTGCGTGGAAGGGGTGTTCTCCGAAGTTCGCTGGGCGGGGGTCACTACACCCTCAGTTGGGCATAGGCATCGCTTCCTGTGCCCCTGAGTGGCATCCTTGGGCCTCTATTAACCCAACGTCGGGGAAGAGGTCTTCTGAGGTCTTCTCGGAAACTCAGTTATGCGATTCGGAAGAGGGCCTTATTGCCAGCCCGTACTTCGGGGCGATCGATACAACCTTTGCTAGGTCCTCTTCTTCGAAAGGCGGCGGGGAAGACCTGTCTAGCGCCGGTACGCTTACCTCCTCGAAGAACCTCTCAATCCCCGCCGGCGTTAGCATTGCCAGGTGTCTAGCTGGCCTGGTCCCTACGTTCTTGTAGGTATGCCAGGTACCCCTGCCCGCGTAAACGAAATACCCGGCACTCACCTTGCTGACGTTACCCTCGATCATGAACTCCAGTTCTCCTTCGAGAACGTAAAAGGTTGTATCCTCTCGATAGTTGATCTTGGGCAATGATTGGACCTTTGGTTGGGTCTCCGTCTCGACGAGGGTGAAGGCCGAGCCGGTATCTTTGCCCACGGCTTTTGGCGTGTACAGCTCGCCCGCTAACCAAAAAGAGTTGCCTTCGTCTGGTGCAATGAAAGCAACTCTCTGCTTTTTAGCTGCGAAATGCCCTCGCTCGTTCCCCTCCAGCATGTCTGCAGCACGGTCATAAGCATTCAGATAGTCCCGGATAACCGATGCTTCGAGTAGCAACCTCTGCGACTCGTTTTCTCGCTCTTCAGCCATGTTAGCTAGAAGCGAATACAGGTCCTCCGCCGCTTCCCAAATCTTATCCTTGCCCTTCTCCCAATCTAGAAGCTGTTTAACGTTTATGACCTCTCCCGTCTGGAGGTCTACATATTTACTCTTCACCTTCTCCCTTTTCTCATGATTCCCAACGGGTGGTTACTATTATAACTATCGCCGACCAAACAGCCAAGCAGGGCATCAGGAGGGGGCGCTTTGTGGCCGATCCGCTTTCGTTGCTCATGGTTAGCACTTCCTTCCTCATAGGGCAATGCCAGTTTTTGCCCTAACTTCACGAGTAGTGTAGAGGCTTGTGCATCTTGTCACATACCTCATACGGGTGATTTTTGTAGCTACAAGCGTGACAATCGGGCAATCAAAAGTGTGTACAGGCTTATTCACTTAAGTGCCTAGAAGAAGAATTCTCGGAAGTCCATATACAGGATCCTGCATAGTCCCGGCCCTGTAGAGGGGATGCAGGGCCTCCCACGACGTCGTGGAGCATAGAAGTCATCACTACATCTTGTGGTGCTGAATAGATATGCGCTGCGTTGAATTCATCGCCTCTTCATCGGGGCCGTCTAAACTGTGAGAGGATCTTAGGAGAGCGTGGTGGATCAACAGCAACAGTTTCGCTGGCGGCTTACCAGAAAGCAGCTTCTGTGGGCCGGGGTCATTGCGGCCCTAACGTTCTTGCTCATCGTGATCTGCAGCTACCTGTTCGGGTGGAGGTGGACCGGCCTACCCAAGCAAACGCTCTGGGACTGGCTGGACCTCCTGATCGTTCCAGCAGTACTAGCAGTAGGAGGGTACCTGTTCACTCGCTCTGGGAACGTGCCCAAGATATAGCAGAGTAGCAGAGGAACTTGGACCGAATAGATCGCGGATCAGCGCACGAAGGAAGATCGGAAGATCGCTCAGGAGCGGGCCGAGACAGATCGCCAGATCGCGGAGCAACGTAGCCAAGACGATACCCTCCAAGCGTACCTCGACAAGATGACCCAACTGATGCTCGAGAACGATCTGCGCAGTTCCAATGTAGACAGCCAGGAGCGCACGTTAGCGCAGGCACGGACGTTAACGGTACTACGGAGGTTAGACTCGGGTCGTACGAGGAGCGTCCTGGATTTCTTGTATGAGGCAAACTTGATCAAGAAGTC
>JALZHG010000688.1 GCA_030914045.1 Chloroflexota bacterium | reverse complement strand
CCTCAGCCCCGAAGAGGAGTACCGCATACGCCACCCCGAGGACTACCTCATGGAGATGCCCCAGTCGGGCGAGCGCATCCGGGGCCGGGAGAACATGCGGGCCTTCCAGGAAGCCTTTCCTTATAACTCCACCCCGCCGAGCATCCGGATAAGGCGGGTGCTGGTCCGAGACGGATTGTGGGTCGTCGAGAGCGTCACCGACTACGGCGGCGAGCAGGTCTTCCATGGCGCGGCCATCCTTGAGTTAAAGGACGGCAAGAACTGGCGCGTCACCCGCTACTACGCGGAGCCGTTCGAGGCGCCTAAGTGGCGGGCACAGTGGGTCGAGCGGATGCAGACCTGAGTAGCTGGCTCACCTATACTTCCGAGAACACCTTCTGCTAGGCACTGATGTGAAAATAGGGTCGCCGCCTGGAGGAGCCTCTTCTATAAAAAATCTGATGTTCGTGCTCTAAGGCAACAGTTTGGGGTGCCTCACCGCTCCTCCTGCGTCACACTGGTGTACACGGGCTTTGGCGGCACCAAGCAAAGCCGACGTCTGTAGCAGCGACCCGACCCTATTTTCATCCCTTCGGGGTGGCCCTGCCAGGACCATCGAACACTTGGGTGAATAAGGCCTATCCCCGGTCCAGTACCCCCAGTACGCCCCCTCCACATAGGACCGGGGCACAGACGAATAGGGCCGAGGGATACCACGAGTGCCGTCGCGACCCCTCAGCCGGTTACCAACCTATAGTTTGGATTGCTTAAGCGCATCAGCCGGACTGCATATCTTCGGCGGTAAGGTGTGGGCCGCCGTGCTGCGGGTCGCCGTTGGTGCGGTCGCCGTGGCCAACGGAGGGCATATCTCGCGACAACCGCGACAGCCGCTCCGGAGCTTGCGGGCTCATTATGGTTGATCTTCGAGCCGACGACAGTAGGTTTAATGGAGCGCCAGGACACGTCGCAGATAGGGCCTTGAATTGCCCATTTGATACCCACGAATCTTGGCTTCACTCCTTCTGGCGTCTGAAAACTGATCCATCCGCGCATAACACATAGGCTGCTCGCCTCTCGACGCCAGCTGTTATAGGTTCGGGATGAGGTCACTTTATATCTGCCGGAGGGGCACGAGCCAGAGATCATCAGTAGTGTTAACGTAGGAGCCGGGAAACCGAGGAGGGTCCGTTGCCGAGAACAGAGATTACCAGCCCGAAGCTGCCGGCGCCGATGGGCGGCGATTTGCAAGACATTGTCAAGGTCACCGTCTTCATAACGGACATAGGGCTCTACGACCGAATTCATGAGGTCCGGCGACGCTACTTCGAGAAGCCCTATCCGGCCTCCTCGATGGTCGAGGTCTCTGCCCTCATAGACCCTCGGCTTCTGATCGAGATAGAGGCAGTCGCCCTCGTCGAGCAAGAAAGGCGGGCCGGAGCGATGGGTCTACATGCGTTTGCCTACTGCGCCGATAATCAGGTTGCGTGACGCTTCGTCACCAACCTGTAATTGGGTATGGTACATTGAGCTCTTGGTGTCCTGGTGGCCAGCCTATTAATTACCCTCTCCTCGCATTCCGTAAGAGCAGGCGGAGCGGAAACCGCATGAAGGGAATTCAGCTACCGGATGCCGCCAGTTCTGAGAACAAGTACGTAGCTCAGTCCTCGGCCGCTTGGGCATGACGGAAGGCGGCACTAGACACGAACCACCTACTCCGAATAGGGGGTAATACCGATCAAGAGCATTGATGTCCCAATGACTCGACGGCTTCCACCCACCAGGAGAAACTGATGAGTCGTTGCAGGCCTCCCGGCTGCTCCCAATAGGGCTCGAGCGCCTTCGTTATCGCCTCTTGCAGTAGCTCGAGGGTCTCGAAGATCCTGTTGGAGAGGGTGCGCCTGAGAACTCCTGGAACCACCTCTCTACCGGATTCAACTCCGGGGAGTAGGAAGGCAGCCCCACCAAGCTCACATTCTTTGGCAGCGTGATCTGAGAGGAAGTGTGGCTCGGAGCACCATCGAGAACCACCACCAGATGATGATCAGCATATGCTTCACCCAGGCGCTCCAAGAACGTCTGAAAACATAGG
>JALZHG010000234.1 GCA_030914045.1 Chloroflexota bacterium | reverse complement strand
TGCCGGGACGACATCGAAGCCCATGACGCGCTCGCCCGTCTCCCCGTTCTCGTCCTCCCTGACGCCGAAATCGACCGAAACCGAACGGCGCTGGCGGCGGACGTAGGCCGCCCCATACTTCTTGGCGAGTGTCTTCTCGACGGCCTTGAGCAGTTCGTCAGGAGCCTTATCGCGGTAGTGCCGCTCCTTCCGCCCGAGCACGCAGAAGATGTCGACATCCTTGAGCGGCTTGGTCTTCGTCCACCGCCGGTAGGAGCCGGTGAGGAAGTCATGTTCGACCTCGAAGTCCTCCTGCATCACGCTGCGGATCTCCTTCTGCCGGCGCGACGCATCGTCCTGCTCCTTCTGTGTGAGCTCCAGCCGGCTGCGAAACTTCTTGAAAGCGTCCTGAACTGTGATCATTACGATACCTTCCTCCAGTAGCCGGCACCGGCGCTCAGGCCGCTGCCGTCGATGGCGGTGCCGATGCTCTGCCTGACGAAGCCGTCGGTTGAGCGGAGCGTGGTGCTCGACCAGCCCAGCACGTCTGGGCGGCCGGGCTTCGTGGTCGCCACCACGCGGTATTCGCACTCGCTCGGCCAGAGGCCCTGCTTCAGAATGTGGTACTTGATGGCGTCAGGGTCTTGCCGGAAGGCGCTGTCGCCTTGGTAGCCATAGTAGATTTCGAAATCCCAGCGCCCGACCAGCTTGTCCGTCTTGGGGTTGTAGACCTCTAGGTGCACCTGCTCGAGATGCTTTGTGTCGAGCCACTTCTTGATGCCGCGCTCCAGCACCTCCCAGTCGCTGACCAGCTTCGCGGGGTTGAGGCCGCTCAGGCGGACGATGTTCTTGATTGAGGTCAGAAGTTTATCCGTAACATACGTCACGGAGTGGGTGTACGTATTGACAAAGACAACTGTGCTCATGAGTTGAAAAATGCCTCCGTGTCGATCTCGAAGCTGGCGGAGGACTTACGTCGCTCGGAGTCACTCTCATCATCGACGTCCTCGTCCATGTCGCGCGCGGTGATTCGGCTCGACCTCTCCTTCAGCGCGTCGCGCACCCAAGCGAGATCTTCGGCCGGGCACGGCAGCGACATCCGCCAGTCACCCTCGGTCGGGTTGAATGCCAGCGCGGACTCGCTCGCCCTATCACCCGAAATCGCCTTGTCGCCGTACAGGCAGTAGAGGCGCACGCGTGGGCCGGAGCCGTAAACAACGCCTACTGCCCCTTCGAACGCCTCGTCGGCGATGAGGTTGCTGGCGATGCCGGCGACGCTTTCGAGTTCTTTCCTTGCCTCACTCTGCTTGTCGGGCGCGAGGAGATCAACCATCACGGCCCACGCCTCGGAGGCGGGGCGGGCAGGGGTGGCGATGATGCGTCTTGCCACTACCGTCATTGTGACCTCCCTTTCTCGGCCTTTAGCTCCTTCTTGGCATGCCTCGCGGCGCTCACCAAGTCGCTGGCTGTCAGACACCCAGGATCCGACGCCGTCTCCTTGCTAATCGCGCAGGCCGCCGGCACCAGCTTCCTGATGCGCCTACCGTCGAGCCCCTTGCACAGTTCGGCCGCTTTTTCGAAGTCTGGGTCGGACAGGATCTTCTTCACCTTCGGGAATGCCTCCGACAGAGCCTCGACCGTGCTCGCCAAGATCGCGCGACAGGCCTCGGGCCCGGGCAGATCCACGTTGACGACTAAGTCCGCGCGGGAGAGAAAGGCATCGTCGATTGCCTCGGGGAAGTTACTGGTCGCGACGAAGAGCAACTCGGGGTGGCTGTCAGCCAAGTGATCCACTTGGGCGAGCACCGCGTCCGTTGCGCGATGCACGTCCACGGGGTTGGCCTCCATGCTCATCTTGGAGCGCGCGGCCGCGAGCGTCTCGACCTCGTCGAGCAGAACGATGACGGGCCCCGCAGCGGCGTGCTCGGCGACTGTGGTGCCGAGCAGTTCCGTGACCGCCTGCTGGCTCTTCCCGAGCGATGAGCTCGCGAGCGCGTGCGGCTCTACTTCCAAGTACAGGAAATCCTTCCTCCTGAAAGTCCGTGCCGTCACGGACGCAAGGCCGCGCCCGAGCGAGGTCTTGCCGGTGCCGGGCGGGCCGACCAGAAGGATGATGCCGTGCAAGGGCACGCGGTCCCGCCTGACGCGCGGGCGGAGCGTGAAATTGAGTACCGCCTGTGCGTGCAGACGGTCCTTCATCTCCTTGTCCAGAATGATCGATTCCCAGAGCCCGTCGAAATCCTCGTCAGGTAGGTCGCGGCTGAACAGAATGCCCGCTGCATCGATGCCCTTCGCCCTCGAACCCACCGGTATTGGTCTATGAACCATTTCGTCCTCCAGCCATTAACAAATCCGACGCCCTCGACCTCAAACCCCGTGCATTCAGCTATTGCCGGCTCGGCCGCTATTTTTGCCGTCCCGGCCCCGAAAAATTGTGTTAAGGTGGCGAAAAATTGGCCGCCGCTGGCATTAGTCAGGGGGCGACTAAGGAGGGAAACGGTCGGGGAATACTAATTCCACGCCAAGAGATGCCTTGACAGTGTGGTAGAGCTCGGATGACAGATAACGCAGCACGAGACCTGCTTGCCCGGATGGACGATGAGGAGTTGGAGAGAATGATATTGCACCTGGGCAGGTATGCGCTAAGCGCTGGCAGCAGACTTCACTGGCGCACTGGGAGCGCGGCGGTTCTCCCGGGTGGGGAGACGGCGGAGTCGGTGGTCTCACTGGCGCTCGAAAAGGTCTGGTCTGGCGAGAGGCGGTGGGACCCGGAAGCGGCCCCAGACATTAAAAAGTATTTGATGGACGTCATTGACAGCCTGCTGAGCCACCTCGCTACGGGCAGCGACAACCGCGCCCTAATCTCGCTACCCACGGTCGGTACCGGGGAGATCGAAACGCAATCGGCACCAATGGGGGAGGCAGCACGCGCCACCTTGGCGAAAGCCGGCGGGGACTCCCCCGAGGAGTTACTGCTGCGGAAGGCCGAGGAGGAACGGGAGCTGAAGGCCATCGACATGCTCCTCGATGAGGCCAAGGATGACATGGCGCTGACGCTAATCATCAGGGCGATGCTTAACGGCCACGGGCGGGCCGCCGAGATCGCGGATGCGGTCGGGCTGGAAGTCAAGGACGTTTACAACGCGATGAAGCGGCTGGACAGGAAGATAGAGCGCGTCCGCAGAAAGACTGGCGTGACGGGAGTGTAGGAGATCCCTCCGCGAGTGCGGTGGAGTGGGTGTGATGGAAAAAACAAAGCCTGCCCGCGATTTTTCGGAACTCTCCGCGCTCGCCAGCCGCTTGACGGCCGACGCCGACTGGGAACTGGAGGAGCTGCGAACCGAGCTTCGCGACGGGGGCGTCGACCCTGACCGGCTGGTCAGAAACGTCACGGGGAAGCTGCAGCGCTGGAGGGAGGCAGCCCCAGACGCAACCAGGCACGGTGCTCACGGCAAGCCTGCCCCCCCTCCCCTCCCACTCGTTAACCAGCTCCGCAGACATACAGGCATGTCGGCCGCGGAGATTGCGAAAGAGGTAGGCGTGACAGTGAGCTTCCTCTCCCTGCTTGAGCGGCACGCGGAAAATATCCCCTACGCATGGAGGACCGAGTTGGCCGTACGATCCGAGCAGGGGCTCGGTGTCCCGAGAGAGGTTGTCATAGGTGCGTTTGATTACCGCCCGCAACTCAGGCCGGCGGCCTTCGAGGAATCGTTGCACACAGCAACCGCTTTTGACTATGAAGACATATTGACCCGCTCCGGGATGGAAGAGCCCGCGAAGCAGGTCTGGCGCGCCCTTGCGGAGGGCTCCCAATAAGGCATGACTTTATATCGCTGGGCACGGGTCTAAGACAGCATTCATAAAGGTTAAAGGAGGGTTACCGGTCTGGGAATTTCACCCAACTCTGCCAACAGTCTCAAGGCCGCTGCGACCGCCGCCTCGGTTGTCGCGCGGCCTTACATCATATATCCCCACGCACCACACTCTGAGAATTCAGGCACCTGAGGAGGAACAATGTCACACAAGAGTTCATTACAGGCGCACGCTCGATACTCCGTGGCAATATCCGTCCTGAACCGCCTCCGCCATTGGCTGATCGGCAGGGAAGGTGCTGGTCTGCGGAAGGATGATCAGGACATTTTGTTGGAGTCGCTTGAACTTAGCGAGTCCAGAAATCTGTCAGAGAAGATGGTACTCTACAGTTTCCAAGCCTTCGGTAACCACGAGCACTCGGCTGCACTGGAGCTTTCCGACGCCCTTAACAAGGCGCTTGAGATCATCGGGGGAGACAGGGGAGTCGCCGCCTCTGAGGCCTTCAAGAAAGCTCTGGAGTCCGGTGAACTGGAATCACTGGACCAAGCCGAAAAAGAGTCGGCCGTCGAGCTGGTCACTAAAACCATGTACGTGCTCGACGCGCAGGAAGACGCAAAACCGCGCAGCCCACTTGCGCCGAAGGACCTATGAGCAGCTCAGAAGTCAACGTCTACCGCGAGATCGCCAGGAGTATAGTAGCCTCAGAGCTCGAAAAGATTAAGAACATTAACCTCCAGCGATTCCCCGGGCTCATCAGGGAAAGGCTCCACGAATTAGGGCAGAAGTTGCAGGACAAGGGTGCCGCCGTTCATGACCGGCTGGACCTGATAGAACTCAAGTCTCAAGTCAACTTCGTGTCGGAGTTGATCAACTTCTTCCTAGCGTCGAGTCCGAGCCGGTCCTCGTGGTGGGCCATGGCACTCATCAAGGAATGCTACGAAAAGTGCGGCATCGATCACACGAAAAGGCACACCCTCATTATCCACTCTCTCGACAGTGAAGACTACGGCGTCACGCCGAACATTCTGAGCTTCCTGCCTTCCGATCTGCGGTCACCGCACAGCCCCGATCAACCGATAGACATTTTCATCATCCCTCCGGAGGCGAAGCACGACATCGCCTCGATCTCTCTCATTGGGCACGAAATCGGCCACATTTACTGGTCAATCCACGACCGGATGCTTTCCAACACCCTGAGCAGCCACTTCATGTCCCAGTATGGCGCCCCTAATCTATTCACGCAGGCGGAGCT
>JALZHG010000055.1 GCA_030914045.1 Chloroflexota bacterium | reverse complement strand
ATCTCGTCCTTCGCCGGAATGTTTCCTCTTTCTTACGGTACTTTCCTACTGTAGAGAAAGTGCTATTTGGGTGCTGAGGGACGAGATTTCTCACTGCGTTCGAAATGACAGGGTGGAGCTTTGGTTGCTCATATTGTAAATCTACCTTTTGAGATAGCCCCTGGACACAACTGAATCGTCCCGGATGTAGGATGTCAGATGTCGGGCGGCCAGATGCAGGTAAGCACCAGTTTACCAGAGGCTGCCAGGGTCCATCAGTGCCCTTGTGGTATACTAAGGTGTATGAGTGCGCCAAGCAACCATCAATCTCAGAATGCGCTCAAAGTGCTGCACGCGCCCACTAATATTGCGGGGCTGGCAGGGCAATTATCGCGGGCGCAGCGCGACCTGGGTGTTGCCGCTTCCTCGGTGGAGTACAGGTCGCACCGTCTGGGCTTCGGGGTGGACCGCAGCCTCAACTTGGACGCCCGCGGCAACCCGATCAAGAAGGCCGCCACCCTGGGCGGGTTCGCGCTTGAAGCCATCAGGCGCTACGACGTGTTCCACTTCTACTTCGGGCACACGTTGTTCCCCGCCCCTTACCCCGACCTGCCTCTATTGCGGGCGCTGGGCAAGCGCGTAATCTTCCATTTCTGTGGCTGCGACATCCGAAATCGCGCGGCTACCCTCAGCAAGTATGATATAAGCGGGTGTAGTGACTGTGTGGCGCTGGTTTGCCTGAAGAAGAGCCACCCGCCGGTGTCGTCAGCCGACGTGGTTTTCGTATCCACTCCCGACCTGTTGGAGTTCGCCCCCGGCGCGCACCTAATCCCAGGTCCTATCGACCTGACGAAGTGGACGCCACGGACGCCTCGCACCGCGCCCATCACCCAAGACAACCCCGTGCGTATACTGCATGCCCCTTCAGACCGCGAGCTAAAAGGCACCAAGTACCTGCTTGATGCGATAGAGCGCCTGAAAGCCGCTGGTTATCCCATAGAGTTGATGATGCTCGAAGGCGTTCCGCACGACAAAGTGGTCGAGTTCTGCGGGCAGGCCGACATCGCGGTAGACCAACTGCTGATCGGCGCGTACGGCACGGTATCCATAGAGATGATGGCGAAGGGCGTGCCTGTAGTCTGTCGAATACGCGACGACCTGCGGCAGCATTATTCTCCCGATCTGCCCATCGTGAGCGCCGATCCGCACAGCATCTACGAAGCGCTGGAGATGTTAGTCACGCACCCTGAAAGCTGGGCCGACCTGGGCCGCCGGGGGATCGAATACGTGAGCAGGGAGCATGAGATGCACCGAGTCGCTAGCCTGGTCCTTTCGCTATACGGCATAGGCTGGCAAGAAACCGCGGATGCGCGACTCGCTGTGCGGAGCGCCGTGTAATGTGCGGCATCTGCGGCATCTGGCACCAGGACGGCAAGCCTGTAGACGTATTTGCCCTCCGGCGAGCGACAACGGCCATGCGACATCGCGGCCCAAACGACGAAGGCTACTTGCTGGTGGATACGCGCTCGGACCGTGCCGTGCTGTGTGGCGGTGAAGACACCGCGCCGGAGCTACAGCTACCCAGGTTGGAAGAGTTCGCGGGCGAGCGCTTCGACCTGGCGCTGGGCTTCCGTCGCCTGTCCATCCTCGATCTCTCCCCATCAGGCCACCAGCCCATGCGCTCCGGTGACGGGCGTAGCTGGATCATCTTCAACGGCGAGGTATATAATTACCTCGAATTGCGCGCGGAACTGGCAACATTTGGACACCGCTTCCATACCGGCTGCGACACCGAGGTGATATTAGCCGCCTACCGCCAATGGGGAGTGGAGTGCCTTTCGCGCTTCAACGGTATGTGGGCCTTCGCTATCTGGGATGGCGCTGAACGCCAGCTATTCATGGCACGGGACCGCTTCGGTGTAAAGCCGCTCTACATGCACGCTGCCAACAATACGCTGGCTTTCGCCTCCGAGATAAAGGCGCTACTGTGCGCGAACGTCGCCCCGTTCCGCCCTTCCCAGTCGGCTGTGGCGAGTTACGTGGCGCGGGGCCTTTCGCCTAACCACCAGGGCGGCGAAACCTTCTTTGAGGGGATCGAGGCGTTACCTGCCGCTCATTACGCGCTCGTTTCGGCGCAAGGCGGCGCAAGTGGCGCCCCGCAAAGGTATTGGTCGCTGCCCTCCATGAAGAGAGCAGAGCCGATTGAGCAGGCGCGGCATAGGTACGCCGAACTCTTCAATGACGCAGTGCGCCTGAGGTTGCGGTCGGATGTTCCGGTTGGGACCTGCCTATCGGGTGGGCTGGACTCATCGTCCATAGTGTCGGTGGTGGGTAGCCTGATGCAGTCTGAGCACGCCGTCTCACTGGAGCAACTGGGGGAACGGCAGCAGACCTTCAGCGCGGTCTACGACAGCAACGGCCCCTGGAACGAGACGCCCTATATAGAGTCGGTGCTCTCAAGGACGGGCGCGGGAGGCAACTCCGTCGTGCCGAGCGGCGAGGGGCTTTGGCGCGACCTGGAGCAATTGGTGTGGCACCAGGACGAGCCTTTCCAGTCCACCAGCATATTCGCGCAGTGGTGTGTGATGCGGCTGGCGCGAGAGCGCGGGGTAACCGTGCTGCTCGACGGCCAGGGGGCCGATGAGGTGCTGGGTGGCTACCGTCCCTTCGCCATCTGGCTGGGCGAGCTTATGCGGGCGGGCCGCCTGCGCCAGGCCGCGCTGGCGATGCGAGACATCTACTCGGTCACGAAAGTCAATCCCGCGACTTTGCTGGCACGAGCGGCAGCCTTGCACTCGCCCGGCATGGTATTGGGCGGTTTGCGAAACACTCGCCTCCGGCAGGCCGCCGCTGCGTCGGGGTTGAGGCCCCAACTTGCCCAGCAGTGGCTTGCCGCGCAAAAGAACGGGGCGGAAGCCTATGCAGACCAGCGTAGCCTCGACACCCACCTGGCACGCCTGGTAGAAGGCTCGCTGCCCGACCTGTTGCGCTACGAAGACCGCAACTCTATGGCCTTTTCTATCGAGGCGCGTCTGCCGTTCCTCGATTACAGGCTGGTGGAGTACGTTTTCAGCCGGGCCGCGCCATATCGCATCCACAAGGGGTGGACAAAGTGGCTGCAAAGGGTCGCGGTGGAAAGCCTGCTGCCCGCCGAGGTGGTGTGGCGGCGGGACAAAGTGGGTTTCGAGACGCCGGAGTGGCACTGGCTGCGGCAGGGTAGCTCACGGGTGCTGGACATTCTCGCCGATGATGCGCACGCGGGCGAGTACCTGGACCTGAAATCGGTCCGCCAGGAGGTCCCGCGGTTGCTGGCGCAGCCCGGCAACACGGCCAGGGTGTGGCGCTGGGTGAACCTCACGCTGTGGCTGCGCGGCTTCAGCCGAATACCGGGTGCTTAGTGCCCGGCGCGGCGTGATACCACTCGGGCATTGCCACTCCACCTTGCTGTTCTTGATATGACTTCTAGGCTACGGCATGGGGTGGCGGTAGGCAGCCGAGTAGCGCCCGGTGACGAAGTACTCTAGCTGGCGCTCTATGTCGGTGAGCAGGCCGCTGGCCCCTATGCGGAACAGGTCGGGCATCATCCACTCGTTGCCTAGCTCTTCCTTCATCAGGATAAGCCAGTCGAGGGCTTGCTTGGCCGACCGGATGCCCCCGGCGGGCTTGAAGCCGACCTTGTGCCCCGTGCGGTCCAGGTACTCGCGTATGGAGCGCACCATCACCAGGCTAACCGAGAGAGTGGCGTTGGTAGGCTCTTTGCCGGTGGAGGTCTTGATGAAGTCGGAGCCTGCCATCATGCACACGATGCTCGCCTGGTAGACATTGCGCATGGTGGCAAGCTCGCCCGTGGCGATAATGGACTTCATGTGGGCATCGCCGCACGCCTCTCGGAAGTCGCGCACTTCATCGTAAAGGGCCTGCCAGTTGCCGGTGAGCACGTGGGCGCGGGAGATGACTATATCGATCTCTTTCGCCCCGGCTTCGACGGAAGTCCTGATCTCTTGCAGCTTGGTCTCGTGGCTGGTCTGCCCGGCGGGGAAGCCTGTAGACACGGCGGCCACGGGTATGTTGGTACCCTCCAAAGCCTCTACCGCCACGGGTACCAGGTTGTTGTACACGCACACCGCGCCAACTTTGATGCCCAACCTCCTCGCGTCGAGCGCCTCAAGCAGGTCGTCGCGTACGGGGCGGCGGGCCTTGGCGCACAGGCGGATTACATTGCCGGGGGTGTCGTCGCCCGCGAGGGTCGTGAGGTCGATAACGGTGACGGCGCGGAGAAGCCAGGCGGCCTGCCACTCCTTCTTCACTGTGCGACGGGTGACGAGGCTAGCGGCACGGCGCTCGACGGCGCTGCGATTGATGCGGGTGCCGTACACCCAGTCGAGGTCGAGGGGCGTGCCGGGGTTGCGCTCAAGATGGGGGGCGGCTTCCACGCGGGGTTTTACCCGCGACTCGGTTGGGGCATGTGACGCCCCGTTCTTGCCCGCACGCTTGCCTTCCAGGACCGCCTGCTGCTCGTCTTTGACAGTGCTAGTCATCGCCTTTACCTCCCGTGCTCCCATGCTCCCGTGCTACATTGCAACGCTCTAGTATAGCATAACACACGCCGAAGTTTGCGCATGGTATACCGGCATAAATCCAAGTCGAGCGGCTCAACGTAAGACTGAGTGAAAGTTGCCGTTCTAGTGTGTTCGCCCTCCACCATTCCGCTAGATCGGCAACGGCCATTTAAACCGTGTCCGAACAACCTTGCAATACCAGCATGACAAGACGAAACCGCAAAGGCGCAAAGAACGCGCTAAGAGGATGCTGGTTTAGAGAGTACAAAGGACCAGGGTACACGATGTTGTACCCTGGTCCTTTAGCTTAGAACATCTACCTAATTTCCGCGTTACCTTTGCGCTCTTTGCGCCTTTGCGGTTCCTTCTTTATTCCACATCAGCCGCGCGGTTGGCTGCTATGCTGCGCCGCTCGATGCGCCAGATCAATGTGCCGGCTATTACACTCACCACCAGTTGCGTGCCGAAGAGCATGAAGAACGGGAAGTGCTGGTTGATTTCGTACAGCATGATTACCACCATCGAGCTGACGAAGCCTGCTACCGTGCGCGTGGTGCTGGTGATGCCCTGGATGCGGCCCCTGGCGTTGTCGGGCGACAGGTTGGCGATGAAGGCGCTGATCGCGGGCAGGCGCATAGCCACCAAAGTACCCTCAAACAGACCGAGCAGCGCGATCAAGAGCAGGTTATCGGTCAGCGCGTAGGTCAGGTAGACCAAGCTGGCGAGGGCCGCCGGGATCGCTATGATCGGGGCGAGCCGGTACTTGTCGGCCCACCTGCCCGTGATCGGCATGAGCACCATGAGCGGCAGCGAGAAGGTAATGAACGTCAGGCCGATATATGAGGTTGACGCGCCCAGGTCGTCCAGCCACAGCGTCCACAGCGCGATGAACAGGCCGTCCTCGATGCCGCTGGCCGTGATCATCAGCAGCGTGCTGAAAAGGGCTGGCCGGAACAGGTGGCGGGGTATCTGCTTGCGCACCGCAGGCTCGGCCCCCACAGCCGCTACTTCAGAGGGAACTTCGGCCCCCGGAGGACGCTCCCCCGGCCTACGATTATGCATACGCTTGAGCAGGAAGGCGGCGGTCAGGAGCGAGGTCACGCCGCCGAAGATGAAGGGCGAGGCGTAGCCCATCGTATCGACCATGATGCCGCCCATCGCCGGACCTAGCATGAAACCCGCGCTGAAGGCCGAGCCGAGCCAACCGAAGGCCGCGCCACGCTCCTTGGCGGGCACCGCGTCCATCACGTAGGCGTTGGAGGCAGGCTGTATGGCCCCACCCGCCGCACCTTCCACGAAGCGCAGCACGATGAAATACCAGGGATTGTCCCACAGGAGGAACGCGAACGAGATGATGCCAGCCACGGCGATACCGAACACGAGCAGAGGCTTGCGACCCCACTTGTCCGATATCCAGCCGCCCGGCAACTGGAACATGAAGGTGCCCAGGAGGAACGAAGAGGCCATGAGGCCAAGCTCGGCGGCGGTGGCACCCAGGTCGCGGGCGTAAATGGAGCGCACGGGGACAACTGCGCCCACGCCAACAAGCATGACGAACACGCCCAGGCAGATAAGTCCCAGGTCCGGGTAGCGGAACATGGGATTATTGTTAATTACGTTCCTCATTCTATTAGACCAGCTATTTGCTTGCACTGGAATGGCACTCATACCGAGATGCCTCCTTCCGGCCGCCATGTGCGGGCAGCTAACATAGAATAATGAGTAGCCGCGAGACCACTCATTACCCTAACTATACCGGATGGGACGCGCCCACCGACACAGTCGCAAGTACCATTTAGCTGCGGAAAGAGTACACCTTAAGTCTCACCTTGCCGTGAGGAATTTAGCCCGCCTGTATATCGCCGAACAAGGGGCGACAGCAACGGGCATTTTGGTCCCGATTGAAACGATAACCGCGAGAGAAGGGGTCAAGCCTCCGGCGTGTCGGCAAGCACCTCTTTGGCCGAGCGTTTGCCCTTCCGCTGCCCCGCCTCGCCTGCCTGCGCCTGTTTCTCCGGGTGCGTGGCGTAATAACCGCACCAGTCGCGCACTACGCACCTGGGGCACTTGGGGTCACGCCATACACATATACGCTGGCCGTGCAGGAGCAGATTGCGGTGAAAAGCAAGCAGGTCCCGCGCGTTGGAGGAGTCGGGCAGGAACTTAGGGAGGATGTCGTGCGCGGGGTTGGCCTCCACCTTCTCGCTGATTAGACCCAGCCGGATGCTCACCCTGTGAACGTGGGTATCCACGGGCAGCACGGGCCGCTTGCACGCGAACAGGAGCACACAGGCGGCGGTCTTCGGCCCCACACCGCCCAGGCTCTGCAACCAGGCGTTAGCCTCGTCCACCGGCATGTCGTAGAGGAAGGATAAATCGAAGTTGCCACGCTCGTCCTTGATGCGCTGAAGCATGGCCTTGACGCGGGGTGCCTTCTGTTCCGGCCAGGTGGTGCCGCCGACCGCCTCCCGTATCTCCTCGACCGGGGCCTCGGCAAGCTCCTCCCAGGTGGGCCAGCGCCGCTTCAGTTCGTTGTAGGCAGCCCAGGTCTGAGGGTCAGCGGTGCGGTGGGAGAGCAGCGTCTCGATGAGGGTGCCGAGGGGGTCTAACACGGGCCAGTTAGGCTCGCCGTACTCCTCCCGCAAGAGAGCCAGCACCGCCCGCGCCTTGGCCCGCAACGGCTCGGCAGCCGACTCCTCCCGCGCTATAGCGACCTCCCGCTCGACCTCGCTGAGGGGTGGGCCTTCGTTGGGGGCGGGCCACTTCTCGCGCTGGTGGGTGTCTATGCGGGGCATGGCGGCTCCTTGTGATTTCGAGAGAGATTAGTTTGAAGCAGCGTTATCAATAAAGGCTAGTCCATCCGCGATTTTAGATATAAGGCGGCAATTGAAGAGCTTCAATTCCGCTCGAATACCTGGATTGTTGAAGTCTTTTGCGTTGGTGCTGATAAAGCACTTAGCTTCAAGGCGATCTTGGGTACCAAAATCACGAGTGATTGCTGACAGGATGATTGCATCCTGGGGGGAAAGGTTATAGAGGCTCCGGTAGCGCTCTGATTTCATGACATCCGCTACGTCAGTCTGAATAGCTCGGCCAACCGTCAACAATTCTACAATAACCCTGTGTAGCAAGTCGGTTTCTCTTGCCTCTAGGTCTACCCACATCAGCAATAATTGTTGCAACACTGACGCAGTCTGCTGGTGTGGCTCGGAACGACGTAGAAGAGCAAGTTGCTGCATCAAAGAGTTGTATATAGACCTCCGGTCGAGAGCGCGATATGTCAGTGTCGAATAAGGTTCACTCAGTGAGAAAGCCGGTAGTACAAGCCGTACAGAGTTACTCCTCGCACGCTCCATGATGGCATCTGCCGCGTGCGCCTCTTCCTGCCGCAATGCGAGTTGTAGGATAAAGTTTGTCTCCACATAGACGATCACGCGTTCGCTTCCACCAGGATTACCGCGTCATGCAGCGAGTCTAGGAAACCAGAGGTAGCTAGCAGGCGCTCCGGGTCTTCCTGGGGATGTTTTCCATTAAGGGCTATTTCATTCAGCCAGTGAAGTACCAGAAGCTCTAGAACTGAACCACTGAGTCTGCCCTTTGCATCTATCGCAGACTGATATCTTTGCATAACAGGTCGCATCGAGAACTCATATGTGGGTGGCGAATCTAAAACAGTTGCGTCTACATCTTTCCACAAAAAGCCAGAGTCCTGTGAGACGATCAGAAAATAGGGCGCAGCCAGAACGAAGCCGTGCTCAATGAGGTTACGCCGAAGATCTACAACTACGTCCCTGGAAAGGTTCTGACTGTTGTTGACTTCAACAAGCGCTACAGTATTGCCGTCTGAGTTGCGTATTACTATGTCGGCGTATGGAACCATAATAGTAACCTCGTTATTCCCACTACGTGCTCAGGGATTCATTATAGAGCATTTTCAATTTAGCTTAGTCAGCGCAACATAGTATCATCCATCGTCCATCGTCTATCGTCGGTCGTCCCTCGCACGCGGGCTATAGTACCGCCTCAGCCAGCTACTCAGCCCATCCAACCCCGGAAACAGCACCCGCTCGGTGATGTTCGCCTGGTCCAGCTTGTCGCGGATCTCCCACTTGAGAGAGGCCGGGATGATGATGCGGCGGTGGCACTCCGGGTGATCGTGCAGCCACTCCTCCAGGTTCGCGCTCGGGTTGGACATGAGGGAGAAGAGGGCGTACTGGTTCACTATGCGCTCGTCCAGGGAGGGCGGCTCTATGAAGACCACGTAGTCGTCCTTGGAGAGGTCATCGAACTCGCGCAGGGTGGGGGCGGCCTGGCTCAACATCTCGGCGGTGAAGATGTTGGTGTCCTCCTGCTCCAGAATGTCGCGCAGCTTGCGGGGCAACATCGCACGCGTCTTGATGTAGTCCACGCACCAGATAACGCCGTCGGTGTCGAACAGCTCTATCTCGGCGGTGGCGAAGTGGAGGGCCACGAAGGGCGAATAGGTCCAGTCGAGCAGGCGCGTGGGCAGGCCGTGGTGCTGGGCCAGCGAGAGCCAGTACCAGACTGAGTCGCCCATAGCAGCCTGCTTGTGCGCGTACTTGCGGAAGTTGCGCAGCAGGTCTTCCTCGTGCCGGGGGTAGTCGCCGCCTAACCTCACCAGCGTGGTAGTCAGGTCAAATCGCGCGTCCTCCATGCCCCGGTAGGCGAAGTTCGACCGGAACCGCCCCAGCCGCTCGTTCCACGACTCCTCGTAGAGGCGGTCCAGTAGTTCGGTCCAGCTTTGGGGTACGATCTCTTGCACGGCAGGCTCTTTCTTGGGACGATGGACGATGGACGATAGACGATGGCTGAGGTTAAAGCGGGGTGACGGGCAGGTTGTCCACCAGTTGTCGCAGGTGGTCGCGCAGCCACTCGGCTTGTGCCAGGGATAGCGGCCAGGAGGCGAAGTAGATGCGGTCGGTCTCGTGCTCTATGTCGTCGCGCACCAGGGCACCGGCGGGGGTGAGGCGTAACTGCTCGCCATCCACCTCCAGGTACTCATTATCAACCAGATAGGCAAGTCTGCTCTCGATGTCGCCGGTGGATTCTTCCAGGCCTAGCCGGGCGGCGAGTTCCTGGACCGTCTTAACCTCCCCCGCCCAAACCGGCGAAAACACGTGCATGGCCGGGCCTTCCAAGCCCGCATTGCGCCATGCCGTCATGTGGGCGTCGTCGCGTGCGTGCCAGAGATCGTATATAGCCTGCTCTATGCGGACCATAGCAGGCGCATCAGGGCCGAAGGTGTGCAGGGAGCGGGAGCCTGCCAGGTGGCTGCCGGGGCGCGGCGACAGCACAGGGTCTTCCAGCGCCGCCTGCACCGCCGATTCAAGCAAGCCTCTCATCTCCTCCAAATCGTCCGCTGGCAAAGGCTTGTGGGCGGCCACGAACTCGCGCCCGGCCGCGTGCAGGCGGTCAACCACTTCCCTCCCAGTGGGAGAAAGGTTGAAGTTGCCTTGCTCGTCCTCCAGAACTAACCCCCTGGCGGCAAGCGCGGCAAACGGCTCCGTGTAGGTGTCCCTGGTAGCGTATGGGTCCCAGGCACGCACCTGGCCGGGAGAAACAGGCCCACCACCGTAGCTGCCCGTGACCAGCCTCAGAAACAACAGCGCGAAGACGTGCGGGCGCTCGATACCCAGGCTGTCGGCTATCTCCGTGACCGCGGGCAGCCCCATGCGACGCTTCCTGAGGAACTGCGGCATCAGAGGCGGCAGTTCCCTCAGCGCGGCGGTGCGGGCTTCGTCGGGGCTTTCGTTCATAGGCCTAATCTTAGCACCTCCATGTTCAATTGACCAGCCATCGGCAGAGATAAGCTCCAATAAGGGAGAGGCGTGAACACGTGATTGCAACGTGGAGACACAGCGAGCCTTCCCGAGCGAAGCCGAACGGATGCGGAGGTTATACGAATTAGAGAACAGAGAGCGTTCTGAGTAGGAACGACCGGCTATAGTCAGATGATGCCTTGCACCACATTCAAGCCACGTGCACCCTCGACACTGCTACGGTACCTGTGGTAATTGGCAAATAATGGTCAACTTAGGATGCATTTTTACGTGACTCTTATGGTATAATCTGTGCTATTCCGCTAGGGAGAGCAGCTACATGTAGCATCTGCAATCACATGCGCATAGGCCAGTCATGTTGCCACTTCGCCTGCCGGCGTAACTCACCTAGGCGGTTGCTCATGCCTATTAATCGGCTGCGAATATGCCGGCGAGCCAGCAATAGAACCGGCCAGAACCGCGCAACGTGAGAGCTTGAGAAAAGGAGGGCCTATATGGCTTTCACCGACAACAGCGACCTGTTCGGCAGCGTGCATGAAGACGGGATCAATCTTGTTGTCCGCCACATAATGCGCCAGCGCCCTTCGCTGTTCAACTACGCTACCAGCTACTTTGTCGAGCGCCCCGAATTGCTGTGCGTGAAAATTGATGCCGCACCACAGGTACGCCAGGCAAATAATCCCCTCTTCGATGTACAAGATCCGATTCCCATATTCGGCACGCCGATTCCCATTGGGTTGAACTGGTGTTTTCAGTTTACCGATCTAGAAATTGACTTTCACCCAGGCAATGCAATCACTTTGCCCCCGGAGCTAGGTACCCTCCCATCTCAACGCCTGGCGTTGCGCCTCAAGGGTTGCTTTGGACTGGATTGCCCTCTCGAGGAATTCATTAACGAGCTCCTGCCGACTATCGAAATCCTCTCTACCCCCCAGCACGGCCGGGAGGGTCATCTCAAAGGGAACTCCGACGACCAGCCGCGAGACACCATAGTAATTCCGACGCGTGAGCTACTTTGCTTCTGCCTGGAGTTGTTCGTGGTGGCGCACTTTGAGTGGGGCACTATAGGAAGTGGCGACCGACAGTGGCTCAAGGTGCGCCTGGATGGTCTTGAGATCGTGGACCTGAAACCCACCCCGATGGAAGACCTCATCGAATGTTATATCAAGCTGGTGCTGCGCCTGGGCATCCTGCCCCGCCTCAGTACGCCTATCGAGGCGATGGTCTTGAACATCACTGAACTGCTGAGGGACCGTAGCATTTCCATCGGCGAGACCATCACGCTACAACCTGCTCCCGTACCAGCAGCCGTACCGAACAACCCGGCTATCGAAGAGGACCAACTCAAGGCGTTCATCAACCTGGTTGTGGAGGTGTAATCATGGCTCATACGACGATTGCAGTCTCCGAAAAGACATTTAGCCGCTCCTTCGACATTCTAAAGCGTAACCTCAATTTCGAGGATGCAGACGACGGCAACTTCGGCCCTTTCACTGCGGGCTACGACGTGAAGGCGCACTTCGAAGGTGGTTCCATTGACCTCAGGGCTGACAACACGATCCAGGTAAAGGAGCTGGACATCAAGTGGGATCGTTTGGAGTTCACGCTCGGATTCGATATTCCGGAAATATGCGTCGGCGGCGGGTGCATAAATCTGCCCTGGCCGATTCCAGATATCTGCTTACCGAAGTTCTGTGTCTTCAGTGGCAACCCGGACGTCTCTACCACTCTCGATCTCGCTCCCTTTGTAGCCCAGGAAGTCAGCTTCACCGGCAGTGTCGTTGCGCGCTACTTCGATGCCTCACTGCCACCTCCCGCCATCGACCCATGCAGCCTTATTCGCATAGAGCCTCTGCCCGACAACAACCAGTGGCAGATATTTATAGACCCACAGACGATAGACGTAGATCTCTTTGACTTCCCGGATATCGTGGGCGATTTGATCGAGGATGCCCTCACCAGCGCAGTCGAGGGACTCATCCCCGGTGGCTGGGTGCGGGACCTGCTATTGGCTATCATTGGCGGTATCACTGACTTGATTCGGGCTATCCTCGATATCGCAGATGATATTGAGGAGTGGTTGAGTGACCTGTTCAACGTCAGCTTCGGTCTCCTCGATTTTATCGCGACGCTGGTGCTTGACTTCTTCTCCAGTTGCAATCCCATATATGGGATTGACGATCCTGCCGAGATTCTACCTCAGGAGAATGGGCTTATACCCGTACGCATCCCTATCGTCAATCTTGATGTGAGGGTAAACGACGTCGAGATGATCGTCCAAGCGGACGTAGGAGCCTGACCATGAACAAAAGAACGACCAAAGCTGTGCTTAATCGAGCAGTGTTCACCCAAAAAGCGCTTGACAGCGGCGCGCTTACGGTGTTGGCTACTCTGTTCCATCGCTTCCCGGAAAGGGGGAACTACGACCTCTTTGTGCAGCGCCGCCAGGAGGTTATCCATCGCTCAAATATTCGTGTTGTAGCCGAAAACGCCCCCAACCAGATCAATGTAGACCTAGCCTCGCTCGCTGAGTCCGGCGCAGACCGCGACTGCCCACCCGAAGAAGGCTATACGCTTGCAGTGGGGGGAGTAATGGGGTTTTACGCCTCTCAAGGCACCGGGCAGTACAGTGTGAGGATAGAAGAAATCACTAGCAGGGAAAAACGCACTCTGCTCGATAGCAATGAAGCCGTGCCTGAGGGTGGTCTGTTCGCGGTCACGCTGGTGCGCCCTGGAACGTACCGCGTCGCCAACGCTGACGCCAGGGGCGAAGGCGAGATACGAGTCAGGCTGCCTAAGGAGGAGAAATTCCGCGTTGACCAGCCTACGCTGGTTGAATGTGGCAGAGATGGCTTCAAACCTAAAAGGCTTGACATGTTCGCCGGGCAGTCAGTAGTCTTCAACTGCACGACGCGGTGCCGCATTCGGGTAGAGCTTACCAAGCCCGAAGAGCGTACTGAGGGACCAAGGGAACGTGCGCCCTTTAGACTGCATAATCCCAGGTCCAGACGCGGAGGGGAGGAGTAAGAGAGTTCTTGCCCCGTAACTCCCCGATCAATCGAAACATCGTGCATCTGAGGTCCTATTCTTTATCGAGGAATAGGACCTCAGATGTATTGACAATCATCAATATAGTCTGTATGATGCGTGTATGACAGCAAGCGGACAGAACAGCGGCGAGAGGACGATCATACCTTTGCAGGTGGCGGGGTGCTGCGATGACGTAGCCATGACACCCAGGAACCCGCGCCTCAATGAACAGGTAAAGTTGCTCTCCGCCCTGGCCGACCCCACCCGGCTGCGCATCGTGGAGTTGCTCTCCGGCGCGTACGACTCGATTTGCGTGTGCGACATCACCACCCAGTTCGAGTTGGGCCAACCCACCATCTCACACCACCTCAGGGTGCTTCGCGACGCCAACCTGGTGAGCTGGGAGAAGCGGGGGCTGTGGGTCTACTACTCGCTCAACCGCGACGTGTTCGAGGAGGTGGCGGGCTATTTGAGCGGGCTGCTGTCGGCGGCACAGTTGGCGGGAGCGCCACGCTGAGAGGTGCATGCGCTCTCTTTTTTTCGCGGCTATATCGAAATTTATCAATATAAGGAGCTATACCATGAACTCAGACACGCAAGTACAGGGCACCGAAATACGGGAGATAGTGCGCGAGCGTTACGGCCAATCGGCGTTGAAGGTGCTTTCCGGCACGGGGGCGGCAAGCTGCTGCGGCTCCGATAGCGGCTCGGCCTGTTGCGGCACCTCCGCCACGAGCGGCGACCCTATTACCTCCAACCTCTACGTGAGCGGCGAGGCCGCCGAGGTGCCTACCGAGGCGCTGTTGGCCTCGCTCGGCTGCGGCAACCCCACCGCGCTTGCCAGGCTCAACCCCGGCGAAACGGTGCTCGACCTGGGCAGCGGCGGCGGCATAGACGTGCTGTTGTCGGCCAGGCGCGTAGGCCCCACCGGCTTCGCCTACGGCCTCGACATGACCGACGAGATGCTGGAACTCGCGGAGGAAAACCTGCGCAAGTCCGGCCTGGAGAACGTCAAGTTCCTCAAGGGCTACATAGAGGACATCCCCCTGCCCGACAACTCTGTGGACGTGATCATCTCTAACTGCGTCATCAACCTGTCGGCGGACAAGCAGAAGGTAATCCGTGAGGCTTACAGGGTGCTCAAGCCGGGCGGACGCTTCGCGGTGTCGGACGTGGTAGTGCGTGGCGAGGCCCCCGACTGGGTGTTGCGCAGCATGGAAGCCTGGACCGGCTGCATTGCGGGCGCGCTGCACGAGGACGTTTACAAGCAGCTTCTCACCGAAGCGGGATTCGAGGACGCCGGAATCGAGATCACCCGCACGTACGCCGCCGCAGACGTGGCCGGAGAAACCGGCGGCTGCTGCACCCCTGAGACCTCGGCGGCATTGAACGAGGCGGGCGACCTGGTAGACGGCCTCTTCGCCAGCGCCTTCATCCGGGCCACCAAGCCGGTCGCGCTGTAGTCCACCACAACCATTTTTCTCCGTAAGGGCATGGTCCTCCATGCCCTTGTTGCATTGTAAAATAGTGCATCACATGAGCCAGGAGACAGGACCATGCAAGCACGCCCCGCCACACCCGAAGACGCAGCCGCCATAGCCCACATATACAACCAGGGGCTTGAAGACCGCGTAGCCACCTTCGAGACGCGCCCCCGCACCCCCGAAGAAATCATATCGTGGCTGGACGGCATACACCCGGTCGTGGTAGTTGAGGACCAGGGGGAAGTAATCGCCTTCGCCTCTACCTCCACCTACCGCCCTCGCGACTGCTACCGGGGCATAGCCGAGTTCTCGGTGTACGTGGCGCGGGAGGCGAGGGGCCGGGGCGCGGGCAGACTAGCGATGCAGTCCCTCATCCAGGCGGCTGAGAAGGCGGGCTTCTGGAAGCTGCTGTCCCGCATCTTCGTGGAGAACACCGCCAGCCGCGCCCTCGTCAAAGCTGTCGGCTTCCGGGAGGTAGGTGTCTACGAGAAGCACGCCCAGCTTGACGGCGTCTGGCGGGACGTGGTGATAGTTGAGCGATTGTTGGAGGGGAAGGGTGCAGCGCAAGTTTAACTTCAAAGTGATACTTGATGAAACGGTGCCGACGTTCGGGACGGGGTAGAGGCAGCTAAGTAATTGCCAGCGGTCTTCCTCGACATCGCCCAACCATTTCCTGAGTGCTCCATAAGAGCAGACACTACTAAGGTATCTCGAACCGGGCGAAGACCGGGGCATGATCCGGCACAACAGCGTTGCGCCTACTCGCCGGGTTTGCTCCTATGGATCCTATATCTTCCACGAAGCTGTCGACCTCGCGCCGCATGAAGACGAGTTCGATGCTGACAAGGATGTGGTCTATAAGCTCCTTTCTACCGTCTGTGATGCGTGAAAACCTGCGTTCTTCAGGAATGCGATTGGCAAGGTTGTGAAGGCGCGAGTCGTTGCTCTGGTTAGAATTGGGGCTTGGATTGATTTGCCCGCCTGGAGGCCCCAGCAATATCTGGGTTGTCAAAGCCTCGGGACCATCATTGAGGTCCCCCAGCAGGATGCATGGAGGGGTGGCACCAACAGTCAGGTCGTTAGCGTGGACGCGTAGCGCCAGGGCCTCCACAGTGCGTTTTAGGAGGGCCAATCCGGTAAAGCGGGCGCGCTCGTCTTCATCCTTCGGCTGAAACCTTTGCTTCCCGTTAGCATCTGGTGGATAGGAAATCAACTTGGACTTCAAGTGCGTCGTGATCAGGTTGATGGTTGTGCCGTTAGAAAGCGTAGCAGTAACTTTTAGTGCCCCTCGCCCCATTGCGTTGAGAGGTGTGTTAGCGGGATCCGTTGCGCTACTTCCGATGGCACGCGGGGTCAGAGAAAGCCCCCCATCTGGAAAGTTCGAGATTGACTGGACATTCGACAGCGGCAACTTGGACAAGAAACCTACCCGTATCCCACGCCCGTCAGGCTGTGGAGAAAGCTCAGCGTGGGGATAATTTCCTCCAAGCCCCGCTTGCAGGTCGAGGAAAGTTTGCTGACTGCCGATCTCCTGGAGCGCAATCACATCAACATCAATGTCTCTTATGCGTTGAGCAAGATGCGCCTGCTTCTGGTCGTATACTTTCTTGGTAGTTGGGCCGAACTCACTGCCTACCGGGTACAGGTTCTCAACATTCCAGGTCATCACTTTGAAATCAACCATAATCGTCGCCCTCCTGTACTGTTAATATGCAACGACACGCACAACATGGACCGGCAACAAAGGTGCAGGGTCTCTCATGCCAAGACAAGCTCTCCGGTCACAGGGCCTCATGCCCTTGTGGCAACCGCGAGTTGCTGAATATAGTTCGCGCTGACGGATACGGAATGGCTACCAAGCCGATACCAGAACATGATAGCGCGCATTTAATTTGAATACAAGATGTTTCAAAGTGATGTTGGGTGCTATTTAGAGTCAACCAGCGAAGGATGTGTAGCTAGGGTGGGCCTTTCATGTAGGATAATAGCGTGGTAAGCATAAGCATACAGATGCCAGTTCCAGGGGAGCGGTTAGCTGAGCGGTCGCAAGGAGTACGGGCGCTCTTGACTCCGCCTCTCCTCGGTGCTATACTCAGCCTGCTAACAACCGAATACGAGAAAGCGCAGAGGTCGCCCGAAACCCGGAAGTTAGGGCGGCAATGGGGGAAGCCGGTAAAAGTCCGGCGCTGTCCCGCAACTGTAATCTCATGTGAGAAAGCCAGGATACCCGCCTCTGTGTCACTCCAGTTACCTTCGCGAGAGAGGGAGAGGAGGAGCGATGACGCAGCCACGCACGCACAGCCCACCATAGGCACTGTCATCCCCATCTGTAGATAGAAGCATCTACACACGCAAACCCTTGTCGCAACGGCAAGGGCTTTTTGTTTGCCAGAAAATAGGAGAGCTAAACATGCTTACCATGAGAATTTCACAAAGAAAGACAGCGGCGGCCCTGCTGGCATCACTGCTCGTGCTGCTCTCGGCTGTCACCGCGTCGGCGCAGACGACTCCACCCATGGACGATGCAGCAAATCACGCGCTTGCCTGGATGCGGAACCAGACACAACCCGACGGCTCGTTCCCCGGCTTCGGTGCCGGTTCCACCGTGGACGCGGTGCTGGCAATAGCGGCGGCCGGGCAGGACCCCGGAACGTACAACCGGGGGGGCAAAACCCCGGTCGATTTCCTGGAAGCCAACGTAGCTGACCTTACCAAAAGCCCCGGTAGCGCGGGTAAGTTGCTGCTCGCCGTTTCTGCCGTGGGGAGAGACCCCAGGTCGTTCGGCGGTGTGAACCTGGTCGATACGGTGAACGCCTCCTACGACGCGACCACAGGGCACTACGGCCAGGACGTGATAGGCCACGCCTTCGTAATCCTGGGCCTCAGGGCTTCCGGGGCGCAGGTACCCGCCAACGCGCTTGCTTTCCTCGATAGCGCTCAAACGGCAGAGGGCGGGTGGGCCTTCTCGGGTGATAAGTCTCCGGGTGCCGCCGATACAAACACTACCGCCGTGGTCATCCAGGCGTACGTAGCGGCGGGCGCTCAAGACCGGGCACACCAAACTGTGCTACGCACGGCCTGGACCTACCTGATGTCGCAGCAGAACCCCGACGGCGGCTTCCCCTACCAGAAGGGCGGAGCGGGGGGCAGCGACAGCGACGTGAACTCCACCGCCTACGCTGCCCAGGCGCTGATCGCCCTCGGCGGCACAGAGGACGCCCGCAAGCCGCTTGAGTTCATCGTGTCGTTGCAGAAGCCCAGCGGCGCGTTCCAGTGGATGAAGTCGGAGCCTGACGACAATCCCGGCGCGACATACCAGGCCATACCTGCGCTGTTAGGTGCAACTTTGGCGGCCCCCGCTAAAGGGGTGGCCCCGGTGCCGGGGGTCAACGTGCCCGGCATGCCCACCACCGGCAACCCCATTGACGGCCTTATGGGTGCGCTGGCAGGGATCGCGGCACTGGCGCTCGGCATGGGAGTGCTGACGCGTCGCAAAGCACCTGCGCGCTAAGGAGAAACCGGCCCCGGCGGGCTGAAATTGATGCAACAGCCATATACAACAAGGCACGGTAAGCCAGACCCCCGCTCGATCCGTAGAGGTCGGGCTTGCCGTGCCTTGTCGTTCCTGCTCCTTCTGCTGTGCGCGGCCATCACCGGGGGCAATACACCTGCCGTCACGCACGCACAACAAGGCGAGAACCACGCGGGGCTGGTCGTCCAGTTCGGTGACGGCACCACCAATACGTACTGCATACCCTTCACTGGAGAGACAATTACCGGCCTCGACCTGCTGCTCAAATCGGGCCTGGATGTCATAGCCGAGACACAGGGTGCCCTGGGCGGCTGGGTCTGCAAGATCGGCTCGGAGGGTTGCAACTTCCCCGAACAGGCGTGCGTCTGCCAGTCCTATGGCCCCGGCGGTAAGTACTGGGTCTACAACCACCTGAGGGATGGTGCCTGGAAATTCTCTTCGATGGGGGCGAGCAGCTACAAGGTACGCAACGGAGAGGTCGAGGGCTGGGCGTGGAGCAGCGGCAAGGGGCCAAGCGTCACTCCTATCTTCGCTGAGGTGTGCGCCGCCGTGCTGCCCTCACAGCCTGAGCCTACCGCCATTACTCCACCACCTCCACCGCCACTGCCAACAAACACGCCCCTACCACCACCCACCAACACCCCCGTCATGATGCCGCCCACCAGCACACCACCGCCACCCGCGCCTACATCCACGCGTAGGCCACAGGTTGCCCCCACGCCTGCGGCCATACCACCTACCGAGCAGGTGCCTCAGCCCGCACAGCCCCCAGACACGGCGGAGCCACGCACCGCCACGGTCCCACCAACGGATACCCCTACACTGCCGCCCACGAATACGCCTATTCCTACTATCGCGCCGACGGACACGCATACTTCCACACCAGTACCAACGAGCATCCCCACCACCGCTGCAACCAGTACAACCGTACCGACGCCCAGGTCCACAGCTACACCGACCGCCATCGTGCGGACGGCTGGACCCTCGTCGCAGGCGTTAACCCAGATGGTGGCGCTCGGCATTGGGCTGGCCGTGATAGCCGGGTTGGGTCTGTGGTGGTTCGGGCTGAGGGGAAGGCGGCGATATGCAGGCTAGTGGTGGCATCCGGTTTCACGTAGCGGCATGGCTGGCGTGGCTCATGTCGGGCATGCTCGCGGCCCTCTTTACCCGAAATCCGATTTACCTGTGCCTGATCATAGCGGCGTCGGCCCTCGTACATAGGACAATCACCGCGCGAGTGGGCTCCTCGACAGGCTATACACTCCTGGCGCAGAGCGACCGCGACCGCCGGGGCCTGGGCATCTTCCTGCGCTTCGTGGTGGTGCTGCTGGTGATTGTAACAGTCTTCAAGGGGTTCAGTGTGCATACAGGTGTCACCGTGCTGTTCCGGCTGCCGGAGGAATGGCCCCTCATCGGCGGCCCCATCACGGCGGAAGGGCTGACGTACGCGGGGCTGGACGCGCTCTCGTTGCTCACCGTGCTGGCCGTCTTCACGGCCTTCACAGCGGGGGCCGACTACTACGCCATGCTCAGGTCAGTGCCCGCTTTTATGCACCAGGTGGGGTTAATCACCTCCATCGCCATTACCTTCGTGCCGCAGACAATCACTCGCTTCACCGAAATCCGGGAGGCCCAGGCGTTACGAGGGCACCGCGTGCGCCGGGTAGGCGACCTGGTGCCCATTATCATCCCGCTGCTTTCGGGCGGCATGGAACGCTCCATGAACCTGGCCGAGGCAATGGAGGCGCGTGGGTTCAGCCGCCACGCCCCAGGCACCCGCAAGCTACCGCCACTGCTCGTCCAAAGCGGGGTGGCCGCCGGGCTGGGGCTTACCATGACGGGCGCGGCGTTCCTGGCCTTCTTCTCGCAGACTCCCCTGCTTGGGTGGTCTACGATAGTGGGCGGGGTGGCGCTCGTAGGTGCGACGCTGTGGGCGGTGAGCGCAGGGTCCAGGCGCACGCGCTACCGCCGGAGCGTCTGGCGCGATACTGACACATTGCTCCTGGTGCCGAGCCTCGCCATTATCGCCATACTGCTGCTTTACAAATCAAGGGTGGCTGGGGCATTGATATACGACCCACTCAGCAGGCTGCGCATGTACGCCCCACCCTTCGACCCGGTGCTGGGTCTGACGCTCATCGCCTTGGCCGTGCCTGCGCTGGTACTATGGTCAAATAGGCGAGCGACGGGCGCGCAAATTGAGATGGAAGCTAGTACGGGATAAGCTGCTATGGACAGACCGATCATCGACATAGAAAATGTTACATATACGTACCCAGGCACCACACACCCTGCGTTGACCGACTTCTCATTGCGGGTGGACGAAGGGGAGTTCCTGCTGGTAACGGGAGCCTCGGGCGCGGGCAAGTCCACGCTGCTAAGGCTGCTCAACGGGCTGGTGCCGCACTTCTACGGAGGGGTGTTGTCGGGCAGCATCCGCGTCGGTGGTCGCGACCCTGTGGAGATTGGCCCCGGCGAGATGAGCGACACGGTGGGCCTGGTCTTCCAGGACCCTGAAGCGCAGTTCGTGGCCGAGGCTGTAGAGGACGAGATGGCCTTTGCCATGGAAAACGCCGGCGTAGCGTTGCCCCTCATGCGCAGACGCGTGGAGGAGGCCTTGCACGCGCTGGGCATCGAGCACCTACGGTCCCGCCGGGTGAGCACCCTGTCCGGCGGTGAGAGACAGCGGGTAGCTATCGCCGCAGTGCTCACGATGCAGCCAAAGGTGCTGGTGCTAGACGAGCCGACTTCGCAACTCGACCCGCAATCGGCGGAAGAGGTGCTCGACTCCCTGGTGAAGCTCAACAAGGACCTGGGGCTGACGGTGATCCTCTCCGAGCACCGCCTGGAACGGGTGGTGCAGCACGCCGACCGCATCCTCTATATCGGCGCGGACGGAGAGGCGGTAATAGGCGAGCCACGGGAGATACTGGCCGAGATACCGTTGGCACCGCCCCTGGCACAGGTAGGCAAGCTGCTGGGGTGGAGTCCCCTACCCCTAAGCATCAAGGAGGCACGGCGATTCGCCTCAAAGTGGGATAGCGGTACGTTGCCGGGAAGTGGCGAACAATATCCAACACTCACCAAACAACCCGCTATTCGCTTGCGGGACGTATGGTTCGGCTACAGCGGCAGGGAGATACTGCGCGGCTTCGACCTGGACGTGTACCCTGGCGAGATTACCGCGCTCATGGGCCGCAACGGCGCGGGCAAGACGACTATTCTGAAGCTCATAATGGGGCTGCTCAAGCCCTCGCGTGGCAAAGTCGAAACGCTGGGCCTCGACACCCGCCACGCATCGACCGAAGCGTTGTCGAAGCTGTTGGGATATGTGCCCCAACAGCCGGACGTGCTGCTGTTTGCCGACACGGTGCAAGAGGAGATAGATTTCACCCGCCGCGCCCACCGCCTGCCGCCGGATGGCTCCGGCCTGCTGGCGTCACTGGGCCTCACGCCGTACTATGGCAGCGACCCCAAGGACCTGAGCGTCGGAGAGAGACAGCGAGTGGCCCTCGCCGCCGTGCTGGCCGGGGAGCCGCAGGCGCTGGTGCTGGACGAGCCGACCCGTGGGCTAGACTACCTGCAAAAAGACAACCTGGTCAACATCCTGCGCGACCTGCGCAACGCTGGCCGTACGGTGGTGCTCGCCACCCACGACGTAGAGCTTGCCGCCCACCTTGCCGACCGCATAGTGCTCCTCGGTGACGGCGACATCGTGGCCGACGGCCCGGCGCGAGAGGTGATGTCCGGCTCCTTAGTCTTCTCCTCGCAGGTGAGCAAGCTCTTCCGCCACCCCGCGCTGGTGACGTTCGAGGATGTGGCGAAGGTAGCGGCTGGGGCTTAGCCATTGCTGTAGGTACAAGCAGCACTTACCTGGGAGCGCGGGATACCGTTCCTTTCTGTCATCCTGAGCGTTGCGAAGGATCTAAAGAAGGTGAGTAGGGATGACGTTGAACCCCGACTATCAGTGCCCTGATAGTTCAGCAGGCAAGCAAGGGTAGCATCTGAGATCCTTCGCTACGCTCAGGATGACAGGACGCTATTTGGTCCTGCCATTGTGCGGTTTCTAGATCGTCACGGTTAGTTGTTCGCGGAAGCGTCGAGGCCGCAGAGAGTACGCGGGGAAACTATGGTTGTGAAGCAGGAAGAAGTCATGAGCACGGAGCAGGCGAAGGCGGGAAATGCTGCGCCTTTAACCACTCGTACCCCGCGCCCCTCGCAAACCCCTCGCGCTTCCAGTGCCGTCAGCGCGGCCATCCTGGTTATGACCACCCTGCTGGGCGTCTGGGCCTTCATATACCCCTTCTTCGTGCCGCAGACCAGGAGCGAGGAGGCCGCCGCACACGCCGCCGACGCCCCGCTCATCTTGCTGATGGTGGTAGTCCTTTGTCTGGGTGCCATCGTCGCCGACCTTGAGACGCGGGCGATGGACAGCAAGACCGTGGCGCTGCTGGGCGTACTGGTGGCTACCAACGCCCTGCTGAGGCCGGTGCAGGGGCCGGGCGGCTCCTCGTTCATCCTGATACTGCCCATATTGGGCGGCTACGTCTTTGGGCCGCTGTTCGGCTTCCTGCTGGGTGCCCTCTCTATCCTCGTGTCGGCCATATTCACAGGAGGTGTTGGCTCCTGGATGCCGTACCAGATGCTCACCGTGGGCTGGGTGGGGCTTGGCTCGGCGCTGCTGCCAAGTAGGTTTATGTCAACCCTATGGCGCGGGAGGGCAGAGCGGTGGCTGCTCTCGGGGTGGGGCGCGCTGCTGGGGCTGCTATTCGGCGTGGTGATGAACCTCTGGTTCTGGCCCTACATAGCACTCGACTCCAGTTACCAGCCGGAGCAGGTGTGGCAGCCGGGCGCGGGCCTGGGCGACGCCGTCCAACGCTACACCACCTTCTATGTCGCCACCTCGCTCGCCTACGACTTCTGGCGCGCCGCCGGTAACGCCGCCATCATCACCTTCCTCGGCCCATCCGTCCTGCGCCTGCTCAGGAGGTACAAGCAGAGGTTCTTCTTCACGGTGAAGAGGAGTGAATGAAACGTGAAACGTGAAACGTGATGCGGCTTATGTTAGTTGGTGCGTGAATTCAACCCTGTCACTTATGCAGGACCGTCTCCCCCTCTGTCATTCTGAGCGCAGCGCAGAATCTCGTCCAACAGCACGCAAGAAGCACCTTTCCTACAGCCACAATGTGCCGCAAGAAAAAGGAGGCATCGGGGTAGAGGACGAGATTCTTCGCTATGCTCAGAATGACAGAGGGGGAGTGGGTTCCGCTAAATCAACATGCTGGCACTCACGCACCAACTAACACTAGCCGCATCACGTTTCACGTCTCACGTTTCATTCACTCAGCAGCCACTTCTCCATCATCGCCCTATCTACCGGGCCGACATGGGTTTGGCGGATGATACCGTCTTTGTCGATGAAGAAGGTGGTCGGGATGGGGAGCACGTGGTACAGGTTGGTAATGTGGTTGCCGTCGTCGGGAAGGAGGGGGAAGCGCATGTCGAACTCCTGCGAGAACGCCTTCACCGTCTCGATGCTGCTGCTCGTCGCCACGCCCAATATCTCATAGTCGGCGTCGGCGTGCGTCTCCTGGTACATCTTCACGATCTCAGGTATCTCCACGCGGCAGGGGGCGCACCAGGTAGCCCAGAAGTTGATCATGACCGGCTTGCCGCGCAGGGCGCTCAGCTTGACCTCCTCGCCCGCCAGGTTGCGCAGGGTGAAATCGGGCGCTTCCGAGTTGAGCGTGGGCGCGGGGCCGGTACCGGGCGACTTGAGGTACTCTATCCGACCGTTCACCGCCAGGTTGGTCTGCCACTCGTTCTTGCGGGTCAGCGCGTCCTGCTCGTCGCTCGCCCCGGACACCACGAACGCCCCGATGTACTTGTTGATGAGGAACGCCTCCGCTACGGGCACGCGCAAATCGTCCAGGGTAAGGTTGTACTGCGCCAGGGTGGACTCCATCTCCGGCTTCGTCACGCCCAGCCGTTCGATTACGCCGTCGAGGGCAGCGTCTACCTCCTGCTGCGTGACCGTCACCCCGTTGCGCTTCGCGTCCTGCGTTTGCAGCTTGCGGTCGATAAGGGTCTCCAGCACCTGGCCGGGGCTTTGCGGCTCCTCGTCGCTCTTGGCAAGCTCGAAGGTCGCCCGCGCAAGGTCTATCTCACGCGTCACCTCGCCGTTGTAGATGTACTCGCCGTTCACGCGGGCCACGGCATCGGAGGGCACGTTGAAGGTGGGATTGGTTACGAACACCCACAAACCAAGGATCACCAAACCGGCCACTGAACCAATCAGCAGCGTGATGTTGCGGCGGCGGGCCTGGGCTTTGGCCGCGGCGCGGGCGGGTGAAAGGGTTGGAGGTTCCGCCGGGCGCGCGGGCTGGCCGTAATCGTAGGCCCGGCCGCTGGTCTTGATCTCTACTTCAAAGCCAAGATCGGGGTCGGTGTGCTGCGTGGGCTTTGTGCTGCTCATATTAGAGTACGAACCAGTTGATATCGGGAGGGGCCAGGAGGGTCACCAGGTTGAAGAACACAAGGAAGCCCATCACCACGAGCAGGACGCCGCTCACCAGCGAGACGATGTTCACCTGGTCGATGATGGTCCAGTTGCCCGCCTTGAGCGTGTAGCTGCGGCGGGTGAGGCGCTTCAGCACGCCCGAAATCTGCCCCATCGCAAGGGCGGTGATGAGGAACGGCACGCCCAGGCCGAGCGAGTAGGCGACGAACGGCACGAAGGCATCCTGCGTGTTACCGTTGAGGGCCAGTGTGAAGATAAGGCCGAGCGTGGGGCCGATGCAGGGGGTCCAGCCGACGCCAAAGCCCAGACCAATAAGGAACGAGCGCACGTAGCCCAGGTTCTGCGCGGGCCGCACGTCGAGGCGGCGGGTGTAGTCGAGGAACTGTATGCGGATGAGGCCGATCATGTGCAGCCCGAAGATGAACAGCATACCCCCCGCTACGTACTGGATGATGCGCTTGTTCTCGTACAGCAGCGTGCTCAACGCCCCGGCAAGGTTGCCGATCATGGCGAAGACGATGGTGAAGCCGAGCACGAAAAGAAGCGCGTTTGCCAGCACGATTCCACGGGCGGTGGTCTGCGTCATCGTAGCCTGGCCGCCCCCGGCTCCTGATACACCCCGCGCCACCGGCAAGGCAGACCCACCCAGGTAGCCTATGTAGGCCGGCACCAACGGCAGCACGCACGGCGACAGGAACGACAGCAGGCCCGCCAGAAACGATACCACTATAAAAGTTAGCGACTCCATACAGTTTCCCTTCTGGTTCTGAAACGGTTTCTGAAACGTGAAACGTGAAACGTGATGCGGTTTGTGAAACGTGGTCCTGCATGAGCCGCGATGATACTTATTGTACCATCACGTTTCACGTTTCACGTTTCAGAAACCGTTTCACGTTTCAGCGGCACGCAACGCCGACATCTTGTAAATCTGCAACTGCGCCTCCGACTCTGCCACGGCGCGGTCCATGCGCGGGAAGGCGAACCAGACGGTCCCGGCGGCGGCCAGGAACCCGGTGATGATGCGCACCCACCAGTTGAGCGAGAAGGGCTGCGAGCCTATCGTGAACATGCCGAAGTTGGCTTCCGCTGTCATGTCGAGCATCGTATCGCGGAAGCCGAGCATGTGGGTGAGGCCATCCGCCATCATCGGCAGGAGCATCACTGCGAAGAGCCACAAGGGTAGCGGCTTCTGGAGCCACTGCAACCGCGATACACCCCTATCGCGGCCTATGCCGTACAGCACGCCGAAGACGATGAACCCGCCATAGATCGCGGTGTTGCGGTAGCAAAAAGCCACCTGGTAGCCGAAGACGGTGCCCGCCCGCTCCGGTAGCTGGTGGCAGGTGAGCGCGTAGGCGGTGTAAATCGGGTCGGACACACCAGTCCAACCCAGCGCGAGAAACACGGGGGTCAGCCACGGCAGCGCCACGAACACCGAGATGAAGATTAGCGCCATCTTCAGCCAGTGCTTGCCCATCCAGCGGGCCGCGCGGTCCAGAAACGACTCCCTGTAAGCCGGGAGCACGCTCCGGCCATACTGCCTGTCGCGCCTCGCCACTTCCAGGTACGCCCGCAGCTCCGGCTCCGTGATGGGAGCCACCAGCTTGCCGTACTGCCCGTCCTCCACCACGATCACGGGGATCTGCTCGTGCATCTGGTCGTACAGCGCCATGTCGTCCAGGATGTTGGCCTGTTGCACCTCAAGGCGGTACTGGGGCGTCAGCTTATCGAGGAGGTCTAAAGCATCCTCACACAAGTGGCACCCAGGCTTGGTGTATATGGTGACGCGCATATAAAGAGACCGGCTTCCAGCAGGCGTGGCATTGCGGTGCGTGGCGGCACCCACGTCTGAGACTCAGAGAACAGGGACTAGCATTAAGATTATACGAGCGGGAGCGGAGGGGGTCAAGGGGACGATGGACGATGGACGATTGGAGAAGCCATCTCATAAGGGTGGAGTCTGAAAAGAGCACATCGGCCCCGACCTTGTCATTTCGAACGGAGTGAGAAATCTCGTCCTACACCTGGATGTTTCCTCTTTCTTACGGTGCTGTGATGCTGAAGGAAAGGTGTTAGTAGGCTACTTGGGTGCTGTAGGACGAGATTTCTCACTCCGTTCGAAATGACAGGGCTACCTTTGGGTGCTCACATCGTACTTATGGGCTTTACGCTAGCTGGGATTCTCAGCCGCAGCGAAGTCTTTTTTCGCCAGGTTTCTCACGGCTGGCCCCTGGATGACTTTGCCATCGGCGCTGAAGCGCGAGCCGTGGCACGGGCAGTCCCAACTCTTTTCGCCGCTGTTCCAGTTGACGATGCACCCCATGTGCGTACAAACGGCAGAGATTGCGTGGACTGTCCCCTGATCGTCCCTGTACGCGGCTACTTTCTCGCCACCGACTTCTACTATGGCCCCTTCCCCCGACGCCAGCCTCGATAGGGACTCGACCTCTGGCGGGGCCAGGCGTGCTCCAAGCCAGTGCTTCGGAATGCCGAGGTTCTCCTGTATGAGCTTGCCCAGCGAGGGCGCGCGGTTGGGGTCATAGAACTCGGCCCACGGGTTCTGGACGCCGAATATCAGGTCTGAGAGGATCATGCCCGACAGGGTGCCGTTGGTCATGCCCCAGGCGCTGAAACCCGTCGCCACGTACACCCCGTCGGACTTGGGGTTCAGCTTGCCGATATAAGGCACCCTGTCTATCGAGTAGTTGTCCTGGGTGGACCAGCGGTACTCGAATTCCTCCACACCGAAGGACGTGCGGGCGAACTCCTCCAGCGCCGTGTAGTGCTGCTCCGTGTCCGTTTCCTCGCCTGTCCTGTGCTTCTCCCCCACCACGATCAAGAGCCTCCCGCCTTCGTAGGGCGTGGTGCGTACCGAGCGCGTGGGAGAGCCGGTGTTGATGTACATGCCATCGGGGTCCTGGTCTTCCCGAATGCGGGCGCACACCACGTACTCGCGGTAGGGGTGCACCCTGGCGAAGAGCAGCCCACGGTCCAGGAAGGGGAAGTGCGTGGCGACGATTACGTCCTGCGCCGACACCACACCCTTATTAGTCATTACCCTGTGCGGCGTCCCTTCCTCCACGTCGAGCGCCCGCGTATCCTCGAAGACGAAGCTGCCATCGCCGGGCAAGCTTTCCGCCAGGTGCAGCAGGTACTTGCGCGGGTGGAACTGCGCTTGATTGTCATAGCGGATGGCCCCGCTTGTGAAATACGGTAGCCTGGTATCCTTGACGAAACTCACCGGAAGCCCCAGCTTCTGTGCGGCTTCGAGTTCGTCTTGTACGCGCTGCAATTCTTCCTCGGTCTCGGCGTAAATATAGTTACCTTTACGTTCAAAGTCGCAGTCGATGCCCTC
This sequence comes from Chloroflexota bacterium, assembly GCA_030914045.1. Lineage (GTDB taxonomy): Bacteria > Chloroflexota > Chloroflexia > QHBQ01 > JADMIH01 > JADMIH01. Next base: position 610 of record JALZHG010000055.1, on the reverse strand, counting down.
GTCCGCCACGAACCGGGCGATGCGCTCAAGGGCCGCCTCGTTAGACTGCGCATATATACGCGCCCCATCCTCACCGAACTTCTTGATGAGTTCCGCGTAGATCAAGCCGTGGCCCGAGCTTACTTTGGCCGTGGTGTGCCCGGTCACACCCTCTACCAGCCGCCCGGCTTCAACGACGGCGACCCTTTTGCCGGCGCGCTTCAGTAGAGTGGCGGCAGTCAGGCCCGCGATGCCGCCGCCCAGGACCGCAACGTCCACCAACACATCCCCCTGGAGGGAAGGAAAGCGGCGTCCCGGTGCCGAGTCGATCCAGAACGATTCGTGCTTTTCCGACGGCGATGCCGTGTCCATACTACAGACGACCTCCTGTTATATGAAATGCGCTATATTTTCGAGCATGCTCCGTACCATCTTGCCTCCTTTATACGTCACGGAGTAACAAAAGAGGAAGGACGAATGAGGTCCATTCGTCCTTCCTCTGGATAAGTAGCCACAGTTACCAGATTATAACTCTACTGCCGCCGTGCTAAGGTGCCACCGGCGGCTAGCGCCTATTGTTTATCGTCTTGGCGCGACTGACCCGGCGTGGGTTTGGGCTGACTGTACAGAC
>JALZHG010000687.1 GCA_030914045.1 Chloroflexota bacterium | reverse complement strand
TTTTGCCGTCTCGGTCTCCGCAGGTGACCCGTAAAAAGTCGCCCTAGAAACGAACCTGGGTGTATCGCCAGATGTGTTTTGAGAAGAGTGGCGCGAAGGGGGCCAAGCCGCATCATAATGGTCGATAGGGAGTGGCACCTCGATTACCGCTTCTGAGGCAGTGGGGTGAGGAGCGTGTCTATCCCTTTCCCTCGCAAATGGCTAAAGTCGACCTCCAGGCACTTCGGTGAATAAGGGCGAAAAAGGGGGGGCGAAGCTCCGTAGGACTCGCCCCTTCCCACTCTCCTCGTCCCTTTCAGCGGCGGTAGTGGTTAGCTCCTATTTAAGGAAAGTTTAAGGAAAGTGAAGACCTTCGAAGAAGCTCGGCGGGATAGACGCGAGGAATTCCTCTTCCTGCTGTAAAACCTCCTCAAGCGAACCATGGACGATCCGCACTCTCTCGCAGTCGGCTGAGACCAAGTCTTTCCTGTCGGCGAGCACCCGGTCGAAGCCGCCACCGCATGTAACTATGTCCTTGGCCGCAGGCACGTTCTGGACGAGGAACACGTCGTTGCCGTCTCCGCCAGAGAGCCTGTCGAGTGAGAATTCGCGATCCGGGCCGTCGGCTGCAAAGTCGTTACCTGCATCACCCAACACGTTGTCGGAGCCTCTGCCACCAATAACCACATCGTTGCCGGGCCCTCCCTGTAGGTTCTTGTTGCCTCCGGACAAGCGGAAGCGTTCACGTTTTCCGCCCCAAACGAAATCTTTGCCCGGCCCGCCTAGCAGATTGTCGCGGCCATTCAGAGAGTAGAGCTCGTCGTTGCCGCCCTTGCCCAAGAGGTTGTCGTCCCCATTGGTCCCCCTCAAAGTGTCCGGACCATTAGTGCCGACCTTGTTGACTGCCAAAGCCACCCCGCTGGCCAGTAGCAGGGCTAAAGCCATCGCCGCCAGCACAAGCACTACTCGTCGCATTCCCTTCTCCTCTCCCTACACTCCCAAAGAGGAAGGGGTGGAGCCTAGAGTAGAACTCGCCCCTTCCCCCCACTCCTTTCCTAGAAGTAGCTACCTCACGTTACAGTTCTCTGGCTGTGGGTCGTCGATCCGAAGCCCTTCTGGGGGCGTGTTCGTCGGGATGATGAACGTCACGTAGAACACCGCATCAACGTTGCCACGGTTGCGCACAAGCATCGGTTTGTCGTGACTGTCAAGGAACCCCTTGCCCGCCGTGTACACGGTCCTGTCACAGTCCGCGTCATAGACAGTCACGGCACCAGACTTGACCGAAGACAGACCGACACCGGGATGATGGTGCCAGCCAGTCGAGCCTCCAGGTTCGAGGACAACCTTTACAATTGCCACGTCTGCCGAACGTCGCTGGCTTTGCACCTTGATGCCGCGGTACTCATCTTCGAACTTCCCGAGCGTTGCTCGCGTTATTAGAGTCGTGGTCGCACCCTTGGGCGGGGTGGCCAGCGCCGCCCCCACCACTAGTGCTAGGACAGTCACTCCGACTGCCACCAGCAATAGCGCCCTTCTCATCGGCTATCCTTTCTCCTTTTCCCTACCCCTATAAGTGCTACTCTCAATCCTGGCTCTAGCCTAATGTGAGACCTCCTCCTTTCGCCCCTGCCCGAAACGCACGAACCGGCCACCCGTGCCTCGGGTAGCCGGTTGCGCTACTGGCTCTTCCCGTCCCCTAATAAGCGCCCATCTATCTAGGGGGGAGTCTCAGCCTCTACTCACTTCGGCAAGTATTCGCTTTTTGTGGTTCCTACAGCGCCCAAACTAACAGGCAGCGATGAATCGGCGATGAATTTTGGGAGGAGGACACGAGCACGCAAAACTCCATAACAATTCGTTAAAGGGAGTTCACTTAGATCCGAACTTCCGAGAAATCCCCTTCTAGGCACTTAGGTGAATAGACAAGAGGAAGAGACAGGTTATAGCGCCCCGTCCCTTTCTCCTTCGTTCCTTGTGGCGCTACGCGACTAGAGGCTATTCAAAGGGTGAAGGTGCCAAGCCTTCGAAGACCTCGACGAATCCTAACTCTTCAAACATCGTGGCGAGTTCTTGCTCAGCGGCGGGGCCT
>JALZHG010000233.1 GCA_030914045.1 Chloroflexota bacterium | reverse complement strand
GTACCGCCCCTCGCGCAGCCGGCACCCAACGCTCCCAATGCCCCCAGCGCGGTAAATCTCGTCGCCACTATGGTCGATAGCTTGCCTGGGGACGCGGACAACGACGGCAAGGCGGACCCCGGCGATACGATCCGCTATACAGTCGGCATCACCAACACCGGCGATACCGCTGCTACGGGCGTTGTATACAGCGACACCATCGATTCACTCACGACGCTCTCAGGCACAATAAACGTAGCGCCCGTAGCTGTGGACGATAGCTTCACCGGGGCCGTGGGTAACACCCGGTTCGTAGTGAACACTTCGCCCCCCCCGGGTGAGCCTGTGGTACACTTGACGGGTGTCAACCTGAGTGTGTTCGCCAACGACCTGGAATTCCTCGGCGATGATCCCGCAGACCTGGATGCTGCCAACACCGACACCAGGAGCGCCCAGCAGGTGGCGGCCGGTGACCCAGCACAGAACGTTACTGTCAATGCTGACGGCTCTTTCACCTACCTGCCCCCGGCTGGTTTCACAGGTACAGATACCTTCACCTACACCGTCAAGGATGACAGCGGCTTGAGCGATAAGGCCACCGTGAGCATCAACGTCAGTAACGTCGTCTGGTACGTAAACAACGCGGCAGGCTCCAACGGCGACGGGCGCTCCGCTACTCCCTTCAACTCCCTCGCGGGGGTGAACGGCGCGGGCGGCTCGGGCGACGCTGACCAGCCCAACCATATCATCTACATTCACACCGGCAACGCCGCTTACGATGCTTCTCTCCCCCTGGAGAGCGGGCAGACGCTCATCGGTGAGGGCGTGGGCCTCGTAGTGAACACCCACACCCTGAGGGGCGCGGGAGTGAGGCCGACCCTCAAGAACTCGGCGGGCGATGTTATAACCCTGTCCACCAACAACACTATTACCGGCCTCAATGTTGCGGACGCTAACGTCGCCGGTACCCACACCAAGTTCAAGGGCAGCAGCGCGGGCACCGTTACCATAAACAATGTGTCCACGAGCGGGCCGGGCCAGGCGGTGGACATCAGCGGCAGCACCCTGGCGGTCGCATTCGATGACCTCACAGTCTCAACTTCGGCCAACAGCGGCATCAACCTGGTGAACAACAGCGGCAATTTCACCGCTAGCTTGGGATCCATTGGTGGGGTGGGCGCCACGGGCACAGGCGTGCGCGTGAACCAGGGCAGCGCCAACGTGACCTACCCAGGCTCCATCACCACGACGCAAGGGCGGCCCGTAGAGCTTAGCAGCCGCACCGGCGGCGCTGTGACGCTCTCCGGCAACATCAACGCCAGCGGCGCCAGCACCGGTATCCAGGTGAACGCGAACACCGGCGGCAGCGCCACCTTCTCAGGCGCTACCAAGGCCCTGAATACGGGCGGGAACGCTGCGGTGACCCTCACCACTAATAACGGCCACACCACCGACTTTGCGAACGGTGGATTGGATATTGACACGGTAGCGGGCGCGGGCTTCACCGCCACGGGTGGCGGCACGGTCAGTGTCGGCACCGGCGCGAACAGCAATACCATCAACACGACCACAGGCCAGGCCGTCGTGATGAACGGTGTGACCATCGGCGGCTCTAACGTCTCCTTTGCCAGCATTGTTGTTGGTGGCTCTCCAGTTAACCTGGACGCGCTTTCCTTCACCAACGTGAGCAGCGGCACCTTCAACGGCGGCAACGTGGACCTCGCCGGGACGCTTACGGGCGGCGATGGCATCGACATCAACGGCTCCTCCGCTGCCTTCAACTTCAGCAGCGCGGAAATCGACAACACCGTCGGAGCGGCCATCAACCTGACAGGGTCCAACGGCACCGTGACGTTCACCACCGTGAACCTCGACGGCATGGGCGGCAACGGTATATCCATCACCAACAACTCAAACCCTGTGAACGTGAACGGCGGCACCATCGGCTTGCAAGATGACCCTGCGGGCAACGTGGTGGACATCGACGGCTCAGGTGGCGGCACCGGCGCGGTGACCATGGTCCCCAGCCTTACCAAGAGCACGGCCGGGCGCATCGTGGAAATTACCAACCGCACGGGCGCGGCAGCCGGAGCGATGTCCTTCTCCGGGGCCTTGAGTTGCACCGGTTCTTGCACCGGCATCCACGCACAGAACAACAGCGCCGGTAGCGGCGGTACCATCACCTTCAGCAACGCGACGCAGACCTTCAACACGGGCGCCAGCAACGCGATTACGCTGGACAACAACGACGGCCACACAATCAACTTCACGGGCGGTACTCTTAGCCTTACCACAAGCAGCGGTACGGGCCTCTCGGCCATCAACGGTGGTACCTTAGCGGTAACCGGCAGCGCCAATACTATCAACACCGGATCAGGCGCGGGCCTCATCGTAACGAACACCAACATAAGCAGTAACGACCTGACCTTCCGCAGCATCTCCGCAGGGGCTGGCGCTAACAACGGTATCCACCTGGAGAACACCGGCACCTCGGCGGGTGCGGGCAGCCTCACGGTCACGGGCAACGGTGGCACCTGCACCATCGCCACCCCAACATGCACCGGTGGTACGATCTCCGGCAAGACCGGCACGGATGGCAACAACAACCAGGGCATCGGTATATACCTGAACAGCACTCGCGACCCATCGTTCGACCGCATGCGGATCAACGACCACCAGAACTTCGGCATCCGCGGCTTGAACGTCGTCAACTTCAACCTTACCAACACCGTGGTGAACGGCACGAACGGCACGGCCAGCCCCGGTACCACCGAGCACGAGAAGGAGAGTAGCGTCAGCTTTGGCGGGCTTACAGGTTCGGCCACCGTTAGTGGCTCGAGCTTCAGCGGCGGCTTCTTGCGCAACTTCCAGATCGTCAATACGACCGGCCTGCTCGACCGCGCTACCTTCACCAGCAACACCTTCGGCCACGACCAAAATCTTGGCTCGCAGTCGCTATTCCTCTACTCAATTGACGCCGCTGTGCTCAACGCTACTATCTCAAGCAACACCTTTACCGGTAGCGGCGACCACCCGTTCCAGTACTCCCTGTTGGACAACGCGGCGGGGACCAACCCCAGCGGCGACCTGGTTTTCACCAATAACAACGTCAGCAACAACCACCCCAACATTGCGCCTTCCGGTGGCGGTGTGCTTATCAGCTCCGGCGGCACCACAGGCGTGCAGGCTGCTTCGCTCACCTACAACATCTCGAACAATACCTTCCGTGACGCACTCGGCACCGCCCTGCGCGTCGATAAAGGCGGCCCCGGCGGCGGCAATTTCACGGGCACGATCTCCGGCAACACCATTGGCGTGAACGGGGTCGCTAATTCTGGCTCGTCACAGGGTTCGGCTTTGTTGGTGATACTCACCGACAATGGCAGCCATAACGCCACGATCACAAACAACACGATCCAGAACTTCTTCAACTATGGCATCCGCATCATGGGAACGAACAATGACGAGGCAGGGCAAGGTTATCTGACAACCGTTGTCCAGGGGAACATCGTCCGGCAGCCGTCAGCAGGTGCCGGCTTCGCACAGAGTGGCTTGCGCTTCGAACTGGGCACGCTCACGGGTGACAACCACAAGTACTGCTTCACAATTGGTGGGTCAACTGCTGCACAGAAAAACACATTGACCGGCACCGGCACCAACGGCCAGTCTGACCTGCGCTACTTCCAGCGTTTTGTGACGGACGCGGGCATCGTAGGTTTCCCCGGCCCCGCCGATGACGACGCCGCGCTAAATAGCTATCTAACCACCAACAACGTGCTGGGCACCGTAAACGCCACCAGCACGAGTACCATACCTTATGATGGCAGTTGCCCCGCAGCTTCCAGCCCAAGCACGCAGTTTGGCTCTACCGACAACAATACAGTTGCGGCCGCTGTCGATGCTGAGCAGGCAACGGGCAAGTCGGGCCTGGTAGTCGCTGCCGTACCTGGCCGCGATATGGACAAGGCCAGCACCCCGAAGAGTGTTGTGGCTGCCGCCAAGTCTACCTCGAACAAGGCCGGTGTAGCGCCCCTGGCAATCGCCAAGACCCCGCTGATGCTGGCTGGCCGCAACATGAGCCGCGTGCCCGGACTTGCAAGCCCTCGCTACGTGCTGGCGTCGCCCAGGACCGCGCCAATCTCGGCCCCCGCCGCTGTATCGACCTTCCCGATTACAATCGGCACGATCCCTCCCGGCGAGGCCGCAATTATCGTCTTCGATGTGGTAGTGAGCGCTCCGCCTATCCCTGCGGGCGTAAACAACATATCGAACCAGGGCCAGGTAGAGGCCACCAACCACAACCAGATCGTGACCGACGACCCCGACACGGTGGCCGCTAACGACCCGACGCTCACCCCGCTCGATGCCGCGCCCGACCTGGCCATCGAAAAGCACGACATGGGACAGACCGTCGAGATCGGTGAGGTCATAACCTACACCCTCACTTACACCAACGTGGGTACGCAGGGTGCCACGGGCGTCGTAATCAGCGAAGTGGTGCCCGGAAACACTGTCTTCAACTCGGCTGACAGCACTCCCACCTGGAACTGCACGCCCGACGGCAACGCGGGTAACACCTGTACCTATGCGCTGGCGGGTCCCCTGGCCGCAGGCTCCAGTGGCAGCGTCGTATTCGCGGTCACGGTGGTGAATACCCCGCCGCTGGCGCAAGGCGACATCATCTCCAACACAGCGACGATAGCCGATGATGGGACGAACGGGACCGACCCGAACACCGCCAACAACACCAGCAACCAAGAAATCACCGGCGTGGACGTGCCTACTGCTACACCGACGGAAACCGCAACGGAGACCGCAACGGAGACCAGCACCAGCACGCCCACCGAAACGGCGACTGAAACCAGCACCAATACGCCCGAGGCGACGGCGACTGATACCAGCACGCCCACCGAGACGAACACGCCTACCGAAACAGCAACCGAGACGAACACACCAACTCAGACGAACACGCCTACCGAGACCAGCACCCCGACTGAGACGGCGACTGAAACCAACACGCCCACTCAGACCAATACACCTACCGAGACGAACACGCCCACTGAGACGGCGACTGAGACCAGCAC
>JALZHG010000686.1 GCA_030914045.1 Chloroflexota bacterium | reverse complement strand
AAGCTCCTTGAAGAGCTAAAGGAGGCCGGCGTGGACTACGACGAGGTAGTGGAGGTGCTGGAGAAGGAGGGCGTGCAGAAGTTCGTCGACTCCTACAGCGAGCTGATAGAGGAGATAGAGCAGAAAAGCAACCGCCTGGCCCGCCAGGCCTGAGGCCCTATAGGGAACACCAGGAAAGGAAGAAGGTCAGGACCTGGTCCATCTCGTCGACCATGCCTTCTTAAGGCATGCCTCAGCTCTGTTCGCGTTACCTTCGTCGCACTCGATCATGATCTCGTCGGGTACGCAGGCTACGGTCTGAAGGAATCAAGGGCTTCGTTCAGTTCGGCTACCGGGACCGCCTGAAGAAGGCCTTCTGACGAGCAGCTGCACCTGAATCTAAGTACCTGCAGATGGCTTATCGCGTTGATGATCGCGGGTGCCAACGAGAACCCCACCTAACTCTTGGCCCACCACCAGAGTGTCGGTCGGGGGCGTGTTGTCGTCCGAGATGCGCGAAGGCGTACTGCAACCGGCTGGTGCTGGTACGCAACGGACACAGGATTGGCTCTGGCACGCCGAAAACCGCCTAAATAAGGGCAATTTCCGGACACGCTAGGACGGGCACGGACGTGCTCAAGCAAACTCGTAACAGGAGACCTTAGGTCAGCAGTTCGAGTCCGCTGGTCGGCTCTCGTTCTTGTGGCGGTTTCCTCACGCTCGCTACCATAAGGACGCCTCTATCTCCCCAACGATGAGCGCGACGCCTCGGTAGTTCTCTACTGTTTTGTTACGGCCCGACAGGGGTATTCTCATGTTTCCTTATTTGCGCCCGATACATGGTCACGACTGACGAAGGAGTTGGACATAACCGTGAGTACGGTCCCCGATATTACCCTAAACGACGGCAACACCATCCCGCAGCTCGGTTTCGGGGTCTTCCAAATCAAGCCCAAGGACACCGCCAAGGCGGTGAGCGAGGCCCTCGAGATCGGCTACCGCCACATCGACACCGCCGAGATGTACGGTAACGAGAAGGAGGTCGGGGAAGCGATCCGCTCCTCCGGTCTCGACCGCGGCGAGGTCTTTGTCACCAGCAAGCTCAACAACGGTGCCCACGAGCCCCAAGACGCCCGCAAGGCGTTCGACGGGACGCTCTCTGAGCTCGGCTTCGACTATGTGGACCTCTTCCTCATCCACTGGCCGCTTCCCACGCGCTACGGCGGCGACTACGTCTCCACCTGGAAGACGCTAGAGGAGATCCATATCGACGGTCGGGCCCGCTCGATCGGGGTTTCGAACTTCCAGGTAGAGCACCTAAAGCGGCTAGCCTCTGAGACCGACACGGTGCCTGCGGTGAACCAGATCGAGGTGCACCCCTACCTCACCAACGAGGCGGTGCGCTCCTACGGTCGAGAGCACGGGATCGCCACCGAGGCGTGGTCGCCTATAGCGAAGGGTAGGGTGCTCGATGACCCCACCATCACCGAGATCGCCGAGAAGGTAGGAAAGACGCCGGCGCAGGTCGTCCTGCGATGGCACATCCAACGCGGCGACATCGTGTTCCCCAAATCGGTGACGCCTTCGCGCATGAAGGAGAACTTCGAGCTGTTCGATTTCGGGCTCGACGTTGAGGACATGGATGCCATAAGTGCGCTCGATCGGGGCGAGGATGGCCGCACTGGTCCGCACCCCGACAAGTTCGACCGCGTTCCCAACTGACCTCGTACCGGCTAGTCTGCGGACACAAGCACGCCGTGCGACGAAGTGCTTATCAGGTAGGCCCTTTGGCTAACCTCGGGCTTGCCATTCCTCTTATTCAGTCGAAGGCGTAAAAGGGGTGTTCTCCGAAATCCGTCGACGAAGCAATGCGCGGTTGCGTTCCTTATGCCTACACTTACTTCCTCCGTCGCTACGGGCTACATAGACGAAGAGGAGAGCGCAGGGATGGGCGAATGGAACGAGTTCTTTTTGGCCTCGGCAGGAGCCGCCGGGGTACTCACCGGGCTGGTGTTCGTCGGCGTCTCCATCAACCTGGAGAAGATCATATCCACCCCACGCTACGGCTTGACGGGTCGTGCTCTGGAAGCCTTGGTC
>JALZHG010000685.1 GCA_030914045.1 Chloroflexota bacterium | reverse complement strand
GCCACTTCGAGCACGTCTTGCAAAACGTTCTCAGGCACGGGCTTATGCTGCTCGAAGGTGCGCAAGGTCCTAAGCGACTTCAGGAATCCGACCAGCGCAGAAGGGTCGGCGTAGCCGTTCAGCCTCCAGTCGGTCGCCGTCCTCTGACTACCCGGTTGATCCATTAGTCGCTCCCTCATAACTCTTGGGAAACTATTCTCATGAGCTATTGCGCGACTATTGTGGTAAGTATTCCGGCTCCGGCGCAAGGCGTTGTATAAAAATCTGCTCTTCTCATACGAACGCACCACTAGGTCATGGAGCACACCTTGTTAGGGCTGGTGCTCGGTGGGTGGATAACAGGCTCGTATTCGCGACTACCATCGGCAGCCTCATAGACTCACAAAATATCATCAACCGACACCTCAAGCCCCTGCTCCGGCATGCGGGGCTACCCGACATACGCAGGCACGACCTCCGGCATACGTGCGCTACCCCCTACTGCTGTCTCGTGGCACACACCCGAAGCTCGTCCAGCACCTCGCTGGGCACGCCAGCATACAGCTCACCCTCGATCGCTACTCGCACTGGATGCCGACCATGGGCAAGCACGCCGCGAGCGCCATAGACGAGACACTCGACGAAGCCGACTCCGGAGAGATGCCAAGCGACGAGAAAGACGCGCTATAGAAGAGATGGGGCACAAGCCCCACCAACCTCACCCACGCGGTATACGCGGTGTGCGAAAATAGGGGTCAGGAGGCGTAAAAAGATGGCCGAGAAACAACGAACCGAGATCGACGCCGGGCTCCTCGAAGACCTGCGGGCCAGGGCCCGCGAGCAGAGCCGCACAGAAGGCGAGCTGCTTGAGGAGATAGTTCGCAGCTACCTCGTCCTGGCGCCCAGGAACTCGAGCAGCCTGGGCGAGTTTCTTGAAGGCCTAGAACGTCGTCGCAGGGAGGAAGGCGTCAAGCAGCTCTCAGAGGAAGAGGCGATAAGCCTCGCAAACGAAGAGCTGCATGCTATGAGGCGGGAGCGCAGGGAGGCGCTGTAGCCCGCGCTGTACTCGACCCTGGCGTCCTGATCAGCGCAGCCATCTCCGAGAAGGGCGCACCGTGGGAGGTCTTGAGGCGCTGGATTGCAAGTGAGTTCGACCTCGTCGTCTCACCCCGCCTGCTCTACGAGCTGCAAACGGTCCTGGCACGGGAGAAGTTCCGCCGGTACCTCACCTATGACGAGGCGACCGAGTACGTGAGCTGGCTGCACCACGAAGCCGAGGTCGTAAGGGACCTGCCCGAGAATGTAGTCCGAGGCGCCGTGGAAGTCGACCCGGACGATGAATACCTGGTCGGGCTCGCGGGAACCCTGGGAGGCGGCGACTCCTACCTTGTGTCCGTTGACCGCCACCTGCTCGACCTACCGGAGGGGGCTGTGAAAGATGGCGAGGGACGCACCCTGGCCCGCATCCTGACCCCCGGGGAGTTTCTGCGCCAGATAGAGCAAGAACCTAACCCCAGGTAGCCACACCCCCACACCCATGCTACTGCCGCACACGCCGAGGAGTCAGAGGCGGAACCCACGGTCCACGCCCTGGTTGGTGTACGGGTTGGTGTACAAGGGCCTCAGCGCCCTTTCTAGGGCTTCTTCCATTTTATGATTATTTTGCAGATTAGAGAGAGAATAAAGAGTCGACGAGCGGACTCGAACCGCTGACCTGCTCATTACGAGTTTGCTTGCACGCGTACTAGTCCGTCCTACTGCGTCCGGAAATTACGCTTGTTTAGGCGGATTTCGATGATCTAGCGAAGTCGCTTTGTCCATTGTGTACCAGTGCGTACTAGCCCGGTTGCAGTACGGTTGCAGTAAGCTTGGCGCTCGAGCATCGGCGGTGAGGAGGAGTAGATAAGTAGGCAGTGCGCCGCTATGTGCTCCACATGTACGACGACGGCATCAAGGACTCGCCGGGCGCGGGACTGCAGCGGGAGACACCCTTGGTCGGAGCGCTCATGGGGCGCAACCGCGTCGGCTAGCTGGGGTACCTGAGGAGGAGGTCCAAGAGCTTCCTGAGGGCGCTCCGCTCGCGGAGGCGGTGCTCGCT
>JALZHG010000684.1 GCA_030914045.1 Chloroflexota bacterium | reverse complement strand
CGATCACCGTCCCGCTTGGTTCGGCCGTCGGGAGGGTGGGGGGCTCCTCGGGTACGCGCACGGGCCAGGCGTTCTCGATGTGGGTCCTCAGCCAGCCAGCCGGGTTCTTGACGGCCTCCTGGTAGGGGAGTGCCTCGAGGTAGTGGAGGCAGTGGCCGGCCCCGTGCTTGACCACGAGCTCCTGAGCGGCCTGGGGCCACACGCCTTGGGCGACGAGGGCCTCGGTCGCGAAGCGCTCGCCGTCGGAGAGCTCAGGGTTAGGCCTTGACCTCTCGCGGACGAACTTTTGGGAGACTCGGTAGCGGACCAGGTTCGTCTTCGTCGGACTGCGACCCCGCTCTTCGAAGTCGGCGCGGGCGAGGAACCCCTTCTCGACCAGCTCGCGGTGGGCTGGCTCCAGCTGACGCTTGATGGCCGAGGGGTATTTGTAGCTCTCGGGCATCGAGAGCAGCAACCGAAGGCCCTCTAGCTCCACCGACCACGAGAGTGCCTCCTTGCGCTTGACGTCCACGAGCTTGTAGAGGCTGCGGGCCAGGGGACGCCTAAGACCGTAGTAAAAATCGGAGTCGAGACTCTTTAGGTAGCTGGCGTTGTAGGAGCGCACGAGAATATCGTCGAACCGCAGCGTGTGGTGCTCGCTCGCGCGGCCCTTGCGCTTCTTCCTGGAGAAGTGGACGCTCCACATCCGGAAGCGGTGGGAACGGAAGTCCTCGTCTTCCTTGCTGTAGAATGCGTTCTCCGCGTAAATGGAGGTCTCCGAGAGCCGGTCGAGCGAATCGCGTAGGTCGTCGTAGTTCTTGCCCGCGTGGGTCTTCCCCAGTATCTTTAGGAGCTCGTAGAGGGTGAAGCTTACGTGTCCGTCCGGGGGTATGCCGCCTCGCCTGCTTACCACTGTCATAACCGCGACAAAGACATCCTGATCTTGGGGGCCGGGCAGACCGAAGTCGCGGTGGGCGGTTATCTTCCAGTACTGCTCTAGACGATCCCCGTCTCTCGTTAGGACCGTGTTGCGGGCCTCGGTGCTCTCCTCGCGTCTGTCTCGGCGCTTGAACATGAAGAGCGGGGCCTCCTCGAGGTTGACCTCGACCTGGATCAAGGGTCCCCCCTCGGACTCGAAGAGCCTGAGCTCCTGAATCCCGCTCTCGGTCAATCCCTTAATCTCTATCCCCAAACAACATAAGAACATTTAACAATAAACACATACAGGACGCTCAGAGCGGTCGCCGGCAACTTTTCCCCACTTTGCAGGCACATCGCGCACTGCTCTTGTTGCAGGGTACGCTATGTTTTGCGGCGCAGTACGGTAATGCTTGTCGGGGAGTACGCTAATACTTGTCGGAGGGTACGGTATTACTTGTCGGAGGGTACGGTATCCCTTGCCGGGGAGTACGGTAATGCTTGTCGGAGGGTACGGTATATCCTTATCGGGGACCAAACAATGTAAAAACCTGTGATTTGCAAGTCTTTTGTAGAAAAGCCTTTCGTCGTGAAATCAGGGAACTTCGGGAGCGAGCAAGCATTTGTCGGACGGTACGGTATGTTCTTGCGGGAGAGTACGGTATGCGGTGACGACTGATCCTGCTTTGTTTTTGTCGGAGAGTACGGTAAAACGCGGGTATCCGCGGGCTGCTCAAAATGGGTAGGTTTTACGCAGGATTCTCTTATAACCGCAGCAATGCGGTGTCCCGGAGCGGACAACGGGAGGACCTTGTTCTTGTTGGAGGGTACGGTATTCGCGGTGCCAGTAGGTGCCCTAGTGCCGGAGTCTTGACGTAGGGTACGTTTACTCCGATTCGTCGGCACTTGGATGGAGCAGGAGTGGCGCTGCCGTTACTCCCTCGTCGCGATAAGATCCGGTCTTCTAAGGGTGTCGGCTATATATAGCGTTGGCATGGTTTCGAGAGCCCACGCAGGTGGCAAACTCCTTAGAAGCGTAGCAGCCGGAGAGCCTCAGGGGACCACTTTCGCATAATGCTCGAACCAGGCTGCCCAGTAGCGGCCTAAGAACGTCGCTCAGAAGTTCTCGGAAGTTCGGCGTTCGAGCGGCGACGCTGAGGCCCTTGCGCACGGGTTTTGGC
>JALZHG010000683.1 GCA_030914045.1 Chloroflexota bacterium | reverse complement strand
ACGACTGGGGCGGTGCGGATAGAGATATAGCAAAAGGGGTATGCTTTACGGGGCGGCGGAGAAGCGAACGTGAAGATACTGTGCATCAGCGACCACGTGGAGTCCATGCTCCACGGCCCGACCCTCAACTCCTACGCGGGCGGGGTGGAGGCCGTGATCTCCTGCGGCGACCTACCGTTCTCTTACCTGGACTACATCATCACCTTCCTGGGCGTGCCGGTCTTCTACGTCCTGGGCAACCACGACCCGTCCCCCGACAGCAAGGAGTACCCGGCTGGGTGCACGCCGCTGGACGGGCGGGTCGTTGATGCAGGCGGCGTGGTGCTCGCTGGGCTCTCCGGATCACAGCTCTACTCCGGCGGCCCGAACCAGTACACAGAGGGCCAGATGCGCCTCAAGGCGTGGGCGCTCTCAGCCAGAATCCAGGCCCGCAGCCTCCTCGGACGCCCGACCCCGGAGATCTTCGTCACCCACGCCCCACCCTTCGGCCTCGGGGACGAGGAGGACCTCGCCCACATCGGCTTCGAGTCGTTCCTGGGCCTCATAGACCGCCACAATCCTCGCCTCTGGCTCCACGGGCACGTCCACCTGTACGGCCCCGACCAGCAGCGGGTCACGCGCCGGGGAGAGACGGAGGTCATAAACGTCTTCGGCCACCGCATCCTGGAGGTCTAACGCCGCCGCACCTGGACCCCGGCCTGCACGGTCGTCGCTCGGACAAGCGGGGGCATCGAAGAGGGGTCGAGACGATAAGCGGTCCCAACCCCTCGTTGTGCCCGCAATCGAGGTTCGCGCTACATGAACGCGATGCTGAAGCTGACGTGGTTGACAGGGGCCGAGGTGTTTCCGGCGAAGGTCTGCGCCGCCGCATCGTTAAACGGCGCCGTGCATCCAGAGACGCCAGACAGGGTGGTCCCGACCGTCGCGTTGTTGGTGTAGGCAGCGGCAGAGGCAACGGCGGCGTGAGGATTGTTGAAGGCCAGATTAAAGCAGTAGATGCTATCGGAATTATTGTTGCGCTGCATACCCAAGATCCCCTTCGATTTGCTGGGGTCGAAGTTGATGCTATCTGTCGTGACGTTAACCAGGGCGTAGGCCCGTGGCGCCAGCTGGCTCGAGTCCATGCCGTCCACCATGTCGGCGTTAAGCTTGGCTACCTTGGTAGTAGAGTTGACCTTCAAGGGAGCACCAGAGCCCACCTGCAAGCTGAGGGCCGGCCCCGCCCCCTGCTTGACCAGCGTGCTCACCGACTGTGCGACGTTCCTCGCCCCCAGTAAGAACGACTGCCCATCGTTCGCAAAGGCCACAGAGGCCACACCGAACATCAACGCGAGGATCACGGCCAACCCTACCAGGAAGACCGTCGCCCTTCCCACCCACATTACCTTGCCGAATACGCTCCTGACCATCTCCTGTGCTCCTTTGTAATGGGGCGGGAACCTCGCCCCGTCGGCCAAAGAACCACCGCCCCGCCTGCACACGCCGCCAATGCGAGGCGAGAGCCCTGCCCCTTCGGCCAAAGAACCCGCTCTCCGCTCTAGCGACGCTCGTGAGTATGGGACCGATTGATTGGTCTGTATACGGGTCAGGTGACTCGTTCTTTAAGTACATATGTCCATAATGTACTCAATGACGTGTCCTTCGGAGGGGGTGCATTCGCCAACAGGGCTGAATCTTGAAACTGTTTCTTGGCCGGTTACTCGGGGGCGGGTCTCTCTGGGGGTCGAGAACGTGAACTTTTTGGCCCGAACGGTGCATGCTAAGATTCTTATCCTGTTGTAGATTTTGTTGGTGGTTGGCTTCATGGACTTCAACGAGCAGGCCGACAGGGACTTCTCCCGCGCCCGCAGGAAAGCCTTTCTGCGCCGCGTCGGGGCCTACCTGCGCAACGACCCCTCCTCCAACCAGCTCCTCTCCTTCGACGAGGTCAAGAGCGGCCTGGGGGCTGTCGAGCAGGTTTACTTGGGGATGAGGACCGTCCCCGTAGACAAGATAGTCGGCAGCGTGGGGCGTCACAGGGACTTCGACAGGGCATTTCTGCCGTCCAAGGAGGACCTCGGCGTCCGCTGGAAAAAGATA
>JALZHG010000682.1 GCA_030914045.1 Chloroflexota bacterium | reverse complement strand
TAGCTGACTGGTGCAAAGAGCAGGGTGGATGGGAACTGGAGATCGTCGAGCGGAGTGCAGATACCGAAGGCTTCGCCGTCGTTCCACATAGGTGGATCGTGGAGCGGACATTTGGATGGCTGATGCGGAACCGCCGTTTAAGCAAAGACTACGAGCGGATGGTGCAGAGCAGCGAGGGCTTCATGGAGGTGGCCATGATCCGCCTCATACTGAAGCGGCTGGCGAGGGAAGTCTGAACCTTACCAAACAGGCTCTCAAGCAGTGGGTGCTTCCCAAAATGGGTAGACGCGCCGGCACCGGAGAAGATACACTTGTCCGCGTGATGAGGGGGGTGCACGTGTTGCCGAAGCCTTTGCTGATCCGTCTAGGAGGAGCGCCGGCATTGGTGCTCCTCTGCCTAACGTTCCTCGTCTCAGCGCGGGCCGAAGCTGCTGTCGACTCCTACATAGACTTCGATAGCTACGACACTCAGACGGAGCTCGCCGCGGGCAGAGAAGACGGGGTGGTGTCCAGGAATGGCTCGACCCGGCTCTCACCCGGTCGAACCCGAGGCACGCTGACCTCGAAGGCCTACGCTACCGCCACTAAGTTCGACACCCTCGTCCCTTCCTGGAACGCCTTGACCCCATCCACAACCTGGATGCAAACCGATATCAGGGTGCGCTCCAGTGGACGCTGGACGCCGTGGTTCAACATGGGTGTGTGGGCGAAGGGTACGCAGACCGTAAAGCGCCACAGCGTGAACGGCCAGGGTTCCGGGAGTTGGGAGGTCCTTACCGACACCTTGCAGTCCGAGGGGCCGGTCTTCGCCGATGCCTACCAATACCGGCTCACGCTCTCCACCAAAAAGCAGAGCGTGTCCCCGCAGGTCCGGGCAGTCTACGTCACCGCCTCCAACTCCTACCGGCACGGGGATTTTCTCGGGGTATCGAGTAGCAGCCAGCTTCTGGGCAAGGACCTGCCGGTACCCCAGCGCTCGCAGATGATCTACCCCAATGGCGGCGAGGTTTGGTGCAGCCCAACCTCACTCTCGATGGTGATGGCCTATTGGTCGAGCAAGACCGGCAAGCGTAACCTGAACCAGGCCGTCCCGACGGTCGCCAACGGAACCTACGACTACGTCTACCGGGGCAACGGCAACTGGCCGTTCAACACGGCGTACGCTTCGACCTTCGGCCTCAAGGCTTCCGTCAACCGCTTCTCTTCGCTCGGGCAGGTGGAGCGCTGGATCTCCAAGGGCGTGCCGGTGATCGCGAGCATATCGTGGGGGCGTGGGCAGCTCGACGGGGCGCCTATTCGGGCCAGCAACGGGCACCTTCTGGTGATTCGAGGCTTTCATAGCGATGGCGAGCGCATAATAGTCAACGATCCCGCCGCAGACGGCAACTCCGGGGTAAAGCGGCTCTACAACCGCCAGCAGTTCGCCGCTGCCTGGTTCAGGGGCTCCGGCGGCATCGCCTACCTCGTCTACCCGAAGGGCTGGAATATCCCGGACCAAACCTCCTCTCGCGGCAGCTGGTAGTCGGCGGCTCTAGACACGTAACCACCGGACGAGGCATGAAGCCTGACCGATAGGATCAGGGTACCCTGATGGCCTGTAAACCGCCCGTCCGTCTGGTACCCCGCACACCGGTCTAACTACACGGCGGCCAACCGCCGAGCGCCGCAGATAGACAAGATAGTGATCCACGTGACCCAGGGCTCCTGGTCTTCGGCAATATACTGGTTCCAGAATCCCTCCTCTGATGTCTCTGCCCACTACGTCGTCCGTTCTCACGACGGTAAGAGCCTGTTTGGTAAGGGTGAAGGTTAGTATGGTTTCGTACGCTATCCCCTATGAGAAAGACATATCCAACCGACCTCTCTGATGCCCAGTGGACCCGTTTGCAATCTTACTTACCCATCCTAAGAGCCGAAAGAAGACCACGCACCCACTCCTTGCGCGATGTTCTTGACGCCATCTTCTACGTCGTAAGAAGTGGCTGCGCGCCATTCCGGCGGGCCGCCAGTCCGGGCGCAGCGCTATCTCTAAGTCTTGAGGGACCGTCTCTCCTCGTTGGCAGTCTCCTTCTATCGCGA
>JALZHG010000681.1 GCA_030914045.1 Chloroflexota bacterium | reverse complement strand
GTTAAGCGCCAAGCGGTCGAGATTGGCAAGGGCGGCGCGCAACCGCGGACTAGGCCCTGTGGACGGATTTGATGAGGATGAACGCAAGAGCAATAGCGACGAAGGAGCCGTAGTTCTGGGCCGTCTTCTCGCAGCGGAGCGCAATGCGCTTGAAGCGCTTGAGCTTTCCAACCAACTGCTCGATGCGGGCACGCGCTCGGTAGAGGGCTTTTGGGAAGAACAATGGCCGGTTCCTGGCTGTGGACCTGAACGGGATCACCGGACAGATGCTCCGATTGCGCGCTGCGGTGCGATTGGCCTTGGCATCATAGCCCTTGTCTCCCACAGCAGCACGGGGCGTGATGTCGGGCCCAAGATCGAGCAGGATTTCGAACTGCGGGCTGTCGCTCGCCTCACCCTCTGTGAGATGGAAGGCGAGCGGCAAGCCGTCCCAATCCACCTTGAGGTGGATCTTGGTCGAAAAGCCCCCGCGCGAGCGGCCCAGAGCCTGACCGGATTGCCCCCTTTTGCCCCTGCCGCCGAGACATGGGCCCGCACGACGGTGGAGTCGAACATCTGAACCAAGTGCGCTGTCCGGCTCATTCCCGCGAGCGCGTCAAAGAAGGCCTCGAACACGCCGGCTTGGCTTAAGCGCCAGAAGCGCTTCCAGACCGAGTTCCAGTTCCCGAACGCAGCTGGCAGTGCCCGCCACGTGATGTTGTGGACCGAAAAATAGTGCAGCGCCTCGAGGAACTTGCGGTCGTTCCGGCCCTTGCCGCCCCGTCGCGAGCGCACCGACCGAAACACCTGAACCACAATCTCCCAGTCCTGATCCGTCATCCGTGTCAGCATGGCCGGCTCTCCTCAAACCGACCAGCCAGGAAGCAGAAATCCAGAGCTCAGGGAATCACTTCCCTCATGGTGCTGGCCTCAATCCGTCCACACCACCTAGGCCCCGCGAGGCGGGGGCCGTTAAGTGGTACAATGCCGAAATACGCCTCAGTTTCATTATGCCTAGTGATAGCGGCGAGGACCTGTTCGTCGTGACAACAGCGAGGCGCTAGAACACAATACCAGCACCTGCTCCGCTTTGGAGACTTGTGATCAGGGGTGGGCGAGGATCGGCTACATGCAACAACATCTTTTGCACGGCGGAGTGCTAAGCTTTGGTGGACTCTTGCTCTTGGGGCTATCCACTAGCTTTGCTGTAGCGGGCTGCCGCGATGGAGCCCGCGCTGGGGTCGACTGGACCGACTGCTCCAAGGGCAATCTGATGCTCGGCAAGAGCAATCTCGCCGGAGCGGTTCTCACCTCTGCCCGTCTCACCTCAACAGACCTCTCCGGATCAAACCTCTCAGGCGCCAAGCTCCAAGGGTCTGAGTTGAGCTTTGTCCGGCTTGAAGGAGCGGACCTCTCGGGTGCTGACCTCACGCGGGCTTCAGGAGGTCGTACCTCCTTTGCGCGTGCCAACCTGCGACGAGCGCGCTTCGACGGCTCGGAATTCAGCCGGTCGAACTTCACCGGGGCGCAGCTCGCAGATGCCAGCTTGACCAAATCGGAGATGAACCGGTCGAGCTTTCAGGAGGCGGACCTCACAGGCGCAGACATGTCGAAAGCGGAGCTTGCCAGGGTCGTTCTGGCCAAGGCTCAGGTCACGAGAGTGAACTTTAGCTACTCGAACTTGGCTCGTGCTGACCTGCGTGGCCTGAGCTTAGAGGGAGCCGATCTGGCAGGTGCCTATCTGTTCCTGACCAGGGTTGACGGTACTGACATGGGCAAGGCGGCAGGGCTCAAGCAGGAACAGGTCGATCTCGCCTGCGGTACAGCTGAAACACAGCTTCCACCCGGATTAACTCAGCCGCGAGACTGGCCGTGCAGCGACGGGGTGGGGCAATAGAGCGGCATGGGTAGCAGTTAAAGTGCTCCACGTTGAGCACACTCGTGCTACGAAGTAGTCAATGGAACCTTGTCGGCAATGTAGGCAAGCGGAGTGCCTACGCAGACGAGCTCCTGAAATCATCTCCGGCACCTTTTAGTAGATCTTGTCTATGACTTAGAGTCCTGCTGCGCATCTCGTCTTGCAGCCTCAACGACAATGTTA
>JALZHG010000680.1 GCA_030914045.1 Chloroflexota bacterium | reverse complement strand
TACCTATACCTCACGTAACCTTACCGTCAATTAAAGGTGTGTCGCAGCGCACCGGGCCCCATGATGGTCTGCAACTGTTCAGGGCGCATGAGTACGCTGTTAGTTGAGAGAGCGTGGTACCAGAGAAGCTGGCTCAGAGAATAAGTTGACCAGCAGGCATAGAACAAGTTAGCACAGGCACGGATGTGGGAACACTTACCAAGCTGGTGTGTCGGGGCCAGATGGTGAAGTTGGAGAGCCACCGGCACACCAGCGAGGTTCGGATTATGACAGGCGAAAGCGTAGCAAGCTAGTGGGGCAACACACTCGGGGCACGAAGATTAGAACCCTGCTGGTTACGGATTCTTGCCACAGGGATTTGAAGGAAGACTGAGGAAACCAGCAGGTACTTTCATTGTCCATGCCTCTGACGAAACCACAAGATGTGGTAAGCAAAGAGTTTGGTAAGCGATATGTAGGGGTAAAGTGTGGTACGTTGCGGCTAATGCTCGACCAGGAGGGGCAAGAGCGGATGCGGCTATTGGCGTACCTCACGTCGCCCATACGGACGCTGGAGCGGGAGCGGCAGCAAAGGGAACGGGACCTCTACGCTGCGCTAGCGCGTGGGCGCAAGAGGCGTTTCGAAAGGGCCATGCAGATTAGAAGGTGAACCCTGCTTCAACGCATGGTGGGTGCTGCTGGTAGCTTTCTTTATCGTCTTGGGGTAAACGCTACCGTACACATGCAGGAAGACTGGAATGGTGTTAGGCTCCGCGAACCCTGGGCCGGGGTAGGAGGGGGTATAGCCTCGGCCCAGGTAATTAGGCAGTATCTCACAACACGGCGCACAATGTTAACGTTCTTTGCGCAAACGTTAAAGAATGTTTGGTCAGAGGACGTGACTCAAGGTGCTTGCGTGGAGGGCACGAGGGCACAAAGTTAGGGCAAGTGGTGGCCGCTACACCAGTAACGTCGCGTGCGTCGTGTGTAAGTCCTACAACCACATTACCTAGCGACCACCAATGGCATTGTACACGCAGAGCAGCACATTACTACGTACCACTTTTGTAACTGTGTTGCGATTTTCTCTACTATCTTAGTGAACATTACTGAATCTGGCTAGTATAAACGGAATACTCGCCAGAGCGATGCCGCACGCGGACGCAAGAACCGCGATTCAAGAGCATAGGCACTAGCTCTCACTCCGACCATTCAGCAAGGGTGTTCAATAGGCCGGGGGGTCAAAAATCCCAAGGGGTGGGGGGTCCTGTATGGAGGCTAGCATCGGCTATGAGCTGTAAGGCATTAAGCCTTTGACTCTTCATGTGCGAGCGGGTTGTTAAAGCTACTTTGCAACGTGTTTCTAGTCGGATGGGAAGTAGAGCTTGCGCAGGGGCACCAAACTCTTAGTGTCTTACGTACAATGGTGGTCCATAGGTGGAATCGTTTGGCTGGGTGATGAGTTATGCGGTTAGAGCCTCTTTATCGCGTCCGGTTCACCTACTCGGATGGTTGGACTATCGACTTGGCCGAACCGGAGAGCGCCGAGAGTCACCACTTCTTTTTGGCCGAAGGTCGTTGCGAGGGACGCATCTCTGGACGCTTCCGAGGCGCTAACCACCCCTACCGTCGCAGCGATGGCACCTTCCTGTCCGAGTTTCAGGGCGTCATCGAAACAGACGACGGGGCGGAAGTCTTGTTCGACTACCGAGGCTATGGCAGGGCTTATCCTGCTGGTCGGCGGCAGATAGTCGTGAGTGGGACTCATCTGAGCGACGACGAGCGTTACGCTTGGCTCAACGATACGTTGAGCGTCGGGGTTGGAGAGGTCCGCTCTCAAGAAGACGGTCCAACACAACTGGTCATCGAGTGGGCCGAACTGGTGTGGGAGCCGCTTGGAGAGTAGTTATGCCAAGCTAAGATGCGTTTATCGTGTCTGCTCGGGCGTTTAGCCTCTCGGTTCCGGTGGGTACGTTACTAGAACTCGTCTCATAAATACCTAGCCTTCTGGCAGAGACGTATCTGCGCAGAGCATCAGACCTTGGAAAGGCGAGAAAACGCCACCCGCGGTGCTGGCCGAGTTGGTCCAATCTCCTCCTTCCC
>JALZHG010000054.1:14595-29117 GCA_030914045.1 Chloroflexota bacterium | reverse complement strand
TTTGCTCGAATTCAACTAAATCCGAAATCCGAATTCCCAAATCCCAAATCCTAGCAACCTTCATTCCAAGGAAGTTGGGCGCACCTGGGGTGCGGCGGGTGCGCCCCTATCGGCGGGGGTGACTACCCTGGGGAAGCGGCTGGCGACAAGCACCCCCAACACCGCTATTACCAGCATCGCCAGGAAAGTCCACCAGAGGCTGTTGGAGAGGGCGTCAGCTAGGGCGGACACCACATCGGGGGCCAGGGTAGGCCGCAAATCGAGATCGAACAGCGCGTTGGCCGGGCCGAGGGCGGGGTCGCCCCCGGCTTTCAGAGCGTCGGGCGGCATGGCGGCTACCGCCTGTCGCACCCGTTCGGAGGCCAGCATCGGCGCGAGCAGCAGGGTCAATATCGTGCCGAGCACCGTCGCCCCTATGGCCTGGCCCATGTTGCGGAAGAACTGGGCCGAGGCCGTGGCTACCCCGCGCTCGGACCAGGGCACCGACACCTGGAGGGCGATGAGCATGGTCGTGGTACTCGCGCCGAAGCCGAGGCCCGTGATTGCCGAAGCCACCAGCGTGATTGCGGCCTTGAGGGATATGTCACTCACGAGGCCGACAGCGAGCAACAGCAACGTGCCGGTGCAGACTAATGACATACCCGTCGCCACCAATGGGAAGTACCCCACGCGCTTGATGAGTCGCCCGCTGGTCGCGGAAGCAATGGGCCAGCCCAGCGACATCGGGGCCACGATGAGCCCCGCCTCTATGGGCGAGCCGCCCCACGCACCCTGCACCAGTAGAGGCACGTAGGCCGCATAGCCGATAAGCACCACGCCCGCCAGCAGCCCCGTCAGGCAGGGTATGGCGATTACGGGGCGAGAGAGCAGGTCGAAGGAGAGGATGGGGGCCGGGGCGCGGCGCTCGTACATAACGAACAGCGCCAGGAGCGCGATTGCCCCCGCCCAGAAGAGCAGCGTTACGGGCGAGAGCCACCCGCCCTGCGAACCCGACTGCAAGGCCATGAGCAGCAGCCCCATGCCCACCGTCAGCGTAATCGCGCCGCCGAAGTCCACACGCTGCCGGGTGTGTATCGCAGGCTCGCGCAGGTAGAGGAAAATCAGCAGCATCGACAGTATGCCCACCGGCACGTTGATGAAGAAGGCCCAGCGCCAGTCGAAGAACTGCACGATGGCCCCGCCCACCAGCGGCCCCACAATGCTCGACACGCCCCACACCGAGCCGAACACGCCCTGTATCCGCGCCCGCTCCTCTACGTCGAACAGGTCGCCTATAAGGGTGAGCGATACGGGCACGATGGAGCCTGCGCCCAGTCCCTGCATGGCGCGGAAGGCTATCAGCGAAGGCATGTCCCAGGCCAGCCCGCATAGCGCCGAACCCAGTATGAATATGCCCGCGCCGACCAGGAAGATAGGCTTCCTGCCAAACATGTCCGACAGCTTGCCGTAGACCGGCACGGTGGTCGTGGCGGTCAGCAGGAACGCGGCGACCACCAGCGGGTAGAACTCCAGCCCGCCCAGCACGCCCACGATGGTAGGGAGCGCGGTGGAGATGATAGTCACGTCGAGCGCGGAAAGGGCGGTCGCCATGATAAGGCCGGTAATGATGAGCGGCCTGCTGAGGGCTACCGCCCTGCCCTCCACCGGCGGGTCGGTCTTAGCCGGCATGCCTTCAATAACGTCGTCTGCCAGGTCTGTGCCCAAGGTTGCCTCTGTGGTCGTAAGAATGTCGGGTAGGTCTGATTGCACGCGGTGTGCCCGCCAAAATACATCTGCGGTAGCAGGAACACACCTCCCCTTTAGTGTATACTTTTAGTTCAAGCCTGTTAAGGTTAATGTCTAAGGAGCCTCGGTTTGCACGACCTGAAGTCGCTCATCCCATATCTCGCCCGCTACAGGGGTAAAATGATGTGGGGAGCCGTAGCCATCGTCTTCAGCACCTTCCTTGCTCTCGCGCAGCCCTTCCTCATAGGTAACGGCATCGACCGCTTGAGGCAGGGCAGGCCCCAGGAAGAGATATTCTGGATCGTGGGCATCATCCTGCTCCTCGCGGCCGTGCAGGGCGTGGTGGACTTCTTCGGGCGGTACCTCATCAACGAGGTGTCGCGCATCGTGGAGTACCAGCTTCGCAACGACCTCTTCGCCCACCTGCAACGGCAGCAAGCCAGCTTCTTCCAGGGCATGCACACCGGCGACATCATGGCCCGCGCCACCAACGACCTCACGGCGGTGCGCCAGTTCCTCGGCCCCGGCCTCTCAAACAGCGTGCGCACCATCCTGATGTTCATTATGGCTTCCATCTTGATGCTCACCATCAACTGGCAGCTAGCCCTCATCCTCATCTTCTTCATGCCGATGGTGAGCATCTCCTTCATGGTGATAGGAAGGCGCATGCACAAGCGGTTCGACGAGGTACAGGCCCAGTTCGGCGCGCTCTCCACCTACGCGCAGGAGAACTTCTCCGGCATAAGGGTCATCAAGGCCTACGCGCAGGAAGACTACGAGATCAAGCACTTCTCGGATGCGAGTCGGGATTACGTGCGGAAGAGCCTGGCATACCAGAAGCTGAACCAATTGCTCTGGCCGATGATGGCGCTCGTGCTGGGGCTGGCGGGGGCGGCGGTGCTGCGGGTGGGCGGCAACGAGGTAATGGAGGGCAGCCTGACGGTCGGCCAGTTTGTGCAGTTCCTGGGGTACCTCAGCATGCTGGCCTGGCCGATGATCGCGCTGGGCTGGGTGGTGTCGCTCTACCACCAGGGTGCAGCCTCGATGTCCCGCATCCGGGGGCTGATGGGCCAGCGGGAAAAGATTACCGACACCGAGGCCACCCGGCACGACATCAGGGCGATAAAGGGCGACATCGTGTTCGACAATGTGTCTCTGAGCTACGACAAAAGGCAGGTGCTCGACAATGTGTCGTTCCACGCGCCTGAAGGCAGCACACTGGCAATCGTGGGGCCTACAGGCGTGGGCAAGACCTCGATTGTGAACCTGATTACCCGCGTGCACGAGGCGCAGGAAGGGCGCGTGCTGATGGACGGCGTGGACGTGCGCGAGATACCGCTAGCTGTATTACGCCGCAACATCGGGTACGTGCCGCAGGACACTTTCCTCTTCTCCACCTCTCTCAGTGAGAACGTGGCCTTTGGGGTAGACGAGCCGGACCCTGCTATGGTGGAACAGTCGGTGAGGGTGGCGCGCCTGAGCAACGACCTGGACCAGTTCCCTAACGGCATCGACACAGTGATAGGCGAGCGCGGGGTGACCCTCTCCGGCGGACAGAAGCAGCGCACGGCGTTGGCACGGGCGGTCATGCGCGACCCTCGCATCCTGATACTGGACGACGCGCTCTCCAGCATCGACACGCACACGCAGTCGGAGATACTGGCGGGCCTGCGCGACGTGCTAAGGGGCCGCACCAGCATCATCATCTCTCAGCGCATCTCCACCGTGAAGGAGGCCGACCAGATACTGGTGCTGGAGGATGGCCGCATCGTGGAGCGCGGCACGCACACCGAGCTTGTGGCTCGGAGGGGCGTCTACGCCAAGATGTACCGGCGGGAGTTGCTTTCGGGCGAGTTGGGCGTGGACCCACTTGCCAGTTGAGTCAGGTCTAGCTTCAATGCCAACGCAGAACGAGCGCATTTTAAGACGTACGATACTCGCGCTTTGGCTCGGTTGCATCTTCCTTGCTGCAATAAGCTTGCAGGAAAAATGGCCGGAGGCTCTTAGGTACTCGATATATGTCAGTGGTTTTGCATTAGGTCTGATAGGCTCCTTCCTCTATTCAAAGGACCCAAACAAGACTCCTGTGCTAGACATTGAAGAGTATCAATGGATGGGGATCGCTACATTCGTGATCTTTGGCGGAATGGTAATTCCCAAGAACGCGCTGACCAACACGGTAGGTAACGTATTGTTCTATGGGCTTATTGCAGCGTTCTTAGCAGTAGTGGTCTACGCACTTGTAGTAAGAAAGAATAATAGCCGAAGCTGATCGGGTTTGCGGTGGGAGTACCATGGGCATGACTTCGGAGCACAAGAAAATAATCGCGGCCCTAGTATTGGTAGCCCTTCTGGTACTTGTATTTCTATTCCCATATAACCGCGAGCACTTACCAGAAGTACCGATACTTTCAGGCGCCACGAACGTACAAAGGGCGGTAAACCTGGACGCAGCCGGCAGCCCCGACGACCCTCTGGAAGCTATTACGTTCACTGTAGAAGATGAGCCGCGCAGGGTGGAGGCATACGTAAAAGGCGCAATGCAACAACATGGCTGGCAGCAAGATTCGTGCTGTCGCTACCTCTACAGACATCCAAATAGGGCCTCGCATAGAGTGGGTACCTACATGGCAGAGGTGAACATAGAAGGAACCGAGTCCTCTGCGTATGTCACGATCCGAGTGACGCACGGGAAGATAGCGTGTGATTGTACCGGGACCCCATAGTCAGAGTGAGTTCGGTATTATATTAGATCCGTGCTCATTGAACCGAGGCGAAAAACCTACCAATTTAGTGTTACGTGCTCCAAAGATAAGAGACTTGCTTTGAGAGGTAAATCATAAATGGGCCGAGGCATGGTTCACGAAGACGAGATACTGGGCAAGGCATACGACGCACGGCTGATGCGCCGCATCCTGGTCTACCTGCGACCTTACAGAAAACTGGTGGCCCTGGCGTTCGTGCTGATATTCGCCAACACGCTGGCGGTGCTTGCGGGGCCGTTCCTCACGGGCCTTGCCATCGACCAGGCGATTGCCCCGCAGGACAGGTCGGTGTCACCGCCCGTCAACTTGCCGCCCCGGCCTGAGAACCTGCCGCCTATCCTGGCGGCCTTCCTCGGCGCGCTGGTCCTGGCCTTCATATTCCGGTACGCGCAGAACTACATCATGCAGATGATCGGGCAGAACGTCATGTACGACCTGCGCAAACAGATATTCTCGCACCTGCAATACCAGTCGCTCGGCTACTACGACCGCAACCCCGTGGGCCGCCTCATCAGCCGCCTCACCAACGACGTGGACGCTCTCAACGAGTTCATAGGTTCCGGCCTGGTCACGGTAGCGGGCGACGTGGTGATATTGCTGGGCGTGGTCGTGGTGATGTTCCTCGTCAACTGGCAGCTTGCCCTGGTGAGCCTCGCGGTGCTGCCCCTCATCCTGCTGGCGAGCTTCTTCTTCCAGAAGCTGATGCGCACCACCTACCGCCAGCAGCGCGTGCGGATCGCCCGCGTAAACGCCTTCCTCCAGGAGAACATCTCCGGCATGCTGGTGGTGCAGCTTTTCAATCGGGAGAAGAAGAAGTTCGATGAGTTCGACAAGCTGAACAAGGACTACCTCGACGCCAATATCGAGGCGTTGCGGGTCTTCTGCTACTTCTTCCCGGTGGTGAGCTTCCTGTCGGTCATAGCCACGGCGGGGCTGCTGGGTGTCGGGTCGGGTGGAGTGCTGTCGGGCGCGGTGCAGGTGGGTGTGCTCGTTATGATGTTCCAGTACACCGAGCAAGCGTTCCAGCCCATCCGCGATCTCGCCGAGAAGTACAACATCATGCAGGGGGCTATGGCCTCCGCCGAGCGAGTGTTCATGCTGCTCGATGAAGAGGCAACCATAGTAGACTCGCCAAAGCCCCGCGAGTTGCGCAGGGTGGTGGGCGACATCGAGTTCCGCAACGTGGAGTTCGCCTACAATCCCGACGAGCCGGTGCTGAAGGGCATCAGCTTCCACATACCGGCGGGCACCAGCGTGGCCCTGGTCGGGGCCACGGGCGCGGGCAAGACGAGCATCATCTCGCTGCTGAGCCGCTTCTACGACGTGCAGGGCGGGCAAATCCTGCTCGACGGGGTGGACGTGCGCGACGTGAAGCAGCAGGACCTCCGGCGGCACATCGGCGTGGTGCTGCAAGACCCGGTGCTCTTCTCCGGCAGCATAGCCCGCAACATTCGCCTGCTGGACGAGGACATCAGCGACGAAGAAGTGCGCCGCGCCGCCGCCTTCGTGAACGCCGCCACCTTCATCGAGCGCCTGCCGGAGCAGTACGACTACGAGGTAAAGGAGCGCGGGGCCAACCTGTCGGTGGGGCAGCGGCAACTGCTCACCTTCGCCCGCGCCATCGCCTTCAACCCCTCGGTGCTGCTGGTGATGGACGAGGCGACCTCCAGCGTGGACACCGAGACGGAGGCACTGATACAGGACGCGCTCTACAAGCTCATGCGGGGCCGTACCAGCATCATCATCGCCCACCGCCTCTCTACGATCAGGCACGTAGACCGCATCATCGTGCTGCACAAAGGGCGAGTGGTGGAGGACGGCACGCACGAGGACCTCATGGCCCGCAACGGCTACTATTACCGCCTCTACCAGCTACAGTACCAGGAGCAGGAAGGCACTCCGGCGGAGGGCGTAGAGGTCGCGGGCGAAGGCTCGGCGGTGGCTTAGGGGCTAAGGCTGCAAGGGGTCGGCGCCAACACCGGGCATGCCTGAAGGTTCGAGCGGAAAGAGCGTCGACAGGGTAAGCGCCTCGCCAGGTGGGGGAGTCCAGAGCCTCGACGTCGCCCCGGTCGTGGCCGAGATCGTGACGATGCCAAACGTGTCGTTGCCGCTTCCATAGGTTGAAGCTAGCAGTAAATTACCACCGGGCGTCCACTGGATGTCGCGATTGTGGACGCCAGTGAATGTGGTCAATTGGTGGACCTTGAGATCGGCCACCGTTGCTATGTAAATGTCGGTATCTGCTTTCTCACTCTGAAATATCGAAGCGCGGCCAGAGGGTACAACCGTGGTCCGAGCAAAGGCGATGCGAGAACTGTCCGGCGACCACGCCGGGCGGTGGTCCCATACGCCACTTCCCATGATCAGGTGGCGCGAGTCGGTCGCGAATCTCTGAATTGAAAGACTCATATGTTGCCAATTCATGCCTTGACGTCCTACCTCTGGTGCCAGGTAACTAATATACGCGCCGTCGGGCGACGCCTGGATCTGATCATACCACGCACCTTGGTACCACTTTCCTATCTGGCGAATGTCACCACTATGAGCGTCGCGCAGGTAGAACTCATGGTTGACCCATACGAACATGGTCTTGCGGTCGGGCAAAAGTTGGATTGCGAATAAGTTGTCGCTTCCGGTGAGGTTGGGGAAATTCCTGTGCTGAAAGGACGAGCCATCCTTATTTGCTACCAGTAACCCGCCGGCACGCAGGGCAATCCTTTCGTTGTCGAACCAGCCCATGACCTCGTGGGTAGAACCGGAATGTGGCCCAAATTGCTCGTACAGAGCATAATCCGAATAATCGGGTAAGGGCCGCACGTCATTGGTAAGGAGGTCTACAATGTATAGGGGGCGAGGCAGATCGCCCATACAATACTCCCCGGTGTTGGGGTGGCCGGCCATGGGCGTGCCATTAACATAGTGGGGAGTAGCAGTCGGAGCGGGAGTGGGCACGAAGCACCGTTCCTGGGTAAGAAGAGCTAGATACCTGCCATCGGGTGAGGCCGCCATGCTCCGTATGTCCAAAGGGGAAGACCAACGCGCTATGGCTCTCGCACCGGCGAGCAGAGGGGAGGGGCTTTCGCTGTAATGGCCCGCCCAAAGCGTAAGACTATTGTCGGTTATCGTTCCCCATGCGATGTTGGGTGAATCGCCGGCCGTGGGCGGCATAGTCGAGGCTGCGGGTGGTGGGGGAAGAGGCGCTCGAGTCTCGGTCGGCTCCGGAGGCATTTGCGTCCAGGTAGGAAGCACTTCGTGTGTGCTCACCGCCGCAGGTACCTGGACGGAAATATCGGCACTGAAGGCAGGTTGATGCGAGGTAGGTCTCGCGACAAGGAAGATAGTGACTGCCAGGAACAGCAGCGCGGCAAGAGCGGAGAACCAAATACCTTTACCAGTTCTACTCATGGGGCGGCCCTCCGTTAACTTGCCGGGCATATACATCAGCCCTATTGATGAACATCATATACCACCGTACGATGCCAAGCAACGACTGGGATGCGGAACAAGACGCAGTATACATTCAGGCAGGATAAACGAGCTACATGAGCACAGCTAATACACAACGCATTACCTACCGCGCCAGGTTCGGCGCTATGTCCCCTCGTTACAAGGCGTACCTGGCGCTGAGTATTGGGGCGCTGTGCATCGGCTTCTCGGCCATATTCACCAAGTGGGCGGGAACGCCGGGGGCGGTGTCGGCTTTCTACCGGGTGGCGATTGCCTCGGCGGTGCTGGCGGTCCCCTACGCGGTGAGCGAGACGAGGCGGCGGGGCACGGACAGGTCCTCGTTCGGGCTGCCGCGCCTCGCGTTCGTGCTGACCGCGCTGGCCGGGCTGTTCTTCGCGCTCGACCTGGGCCTCTGGAACACTTCGCTGCTCTTCACCTCGGCGGCCAACGCCACGCTGCTGGGCAACACCTCTACCCTGTGGGTGGCGATAGGCGCGACGCTGCTGTTCAGGGAGGCGCTCCAGCGCCGCTTCTGGCTAGGGATGGCTACCGCCGTGATAGGGGCTGCCATAATCGTGGGACGCGACGTGTTCGAGCACCCGAACCTGGGGCTGGGCGACCTGCTGGCGCTGTGCAGCAGCCTCTTCTACGCGGCCTATATGCTCCTGACGCAACGCGCCCGCCGGTATATGGGCACGCTGTCGTTCATGTGGGTGGCCTCGGCGTCGGCCACCGTGCTGCTGCTGGCCTACGTGCTCGTGGTAGGTGAGCCGCTTACCGGGTACAGCCTGGAGCAGTACCTGGCGCTGATCGCGCTTGGCGTTATCACCCACGTCGTGGGCTGGCTGGCGATCAACTACGCTCTGGGCCACCTGCCCGCCTCCCTGGTATCGGTCACGCTGTTGTTGCAGCCCGCCATTACCGCGCTGCTGGCCGTGCCGCTGCTAGGTGAAGGCTTGAGCCTATACCAGGTTGGCGGCGGGCTGCTGGTGCTGCTGGGGATATATATCGTTATTAGACGATAGACGATGGACGATGGATGCTCGTGGGAGGTCTGTTGTGAAAGATGGGACTGGGGGCTGATGCCTCGGTAATCGCTCCGTGTTATTGTGGGGCGATACTATGCAAGGAGAAAGCGTTGGCGCAGGACACACTGACAGAGGAAGACATTCCCCAGGAGTTGGGTGACGGGCTGGTGATGCGTAAGGCGAGGCCGGAGGACCGGGAGGCGCTGGCCGATTTTCACGCCAATAACCTGCTGGACATAGGGGAGACAGGCCCCAACGAAGGCCTCCACGCCTGGATGCTCGACTTGATGAGCGGGGAGCACCCCACGTTGGGGCCGGGAGACTTCGTGCTGGTTGAGGACACGAACGCCGGGAAGATCGTCTCCTCGATGGGGCACTTCTCGCAGATATGGACGTACGAGGGCATCCCGTTCAAGTTCGGGCAGCCTGAGATAGTCAGCACCGACCCCGCCTACAGACGCCGAGGGTTGGTGCGCGCCCAGTTCAACGAAGTTCACAGGTGGAGCGCGTTGCGGGGTGAGATGGTGCAGGGCATCACGGGCATACCCTGGTACTACAGGCAATTCGGCTACGAGATGACCGTAAATCTGGGTGGGGGACGCTCCGGCTTCAAACCCCACGTCCCCAGGTTGAAGGAAGGCGACCAGGAGCCATACCGCTTCCGCCGCGCCACGACGGCAGATGTACCTCTTTTCCTTGAGATGTACCAGCAGGCTGCTTCGCGTTCCATGTTAGCCTCACTACACGACGAGGCGCTCTGGCGCTATAACGTCGACGGGCGCAGCGAAAAGAGCGATTTTCGTGTCGAATTGCGCGTTATTGAGACGCCGAAGGGGCAGACGGTTGGCGCACTGGCACACTCGCGGAAGCTGCGGGGAGGGCGTCTGGCGGCTCTCCTGTACGAGGTGAAGCCGGGAGTGTCGCTGCTGGCGGTGACCGATAGCGTCATACGCTACCTGTACGTGACCGGGGAAGAGTACGGCAAGCGCGACGGCGAGGAGCTCGAGGCTTTCGGGTTCGGGCTGGGCGAGCAGCACCCGGTGTACGACACCAGCCCGGAGAGGCTGCCCCGCATACGCAAACCCTACGCCTGGTACATCCGCGTGCCTGACGTACCCGCTTTCGTGCGCCACATCGCGCCAGCCCTGGAAAAGCGGCTTGCAGGGTCGCCACAATCTGGCTACACAGGCGAATTGAAGATCAACTTCTACCGCAGCGGCCTGCTTCTCAAGTTCCAGCAGGGAAGCATCTCGGTTGACGGGTGGAAGCCCGACCGAGTAGAAGAGGGAGACGCTGCCTTCCCCGACCTCACCTTCCTGCAACTACTGTTCGGCTACAGGTCCCTGGAGGAGCTACAGCATGCCTTTGCTGACTGCTCGGCCAACACGGCCATAGGGAGTGCTCTTCTACCCATCCTGTTCCCCAAGAAGGTGTCAAACGTCTGGGCTGGTGGTTGAGTCCAGGTTCTTGGAGATGAAATTAAGAAGGAGTGATGGCAGTAAACCATCACTCCTTCTTTCACATAGCAGCTTGTCGAACGCTTACCTCCTGGCAGGGGTCTGGCAGTTGGGGAAGAAGGTGTTAGCTACTATCTTGGCTGCCTGTCCCCTCGTCACCAGGCTGTTGGGTCGGAAGTATGGACGGTTCTGGTTGTCGCACGACTCACCTGGACCGCCGCACGGGTAGCCACTCATCACGCTGCGTGAGGACAGTCGCTCGATGTACTGGTAGTACGACGATTCGCTCTGGCTAGGCGGCACGTCGGTGTAAGTCTGGCCCTCCGGCGCATCATTGAAGCCCGCGGCGTTAGACACTATCTTCGACAGTTGTCCGCGTGTAGCGTTAGACGCAGGACGGAAGTACGGGCGGTTCTGGTTGTCGCACGGTTCGCCGGGGCCGCCACACGGGTAGCCGCCCATGTGGTGTCTGTTAGACAGGCGATTTACCCACACGTAGAACGGGTCGCCCGGCTTCACGTCGGCGTAGATCTGCCCGCCTGCGTCCTCGTTGAAGTTCGCAGAGTTCGACACTATCTTTGATATCTGTCCGCGCGTGATGTTGTTGCTCGGCCTGTAATAGGGGTTGCTGGTAGGGCCGCAAGGCTCAGCCTGTCCCGTCTGCGGGTTGGTGCCGCCGCAGGGGTAGCCACCGAGGATGTTACGGCACGCCAGGCAGCGCACGAACGGGTAGAACGACGATACTTCGTTACTCTGCGGCACGTCCTGGAACAGGATAGGGCAGGTGAGGGGCGGGGGTTCCGGCCCCGATTGGAAGGTGTAGTTGAAGGCCTTGGCAACGTCCACGTCGTCGTAGAAGTCGGGCGCGGCGCTCCGCTGGCCGTAGGTGTAGCCCGTAATCGAGTAGAGGGTAGAGCCGACTGGCGGGGAGCCAACCCCCTCGCGCGGGACGACTATAGTAATCGTGCCCGTGGCTTCGTCGTACGTGCCGGTGGTGCCTTCACCTTGCGGGTATTGCAACAGCTTACAGGTCTGAGGCGTGGTCGTGGTGCAACCGGCGTCCGGCCCCGATACCGCCAGGCTTGTGCCGTAGAAGAACTCGGGGTCGCCTCCCAGTGTGGAGACCGCCTGCGCGTAGTAGATGCGATAGCTCTCCTCGTTGAAGTCACCCACCGACTTGGACTGCCAGCGTGCCATCCAGACCACCGAGTCGGCCCCCGGTATGATCTTCGTGGCCGTCAGGTCGGAAATGGTCATCGTCACCGTGATGTTCTCCAGGTTCGACGCCACGCTAACGCCCTTTATATCAAGAGCATCGTAGTTGGGGCCGGGGCCGAGCGGGTCGCGGTGCGGGTACTGCGCGTCGTTGGTTCGGTCCGTCACCGAGTTGAGGGCCAGGTCGCCGCTGAGCGGGGTGCCAAACAGCGAAGGCCCGTCAATTTGGCTCGCCACCATGACGCTTGCGCCGTGGTGCTGGTTGGTGGTGTCGTTGTAGATGATGCGCATGGCACCGCTGTTGTCGTGCTGGATCGTCAGGAAGTCGGCCATCGTGCGGTCGCCGCCCGTCGCTAGACAGAGGGTGCCGCTGGTGCACACCTGCCCGTAGTGGACTGGGTGCTGGCTGGCCTGGGCCTGGTAGATGGTAGGATTAGGGGTGTTGGCGTTTTCCAGGTAGTTGACGTACAGGTGCCACTTGACAGTAGCGGAAGCAGGCTTATCGTTGAACCAGCTTGGGAAGCTATCGGGGCCGGGAGCGCCGAACTGGTCGGTCGCTATGTAGGCCACCGCCACGCGACCATTCTCACCCGCGACTATCCACGGGAAGATCGTAGTGTTGGCGTCATTCCCGTTGAGGCGGATAGGCTCGCTCCAGGTCTGGGCGTGGTCGGTTGAGTAAACCAGGTACGTGTTGAAGTTGCCGCTGTCGGTGTAGGCCACGTACACGTTACCCGCGCGGTCTACGGCGAGCGTCGGGAAGAGATTGCCCGTATCGCCCAATGCGTCTCCTGCATAGCTCTTCTGGAAGGCAATCCCGGTGCGCTGCCCCACGTCCACGTGGGCGTAGGAGACTTCCACCCGGTTGGTGCTGGCGCACGGCAGGTAGAGGTAGCGCAGCGTGTGATCGAAGCGCAGGTCGCCGCATGGAGCGCCGCTATTTATCGCCTGTGCGGGATTAGCCTGGGCCGGGAGATAAGTCAAACCGTCATTAGACGCCAGTAGGTAGGAACCAAGTGGGGTCTGTCTATAGGTCAGGAACTGGGTGTTGTCCTCCGGGCCAGGGCTGGTGCCGTTGTCGAGGGCTTGCCACTGGCGATCCACCACGGGCTGGTAAGCAGTAATCGAGTTGCGCGGCCAGGTGTTCCCGCCGTCGGTGGACACAGCAGCCCCGACGTTTTGCAAGGCTTCCAGGTCCGTGAAGTAATAACGGTTCTGGTCGTCAATCTCGGTGGAGGTGTCACCACCGCCAGGACCGGCATCCGGGCGTAGCTTGCTGACGGAATTGTAAGTGTCGCCGTTATCGGTGGATATCCACACGAACGATTGCTCTGTGGAGGCTCCCCAGGGGCCGCTCGCCAGAACGTCACCCAAAGCGTTGGTGCTGGTCGGCGGGCCCCAAACTATGTCCGGCTCGCCCACCTGGCGCTGGGGGTCTACCACCGTGTTGACGTCGAACCCAATACCGCCGCTGGCGCGGACCGGCGCGGGAGGACGGCAGGTGGTGCCAGGGCCAACCTCTATAGAAGCGGTCCCTGTGTACTGGCTGACCGGGCCTTGGATGATGAAAGGTACCACCTGTACCGTATAGGTGTAATTGAGTTGCGGGCAAATAACGGCAGTTCGCTCATCGTTCTCTTCGGCCCCGAAGGCCGTCGACCCACTTGCTACCGTCACGCCGTTGGGGCCGATCACATACAGGTCATAGTCGTCAAGCCCATCGGGTGCCGAGATGGCAAGCGTGATGGTGACCTGCTGCGTCTGAGTAAAGGTGGGCGGCAGGTCCAGGTACAGGTCGAACTCGTCGCACCTGCCGGGCACCTCGCAGGCCGCCCTGTCGCCCGCGGAATTGGCGGGCGTGTATAGCGGGCCGACCCACGTCGCGCTGGGATTGGCAAGGGACAACCTGGCCCCTGAAGGCGTAGCGGCGAGCGCCTGCCTGGCGACCAGCATGCCGAGCACCGCAATGAGCGCCAGCAACATACCCGCCACTAATAGCCACGTTGCACGAGGCCGGACGGCAGCCTGAGTAGAATCTTGCATTGTTCCTGCTCCTTCTCTTGGGTGAGCCACATCGCTCCGACAAGCGGAGGACCGCAAACCGTCTCGCCAAACTGCCCGGCGAGAGGTAACCCAGAGAGTGTTGCAAGAGTTGTTCCGCGAGTTGGAAATTCCAATTTCCAAATCCGCCAACTCATTTCCTGGGCAGGGACCTGAGAGCCTGGGAGAAAGCAGCCCCGAAAACGGCACCCAGACCAACGCCCACGCCCAACCCAAGGGCCACATTGCCCATAGCTACGCCCACCGCCGCACCTACGCCAGCGCCAAGCGCCACACCCAAGCCCACGTACTGGCCGTCTCTGCCGGGCTTGTTCTCCACGGCGTTCTTCTCATCCATGACAAGCACACTCCTATTGATAGATACCAAAATAGTCATGTTGGTTATAAATGAACGGACCCGCGTCCGCCACCCACGTCCGCGACTTCGAGGGCTACTGGACTCCGTTCCCCGGCGGCCAGGGCCCAGCCCCCAGTTACGCTATGTCCCTGGACCAGGAGCACCGGGCGCAACTACGAGATTACATCCAGGATCGTCTGCCTGTCAGCGACGACGGCAGCATTCAACTCATAGGGAGAGCATGGGCAGTGGCCGGACGGACGGCTGGCGAGCAGAGTTGAATACATGACGCAGTCCCCAGGCACGTCGGCCTTACCGGGCATCACCTCGTGAATAGCAGCGCCTAATACAGCCACCATAGTCCCACCTTGTCATTTCGAACGCAGTGAGAAATCTCGTCCCTTACCGAGATGGTTCCTCGTTCTTACAGTACGTTGTGACTGTAAGAAAGGTGGTATTTCGGTGATGGAGGACGAGATTTCTCACT
>JALZHG010000054.1:0-14585 GCA_030914045.1 Chloroflexota bacterium | reverse complement strand
TAACAAGGTGGAGTTGATGTGCTTAACACGACTCTCCGGTTTCGAGGTCGCATTTAGAATGCGACAGGGTCGGCGTACATCAATCTTCCTCCCGAAGGATTACGTGCTGAGGCGTCTCCGGTAACTCCCTGAGAGCAGTCTTGAGGAAAGAGGGGTAGAACCGCAACTCCTCCAATTCGGCAACACGCACCCACCGGAAAATAAGCGGCATACCGAAGTCGTCACCATAGAAGAGAGGCGTGTCGGGGGTGATGTTGGCGGCAGGTGGGAAGTGCGCCCTGTAGTAGAAAGTGACTTCATGGAAGGTGCGGCCCTGCGCCTCGAAGAAGTACTCAGCCACCCATAGCAGCCGTTCCACCTCCACAGCTACCTTCAACTCCTCGCGCATCTCCCTGGCTGCGGCCGCACGGGTGCTCTCCCCAAGCTCGACCCGCCCGCCCGGTGGCGTCCAGAAGTCGTCAGGCTCGGCGCGGTGGATGAGCACGTGGTCGCCTTCCACGAACACACAAACGGCGCGCAGGTTGAAGACGGCGCTCTCTGTCTCAAGGTGGACCATGTGGCTGTCGTGGGTCATTGCGAACCCTCAGGGCGGGGCTGCCGCCTAGAAACCCAGGCGCTCCAGCACGCGCTGTGCGACCCAGATAAGTAACGGCAGCAGAAACGTCAGGCCGAGGCCGCTCGCCGTCTCGGTCCTCCAGGGCCAGGTGCGTAGCTTGGCAATCAAGCCCTGTTCGGCCACCAGTACGTTGAGGGCTTCCTTCTGCTCTCCCAGGTCTCCCAACTCGCTGTTGTCCACCCGGTGATGCACCGAAGCAATAGTGGACTCGATGCGCCGAGCCACTTCGTCATGGAGCCGCTGCTTCTCCCTTTCCAGCAGACCGTGCGCGCCTAACAGCGGCCAGACGAACGTAACTACAACCATGATGCCCAGGAAAACGGTCTGGATTATATCAGACACCGTAGTGCCCACCGCGGACAAGCTATTGGCCTGGAACCACACGTAGGTCGGAACGGCAATGCCGATAGCCGTGCGCGCCGCCAGGCCGGATAGCGCGTAGAGGGGGCCAAGCTGAAAGAGGTTGATGCGCGTGTGCTGAGTGTAGATGGTGTTGACCATTCGCAACTGGTGTATCGTGTGGTAGACCAGCACCGCCACAAGCACGTAGATCGGCACATTGTAGCCGACGACCTGCACAACCAGGAGCGGCGACATCTCCACCACGCCCAGGCTTCCAAGGCTAAGGATATTGATTGCGAACACGGCAAACGTATACGCTACACCAATACCGGACGCGAGCCAGGTTGGCCGTGCAGGCAAATTGGTGAGTTGGTAAAGGAGCTTGTGGTACCCGGTTTCGTCAACTTTCATCACCGGGCGAAACCGTGACATAGCCGCCGCTGCCGACTTGTCAAGGTAGTGGACCAGCCCCAGGAGGTACGGAAAGGTCAGGCCGTTGAGGAAGCTGTAGAACAAGACGCCGCCCAGGTCCAGCACGCCACTCGCCCACAAAGGGGAGGCCAGCAGGAGCAGCATGTATCCAAGCGACAGGACCAGGCCGAGTGCCAGGTAGAAGGCCCAGGCGGATACCGGCAGGCGGTCCACCCAACCCGTAAGTCTGTCCACCCAACTGGGAGCGTAAGCTGCGCGCCCCACGGTTGCTTCGTGTATCGAGGTCAAAGGGTGTTCCGCGACGACCTCACCCGCCGCTTGATTGAAGTCACCTGGTATGTCACCGGCAGGACGAGAAACCCCGGTGGTCATAGGCTTACCTCCACCGACTGAGTGTTGCTATTATTATTTTAGCATATTTTGAGAGTAGTCTAGCTCATGAAGGGGTGCGGCGGCTTGACACGCTTCCCGCCTTGCATGTATACCGCTAGGAGCCGCGCCTTCTAAGCTCACCGTGCCCCACGCTGCCCTATGGACGTTCCACTAAAGCCTTACAAGCGAGACTTCGACCATTCTTACTCGCTGGGGGTGTTCCCCACGCTGGAGCTTGTCGAGGCCCAGCCGGGGCACGTGCTCAAGGTGCTGGTAAGCTCGAAGGGCGAGCGCAACGAGGGCGTTCGGAAGCTGGAGAGGCTTTGCGAGCGGGCGGGCATCCGGCTGGAGACCAACGACCGGGCGGTGGAGCGGCTGGCGCAGAAGGAGAACACCTTTGCGGTAGGGGTGTTTCGCAAGTACGCCGCCGACCTGCAAGCTGGGGGCAATCACGTGGTGCTGGTCAACCCCAGTGACATGGGCAACCTGGGCACCATCGCACGCACGATGCTGGGGTTCGCCATGTTCGACCTGGCGATAGTGCAGCCCGCCGCCGATATGTTCGACCCGAAGGTGGTGCGGGCCTCGATGGGCGCTATCTTCCGCCTGCGCTGCCGCTACTTCGACACATTCGAGCGGTACCGTGAGATAGCAGGCGAGCGGTCGCTATACCCATTTATGACAGGCGGCGACCTGTGGCTGGACCAAACCCTGTTCAGCCCACCCTTTACGCTTATATTCGGCAACGAGTCGTCGGGCCTGCCGCCGGAGTACCGCGACACAGGCACGCCCGTAACCATCAAGCACGCTAACGCAATCGACTCGCTCAATCTGCCTATGTCCGTGGGCATCGCGCTCTACGAGGCGACAAGGGGCGCGGTGTAGCCTGCACAATTTGGATGATAGGAGGGGCATGTGACCAGGAAGCTTCACTATTATATCGTTGACGTGTTTACCGACCGGCAATTCGGCGGCAACCCCCTGGCTGTCTACACCGACGGGCGGGGGCTTTCCACCGAGATGATGCAGCGAATCGCCAAGGAGATGAACCTCTCAGAGACGACTTTCGTGCTACCGCCGGAAGACCCCGCCAACCACTTCAAGCTGCGCATCTTCACGCCGGGCAAAGAGTTGCCGATGGCCGGGCACCCCACGGTTGGCACTTCCTTCGTGCTGGCCCGCGAGAGGATGTTCGACTGGTCGGGCGATGCCGCCGAATTGCGGCTGGAGGAGGGGGTAGGCCCTATCCCGGTGCGCCTGGAGTTCCAGGATGGCGCTCCCCGGATGATATGGATGACCCAACCCAACCCTAAGTTCGGCCCCGTGCTGGACGACCTGTCTACTGTGGCCGAGATGCTATCCATAGCGCCTGGCGACATCGACACGGACCTGCCAGTAGAGGTCGTGTCGTGCGGGGTGCCGTTCCTGTACGTGCCGGTGCGCGACCTGGCGACAATGCGGCGGTTGAGGATGCGCGAGGAAGTGTGGAGCCGACTGCTCGAGCCGATGGATGTGGGTGAGGTGTTCATCTTCGCGCCGGAGGTGGAGTATGAAGGCTCCACCGTACACAGCCGCATGTTCGCACCCGGTATGGGTATCACGGAGGACCCCGCCACGGGTGGCGCAAGCGGCCCGCTCGGCTCCTACCTAGTGCGGCATGGCCTAGTAGCCGCCGAACCCACAGCCTACATAGTGAGCGAGCAGGGCATCGAGATGGGCCGCCCCAGCTTCATCCACATCCAGATCACACGCGAGGGCGAAGAGATAGTGCGCGTGCAGGTAGGCGGACAGGCGGTCTACATGGGCGAGGGCGACATAGAGCTTGCCGATTAGCACCAGGGTTCCCCGCACCGGCTACTACCTGGCGCGTTTTTGAGAACCAAGCTCCACATTGTCATTTCGAACGTAGTGAGAAATCTCGTCCCTCAGCACCCAAATACCACCTTTCTCACAGCCACGATCCACCATAAGAAAACAGGAACATCCCGGTTAAGGACGAGATTTCTCACTACGTTCGAAATGACAGGGTTGAGGCCGTTGTCTCGTGTCTGTTACAGTTCTACATGAATAGCTATGCATGACGAACGCTTCTGGCTGGCGCTGGACCAACTCGCCTCCACGCACCCGGTGGTGGTAGACCGTGCGAAGGGCACGCCGCACCCGCGCTACCCCGACTTCATCTACCCGCTCGACTACGCCTACCTGCAAGGCACCACGTCGGGCGACGGCGCGGGCGTGGACGTGTGGCTGGGCAGCCTGCCGGATGGAGTGGTAACGGGTGTGGTCTGCTGCGTGGACGCGGTTAAAGGCGATGTGGAGATGAAGCTGCTGCTCGGTTGCACCGAGGCTGAGATGGGGCTTGTGCTCGACATACACAACGACGGCGGCCAATCGGCTCTCCTGCTGGTACGACCCGGCGATAGGTAGCTATCTGCGATGGAAGTAACGAACCCCAACTATCATGAGGCAGTACGAGAGGTATTCGAGCGGGCCGCCTTCGTCAACGACGTGGGAATAAGGCTGACCGGCTGCGGGCCGGGCTGGTGCGAGAGCGATCTGGCAATCGCACCCCGGCACTACCAGCACCACGACTTCGTTCACGCGGGCGTGCAAGCCACGATAGCGGACCACACAGCGGGCGCGGCAGCTACCACCTTGATCCGAGCCAACGAAGTCGTATTGAGCGCCGAGTTCAAGATAAACCTGCTCAACACCGCACGCGGCGAGCGGCTGAGGTGCAGAGCGCAGGTGCTCAAAGCGGGGCGTATGCTTATCGTGGCCGAGTCGGAGGTCTTTGCCGCTACGGGCGGTAAAGAGCGCCTGGTATCCAAGGCGACTGTGACCCTGGCAGTGGTTGCCGTGCCGGAAACAACTGTGGGGGAGGCGAGCTAACAATGATGGACCCCAAATGGCTCGATTGGGTGCGGCGGTTGCAGTCGTTAGCGCAGAACGGCCTCACCTATTCCAAAGACCCCTACGACATAGACCGCTACAACACCCTGCTCGACATAGCCGCCGAAATAGTAGCCTCGCAGGAGCCGGTCAGCGCCGAGCAGGTGCGTGGCATCTTCGCCCGAGAGACCGGGCATGCCACTCCCAAGGTGGACGTGCGGGGCGTGGTGTTCGATGCCGACCGGGTGCTGCTCGTCAAAGAGATATCGGATGGGCGGTGGACGGTGCCCGGCGGCTGGGCCGACATTGGCGACTCTCCCTCCGAGGCCACGATACGCGAAATCCGGGAGGAGTCGGGCTACGAGGCCCGCGTGGTGAAGCTGATGGCCCTCTACGACCGCATGCGGCACGAGCACCCGCCCCACGCCTTCCACATCTACAAGGTCTTCTTCCTGTGCGAGATCACCGGCGGCGCACCCGCTGTTAGCAACGAAACGGATGGTGTCGGCTTCTTCCCCATAGACGACCTGCCGACTCTCTCTGTCGGGCGCGTGACGGCCAGGCAGATACACCGCTTTTACGAGCACTACCGCAATCCAGCACTGCCCACGGATTATGACTAGCCCTTGCATTGACCTGCAAGTTGCCCCGCCCTGCTACGCTACCCTTTACGGTGGCCTGATCTCTGACAAGAGCAATAGGCCGAAAATCCTGTTATGGCTTAGTCTGCTTCCGTGGGAACCTGATATATCCCTTCGCAAGCTCCTCGATCTTGCGCAACGACCGCTGTTCTACATAGTGCTGCACAAACCACGACGCGGCGGCTATTACCAGCCCCAGCAACACCGCGAAGATGTAATGGACTCCAGGCACCGCCATGATTAGCAGGAGTGCGGCTACCCCTCCCAATGCCAGGCTGTTCAGGGCGGCAATAACGTCCCGCAGGCCCGCGAAATCGGTGGTCCGGCCTCCGAAGGAAGGATAGTCGTCAGCGGGCGGCCATGAGAAATACGGTTCAAGCTCGGCGTCCTTATAGACAAAGTAGCTATGGATGCGGTTGATGGCCCGCAGGTACTCGATACCTCGTGCCCGGCGCTCGACCAGGCGGAAGAAGGTGAGCAGCCCCAGGAACACCAGGCCGAGCAACACTCCTGTGCTCGATTGGAGTATTGCGCCCTCGTCTACATGCTCTCGAAAGTACTGGGGCAGGCTCACCAGGCCCGCTACCGCTATCGACACTATAGTCAGGTAAGCCGCGACCCGCTTTTCTCCCATTTCGGCATTGTACAGGTAAAGCGCCGCGAGACGCTCGTGCTCAGATATCATCGCCTGGATAGAAGGGTCATCAGACTGGGGTAGCCGACCTGCCATGCTCATGCAGTCCTCCCGGTGGTCGTGTGTTGCCGCAGGCCCTCTAACACGAAGTGCAGATGTTGTTACCGCGTCGTGCTACCGTACGGGGCAATATGCAACAACAGAATACAAGAACTAGCACAAAAGAGAAGAGGTTACCCACAGGGCAACCTCCTTAACTCTCATCACCGGCCGTTTCTCTAAGCTGGCGCTACTTGCCTCGCCAGCCTCTCGTTCATGTCGTGCAGCGCCTCTTCCACTTCGTTGATCACGTAATCCGGGGTGGAGGCACCGGCGGTGAGGCCGACCTTCTTGACGCCCTGGAACCAGGCTTCCTCTAGCTGCTCGGGTCGCTCGATGTGATAGGCCGGGCAGAACTCAGAGGCTATGTCGCGCAGGTGCCGGGTGTTGGCCGACTCGTAGCCACCCACCACGATCATGACGTCCACCTCTTTGGCGAGGTCCACGGCGGCGGGCTGGCGCTTGGCGGTGGGCAGGCAGATGGTGTTATGGGCGTGCACCTCGGTGCCGTGCTCCAGGAAGCGGTCAATTACCTCTTTGACGAACTTCTTGAACCACTCGGTGTTCTGGGTGGTCTGCGACAGCAAGGCAATGCGGCGTATCTTGGCGGCGGGGGTGCCGTCGGCGGCCAGCGCGGCCTCGATGTCGGCTACGCTATAGGCGCTGATGGCGCGGCGCGCGTTCCAACTCTTCACCTTAGACCTGGGCTTGTCGCCGTCCGTATTGCCGCTCTCGGCCTGCGCCTTCATCTCGTCCAGCACCGAGTTGGCCCAGCCGAGTATGCCCTTGCTCTCGGGGTGCTCGGCGTCACCGTACAGGATAACCCAGTTGCCCTCTTCCATCAGTTGGCGGGCAAGCTGTTGCACTCGCGTCACCAGCGGGCA
The DNA here is from genome assembly GCA_030914045.1 of Chloroflexota bacterium. Taxonomy (GTDB): domain Bacteria; phylum Chloroflexota; class Chloroflexia; order QHBQ01; family JADMIH01; genus JADMIH01. The sequence goes on along the minus strand of JALZHG010000054.1, from coordinate 7,673 downwards.
GGTAGTGTCGATAAGTTCCAACCCCTGAGCCTGCGCCCGCCTGTACACCTCCGGGGCCGCCCCGTGCGCCGTCACAGCCACTGTGGACGCGGTGGTCTGCTCCAGCCCCTTGACCACCTCCACGCCCTGGCCTTGCAATTTCTCCACAAGTTGCGGGTTGTGCACCAGAGTGCCGAGCGTGTCGATGCGCGACCTGCTCTTCCCAGCCTCGTCAATCTGGTCCAGGGTCATCTTCACCCCGAAACACATCCCCATCTCTTTAGCCCGTATGATTTCAAACATGGTCACTCCGTTTCTGAAACGTGATGCGTGAAACGTGATGCGGTTAATGGACCCTGGTCCTGTGTAAGCCCCGATGGTGCTTGATGTACCATCACGTTTCACGTTTCTCGTTTCAGATATATTCCCCCGCTTCTGTCCAGGTAGCCGTAATCCACCAGGTGGCGGCGCAGGGTGCAGTAGTCTTCGTTTACTTCCTCTAATATTACGTTCACATCCCGCTCGGCGTATTGTTTGTCAGGCTCGAATTTGCGGGCGACTTCCTCAAGGATGATTATGATTTGCTCCTGCTTCTTCGGGAAGGCCGAGAGCCTGCCGCCGCGCAGGAACGTGTCTATCACCAGTTCGCGTGCGTCGGAGGGCCGGGGCTTCACACCCTTGTACTTGCCCATCGCCTTGCGCGCCTCGCTGAACACCTTGAGGTCGAGTTCGTATGGCGTGTAGACGTCGGGCTGTCGCACTTCACCCACCGGCTTCACCAGGCCCGCTTGTTGCATGTTGTCCATGTGCCGCAACAGGTCGCGGTGCGCCAGCCCGGTTGCCTCGTGTAGCTGCATCCTGTTGGCGGGGCCATTCGACAGGGCCGCCACGATCCTTATTCTATCCAGGTCGAGCAGTGCGCCCGCCACGGTAATGAGCGGTTGCAAACCGTCCTCTTCAGGGGCCGCTTGTTCGCTCGTTTTATTGTCGGTTTGTACTTCCAGCATTGTGCCCTTCTCGCTTCGCGGGCTTGAATCGCCGGTTTAACGCCGAAATGCCCCACAATAGAATCATACCAGGCGGGGGTGCTGGAGTCAATGATTTGAGTGCTTGGGGCTGACCAGTATAGTAGGCGTCTATTGCACCACGCGTAGAAGATACCTTATAGTTGACTCACCAGTATGGTGGTATAGTTATCAAGCTCGTAGGTTCTATCGCACGGCTTGAGTGGCGTACCTCTTCATAAGCTACTCTACGAAGGCTGTGGTTCGTGCGGGTGGTGCGGGCAGTGAGTTCAGCGAGTATCACCGATCCGGGAGCGCAGTGATGGCTGATACAGACCTGGGGGAGTCCATCCATAGACTACCCCTCCTTCACGTTCAATCGAAAGAGTTGAAGCAAGACCCTGATGCGGTTGTCGCGCACCTGTACCAGCGTAACAAAAATCCTGGGGCGTACTTTAACGAGATGGGCTGTGGAGCTTTTACGACTACGATGGCAATCTCTCATTACCATCCCACGTTGGGTACCTATGATGCTGCCCGCACAATATTCGGTCAGATGCTGAAAGTACCATTCTTCGGTGGAACGTTCGAGAGCCAGAATGCCAGGATCGCCAGGCAATACGGCCTTCTCGCTAAAGCGTACTCTAGTGGTACCATCAATGACCTGATCGCCGCTATAGATTGTGGCGCGCCGACGATCCTATTGGTACAACCCAAGGGATTGTTCCGCATCGGCCAGTTTGAGGTGCTCCCTATCGGGCGGCATGATGTGCTTCTGGTCGGCTATAGCCGGGACGGCGCCGGCAAGCCACTCAGATTCTTCACGGACAATCCAGCGGTTCAGAGCGCCCCATCTCAGGAATCGTTGCCGCAGCAGTATCCAGGCAACGAGGCGTACACAGTCCCTGCTCTCCTGGCAACGTGGACCCACAACTTTACACCGATTTTCGGCTCAGCTGATGCTTATGCACGCTGGCGCACCCTCACGGGCCGGGACTGACACTTTCCCGTTGACTGTCGCCTCTTAGCTCTGGTACAATAATCTACGGAGAGATGGCAGAGTGGACGATTGCGTCCGTCTTGAAAACGGATGACCGTTAAAGGTCCGTGGGTTCGAATCCCACTCTCTCCGCACGTGGAGCCTACATACGGCTCCTTTTTCTTTACCCCGAGGTGCGTAATCGATGAGCAGAATCTTGCGGGTGGACCTGGTGGACACCCTCATGCGGTGGTACAACGACCTTGAGATCCACATAGAATCGGGCGACAGGTCCAGCACCTTCTACTTCAGCGTGCCCGACTCGTGGGCGGCGGGGCCGGACGAGCAACTTCAGCGGCGAGTATACGCGACGATGCAGCAGATGTATTACGACCTCAACGCGAACTTCCGGCTGGTCGAACCGGACGACCCCGGCTACCTGCTCGCCAAGAGTACCAGTGCCACCCCCCTCACGCCAGAAGAGCTAGCCGCCAAACCCTGGCTGCAAGCCCCCGCTCCCGCGATCTGGGAATGGACCCCCTGCGTAGTCGTCGCGGAAGACGGCAGCTACAGCAAAGTGTCGCCCCAGGAGTTTGCGTAGGAGGACGATGGATGATGGACGATGGACGATAGGAGACCAAGACGCAAAGAAGCAAAGAACACTAAGGACGCGCAAAGATTAGGATTGTTGTTGACAAGAGTAGTGCCCAGTACCCACTACTCAGACCTCAGACCTCATCACTCCTATCGTCCATCGTCCATCGTCCATCGTCTATCGTCCGCTTTAGATTTTGGCACAGCATTTGCTACTTAGCAGAACCTGTAAAAATCTAGCACAAGGAGGTGCTGCTTATACAAAGACCGGATCGACGGCAGGGCTGTTGCAGCGTCCTTTAAGAGCCATGCCCCACGACGGTTGATGTTGGTTCCACTCAGTACCCATTTATGGAGCCTGTTTAGCTTCCTGCTCATTCTTCCCACTTTCATCTTTCGTCACTTCCCTGCTTCTTCCCTCGGCTTTCAGCCCGCTGTTAACATCCCTGGAATCCAGCCTGGTGTATCGTTGCAACTATTTCACCTTTGGCCGCGATACACCATACCGCTCAACCGCTGTGAGTTGAGTATTAGTGCTTACCAGGAGGTGTCACTGTGAAACCTATTTCTTCAAACAAAATGTTTAGCGCATCCGTTGCCGTGCTCATGACTTCGGTGCTATTGCTCATGGGTGTGAACCCGGCAGGGAAGTCAGTATTCGCGGGCACGCCCCAGGAACCAGCTAACAAGTTTGCCGCATCCGGCTCGTCAACCGAGGTCGCAGGGCCTGGGCAGAGAATATTGCTGCTCAATGAGCAAGTCAAGACCTCTAAGCCTACCGATTTGGTCTTTGGTGTTACGTTGGAGTGCTCTATAACGACCGACGTAACCACCGTCGGCAGCGAGACGCAGCAAGCCTTCGGTCAGGTGAGAGTGTGGGTCGAAGTTGACGGAAGGACCGTACCCGTAAGCCAGGACGACCCCGATTCGGGTAAGGTGGTTTTCTGCAACCGCACATACCAGCGCACAACGCAATTGGGTTCCGACGATGAGACAGACGCGGTACGGACGTTCATGGAGACTAGAACGGCGAACGGCTTCAACTGGATGCTCTTGAACGCAGGGTCGGCTGTGCACCAGATCAATGTTTATGCTGAGTTTACGACCGCAGCGACTCCAGGTTCATCTGCCCTGGCGGTGGTCGGCAACCGCACCTTGATAGTGGAGCCGGTAAAAGCCGAGCGCAACGAAGTGGTCGTAGAGCTAGGCAATTAGGCCGCACATCTACGATGTAAGTAGATTAGTCAGAATATTTCGACAGTGTAAAGGGGGGACTTCTTAGGAGTCACCCCTTTTGCTTGGATAGACAAACTGCTCACAAAGCCATGTGCCGCATGTTGTATAATCTCCCATGACCTCCGTACCGCGTGCTGAGGAAGTGGCCTCCAACGTCACCGCCACACCCAGCGAGGCCCCCGAACAGGCCGCCCCAGCCGAGCAGACCCCACCTGCCACGAAGTCCGCCAGCTACCTGTCGCTACTCCTCTTTTACCTGCCCCTTGGCTTCAGCGGCATCATGATGACGTTGGACCTGCCCATCGTGAACGCGGTGCTCAATCGCTTCCCGAACGCCAACACGTCCGTGGCGGCCCTGAGCGTGGCCTTCTCCCTCGCGCTGGTGTACGAGGCCTCGCACATCTCGATGATCGATCTCTCGACCGCCCTCTCCTCGGACCAGCGCACCTTTCGCATGCTGCAACGCTTCTACGTCATCATGGCGGGCGTGCTGCTGGTGTTCGCGTCCATCATCGCGTTCTCGCCCCTGTATTACCTTATCGTGCGGGACGTGATGAACATCCCGCCGGAGGTGGCGAACGCCGCGCAGCCCGCCGTGTGGGCCTTCCTGCTGTGGCCGGTGCCGATAGGCTGGCGGCGGCTGTGCCAGGGGGCGCTCATCAAGCACGGGCACCCCAAGCCCGTGGGGGCGGGCGGCATAGTGAGGCTGGCGGCGCTGATAGTGGCATTGGTCTTTTTCGGGTGGCTGGGCACGGTGATGCCGATAGAGCCTGCGGCCATAGGGGTGCTGGCGATGCTGGTGAGCGTCACGGCTGAGGCGCTGGCGGTGCAGGGGTGGACCAGCCGCCTGGTGAGGACGATGCCGGAAGCCACGCCGGGCAAGCCCCCGCCCACGTGGGCCGACATACGCCGCTTCTTCTTCCCGCTCAGCGGCACGGCCATCATGAGCACGCTCGTGCAGCCCACTATGCGGGCGGGTATAGCCTCGGCTGCCGTGGCGTGGGCAGCCACCCCCAACAGCGAGACCGTAGCCGTGGCCGTGGCCGCCTACCAGACCGCCTGGAGCATGGCCTTCCTCGCCTTCGGCCCCACCCTCAGCATGACGCAGGCTTCCATCGCCTGGTCGGGCAGCCCCGACCCCAACGTGCGAGAGCGCGGCCCCTGGGTAATTATGGGGGTGGGGTTGGGCCTGGGTGCGCTCATGGCGCTGTTCGCCTTCACGCCCCTCTCCGAGTGGATTTTCACCAGCGTCATCCAGTCGCCACCGCAGACCGCCCACCTTGCCGCCGAGGTCGCGCGCTGGCTGGTGCCGATGCCGGTGCTGCACTCAGCCTCGTTCATGCTGCGCGGCAGGCTGATAGCGATGCACAGGCCCCAGGCGGTGCGCCGCGCCCAATTGATAGACCTGCTTTCGGTGATTATCATCATCCAGCTTGCGGTCGCCTCGTTCAGCCCACTTTCGGGAGTGTTGCGTGGGGCCTCCGCCGCGCCCGTAGCCGCCATCGCCTATAACTTGATGCTGTGCGTGGATATTGGCATACTGATGCTCAGTCTCAGGGGGCGCAGCCGTGCTGCTGGATAACTTCCTGACCAGCTATCAGGTCAACGAAGTACATACCGTTAGCATAAGCGCACCACCCGATTGTGTTTACAAGGCTATAAAGGAGTTTACGCCCAGGGAAGTGCCCCTATTCGGGTTGCTCATGGGCCTCCGTACTCTCCCAGCAAGATTAGCAGGCAGGCGATTTGACTTCCGCTCCGGAGAGCGGTCCCTCATCGAGCGTGCGACAGAGACGGGGTTCATCCTGCTGGCGGAGGCACCTGGACGAGAGATTGTAATAGGCACAATCGGGCAGTTCTGGAAGCTTTCTCCTAGCGGCCCGCCTGAACGCATCGATTGCCCCAGGGAGTTCCTAGACTTCAACCTCAGCGGCTACGCCAAAGCAGCGTTCAACTTCCATATCAGGCCAAGTAGGGACGGCAAACGCTCTCAAGTTACAACGGAAACGCGCATCTACCTGCCCGACCCGCAAAGCGAACGCAAGTTCAAGCTCTACTGGCGGATAGTAGGGCCGTGGAGCGCGCTTATCCGTATCGCCTGGCTGCGGGCCATCAAGAGGCGGGCTGAACGGGAATGCGAATAACTCCCCTCGCTTGCAAACCCCTCTCTCCACCTGTTATCCTGAAAACGACCCCGGCGCTTCCCATTCGTCTTATTAACGGGACCGCATAGCCATACCGGCTACACACCTGAACGGTCTCAGGAGGTACTCAGGTTTTGATTCTAAAGGTAAAAGGCAACAGGGCGTGGAGCCTCGTTGCGGCACTATTACTCGCATTCCTGTCGCTGGCGGGCGCGTTGGGCGCTACCGGCACGCAGGCGCAAACAGAGCTACGGCCCGCCAACCCCTATGGCGTAAACATCTTCCTCCACAAGGAAGTTGAAGAGTGGAAGATCGACCAGACCCTCCGCATGATCTCGGAGGCCAACATCGCCTGGGTGAAGCAGGAGTTTCCCTGGCAGGAAATCGAGTTCAGGAAGGGCTACTTCCACGACGACAAGTGGGACAAGTCGGCCTGGGAGAAGTTCGACCGCATCGTCAACATAGCCGAGAAGTACAATCTCAACGTCATCGCCCGCATAGACCACGAGCCGGAATGGGCGAGAGCCAACGACGAGGACGGCCCGCTGGTCAACAACCGCGACCTGGCCGATTTCATCAACGTCTTCCTCGACCACTACGAGGGGCGGATAAGCTACATCCAGGTCTGGAACGAGCCGAACCTGGCCGCCGAGTGGGTGCCTGGCAGGGCGGTAGACCCCGCCGAGTACGCCCAGATGCTCAAAGACGTTTACCCCCTCGTCAAGCAGCAGCACCCGAACGCCATTATCTTGAGCGCGCCGATGGCTATGACCCTGGAGGGGCCGGAAGCGCGCGGCAACATGAACGAGATTGACTACTGGAACGGCCTGTACGACGCGGGCGTGAAAGGCAACTTCGACATTGCTACCGCCAACGGCTATGGCCTGGACCAGCCGCCCGACGCACCACCCAGCCCCGACGTGCTCAACTTCCGCCGCGTGGAGTTGCTACGCGAGGTGATGGTGAACAACGGCGACGCCAGCCGCTCCATCTGGCTCAACGAGTACGCCTGGAACGCCTCGCCCGAGACGCTGGCCGAGGAGGAAAGGAACTACTGGCGGCACGTCACCCCCGAGCAGCAGGCCGAGTGGACGGTAGAGGGTATAGAATATGCTCGCGACAACTGGCCGTGGGCGGGGGTGGTCCTGATCTGGTACTTCAGGCAGGTAGGCGACGTGCCCCCCGAGAAGGCCGAGTACTATTTCGCGATGGTCAACCCCGATTTCACGACGCAGCCGGTGTACGACACGGTAAAAACCGCCGCCTACAATTACCCAGGCCCCGCGGCCCAACCCGAACCACAACCCACCAACCCCGCGCCGACCGGCACACCCGAACCGGCAGCACCCACCGCCACAACTGAGGTTGCCGCCGCTACACCCACCCAGGCCGCACCCTCGGCCACACCTGCACCACTCACGCCCACAGCCACACCCCAGGCCGCTACCCCCACAACAGCAGCCGCAACCCAGGCCCCTACCCAGGCCACAGCGGGCCCCACAACTACAGCGGTAGCAGGCGCAAACACCAGCGGTGGCAACAATACCTTACTGTTCGTGCTGGGCGGCCTGCTCGTAGTAGGCGGGCTGGCAGCACTAGGCTTCTACTTCATGCGCAGCAAAACAGCAACGGAATAGTGCTGAGTACCGAGTGCCGAGTGAGCCTTAAATTACTCGGCACTCGGCACTCGGCACTCGGCACTCGTCTATGGATACTCGTGCTCTTACAGCCCAGGAC
>JALZHG010000679.1 GCA_030914045.1 Chloroflexota bacterium | reverse complement strand
GTCGTATTCCTCTCGAAGCACGCGGTAGAAGAGTCGGAGGACATCGTGGACTTCCCGCCCGGCCCGGCGCTCGACGTCCACGACCTCACCGCCTCGGGCGAGGCGACGCCGATCGACCGCATGGGTAGGGGGGCTTTGCGCGTTCGCATCACCAAGGACGGTCTGACGGTTGATCTGGTCACCGCCCACCTCAAGTCCAAGTTGCTCTCCTTCCCCCGCCTCTGGGGCACCAGCTTCACACCTCGCGACGAAGGAGAGCGTGCCCAGGTCGGCGGCATCGCCCTTATGCGCCGCATGGCCGAGGCGGAGATCGGCACGCTAGGGTTTGGACGTCCCGACAAGGGGGACGACGCCCGCCTCTTCAACCTCGCCCCTTGCATCCCTCAGGATAGGAGGTTCTCCCGTATAGAGCGTGGGCGTCCCGAGCTCTTGGACCAGATCCTCGCCTCCGTGGAGTGCTTCCCGGTCGAGGGGGACGGCCCGCGCCTCCCCGAAGCCGACAGCCACGTCGACTTCCGGGACCGGCTGCCCTCCGTCGGAGATGACCCCAGCGAGCGGGAGAAGGACGTCGCCCCCGACCACGCGCCGGTAACAGCGAGCTTCGACCTGTAAGGAAGAGTATGCCTTACAAAGACTCCAGAAAGCCTCAGCCGGTCGAGTTATGCTTCCGCATGCTGCTGACTGAAGGCGGCACTCAGCTGCACTCTCATCACGAGGGATTCGATCGTCTGGGTAAGACCTTTACGTAGGCACGGCGTGAGCGAACGAACTCGTACCCAAGAAGGCGGAGACAAAATACGCAAACGACATGTGAAGGACTACCAGTAGATTACCGCTCTAGCCACCTGGTGCACAGGTTACGAGGCGGCGATCACCCTAATCAGGAGGAACGATGAAATTCTTGACTTCAATGAAATTCCTTAGCTACTTAAAGGTCGCGCTGCTTACCACCGTGAACATCGTTCTCAACGCGGTGACGTTAGGACGCTACGTGTGGCTCGAGGGGAGAGTCCGCAAAGGCGTTTTCATGAACTGGGCCAGACGCTTTCGCTACAGACCCGAAAAGTTCGTTCGACCTAACAGCGAGGCGGAGATCGTCCAGCTGGTAAAGAACTCGAAGAGCTTAAGGGTGTTCGGTTCGGGGCACTCTTTCAATGCGGGGGTAGTATCAGACGAAACTCTGGTATCCCTGGACGATTACAGTGGCCTGATCAGGAAGGACCGAGATAAGAAGCAGATAACCGTGAAGGGTGGTACGCGTGTACGCGATGTCGCGCAGTTCCTCTCTCGCGAGGGGCTCGCCTTTAGGGCGCTACCCTCCCATGACGCTCAGAGCATCGCGGGTATTCTCTCCACCGACGTACACGGGACAGGAAGAATTTTCGGGACGGAAGAAGAAAACTGGGGCTTTGTCAGTCAGTCAGTTGTGGGTCTCAAGCTGGTAGACGGTAAAGGGGAGATACACGAATGCGAGCCATCCGATGATCTCTTCAAGGCGGTGATAGGGGGGATCGGCGCCGTAGGGATAATAACGGAGGTAATCATACAGGGCGTCGACCGCTTCAACGTCGAACAGAAGGTCGAAATGCGCGATGTGTCCTTCGAGAAGGAAAACGACAGGGAGAACTTTGACCAGCTCTTGAGAGATGGCTTGGTTAACAACGACCACTTCAGCCTCTACCTATTTCCTTTTGCGAGTAAATGCCAGGTCAATACATGGAACTGCAGGCAAAAGAATCAAACGATTATTGGACGTTTGCTGGATTTCATAGAGGTGTCCAAGGGACGTCTGCTGGAGTTCGTAAGTGTCTCGAAAGATGCTCTGGTGGCTGCATGGATCGGGAACTTCATCGCTTACATAGGGCACTTACCATGCTCACGTTACGTTTATAGCTTCAAACCAGGCTCGGATCTCGTATTGGAAAGCAACGAGGGTTTCAATAGGACGATCTACCACCTGCATCAAGAGTTGGAGTTCACGGTCCCATTCGAGGACGCGTTCGAAGCGTGCAAACGCTTCATCAAGCTCTACGAAGATCTCTATAAAGAATTGTACCCCTCAGGGTTGCCCTACACGCTCTTC
>JALZHG010000232.1 GCA_030914045.1 Chloroflexota bacterium | reverse complement strand
ATACGATGTCGCGCCCGAGGTCCGGGTCTTTAACGACGCTCAGCGCCTGCAACACCTGCTCTTTTGTGACTGGCATGGGACATCCTTTCGTTTTTGGGTTTTAGATTCGGGTTTTGGATTGCTTGGTTTGTGATGCTATTGTGCAGGATTGCGCAAACTATACGCTACCGTTATGGTACTTGCTTTCATAGTGTATGTCAATGAGCCGGGGTTGGCTTTGCGCCAGGACAAAAGCAGGCTGAGTGCCCTTTGGGTCTGAACAAGTTCTCCTTCAGTTGTACCCGAAAATTGACACGCCAGCGCGGGTGCCCTATAAACGAGCCATATGACTTCCAACACATCTACCGGTGTCGTGCTCAACAAAATTGCGTCTCAATCGCGCACTCAGCGGGTGCTTGAGCTTATTGGCCCCCCTGCCCTCTTCATGCTGCTCAGTGCCTTGTTCCTGTGGCGGCCCATAGTCACGGGACAGGTCTATTTGCCCACGGACCTGAGCTACAAATACGACTACATGTGGATAGGGCACGAGCCTCCCGCGGGCACGAAGATCGACCAGAACCACACCGTCTCGGATGTGGCAGACCAATTCTACCCGTATGTCACCTACGCCATCGAGCGGCTGCGCTCCGGTAATTTCCCTCTCTGGAACCCTTACATCCTGACCGGTACCCCGTTCCTCGCGTCAAGCCAACCCGCCGTTCTCGATCCTGTCAACCTCATTACTTACCTGTTCGGACCTTTCGACTATTGGACCTGGGCCGCCTGGTTGCGGCTGGCGATATTAGGCTACACCACCTATGGGTTCATGCGGGCCCTCGGCAAGAGCGCGGCGGCGGGCCTGGCGGCAGGCACCGTCTTCATGATTTGCGGGTTCGTAGTAGTGTGGCTCAACTACGCGATGGTCTGGTCGCTGGTTTGGATGCCCGCTTTGTTCTGGGCAAGCACGCGCCTGCTCCAGACCGGCCGGCTACCCTGGCTTGGTCTTACCGCCGTAGCGACAGGTGCAATGCTGCTGGGTGGGCACCCTGAAACGCAGTTCCTGTGCGGCCTTTTGTCGGCCCTCTACATTCTTTATGCACTCTTCGTCTTCCGGGTGGGTGCGAAGCAACGATGGCAAGGGCTGAGTCAGGCGGCTCTAGCAGGATTACTGGGACTGGGCATCGGGGCTGCACAGCTTGCGCCGAGCCTCGACTACATGATCTCTAGCGGCGCATTCGGCTCTCGGTCCAGCCCGCCACTGCCGTTCGACCCTGGAGAGACCGGTCTGCGCTTGCTGGCACTGCTATTCCCTAACTGGACGGGCACACCCCTGGCCGATACATACTGGGTGCGTCCAGGACTCACCAACTTCAACGAGCAGACCGGTTATATTGGCCTGCTTGCCCTGGGTCTAGGTGCCATCGGGGCCGCGTCTATGTGGAGGCGCGACCGGCTGGTGGCTTTCTTCGCTGTAAGTTCGGTGCTGGCTCTGTTGCTCGCGATACGCACCCCAGGCTTCCACCTTGTGAGAGCGCTACCCATATTGAGCGCGGGCCACGGCGTGCGCTGGCTGATCATTGTAGCATTCTTCGGGGCTGTACTTGCCGGGTATGGCGTTGAGGCCCTGATGAAGCAGCCTCCCGGCACTCGGAAGCTGAGGAATAGCGGTCTGTGGCTTGTGAGTGGTGCGCTCGCGGCGTTTGGCGTCATGCTGGCGATCTACCTGGGCATACGCGACCTTAATTGGGACCGCACCTGGAACCCGATGTTGAGCCACGTTGACATGGCACGACTCCTATACCCGGCGCAGTTCGCTAATAACTGGCCGTTGGTCTTCCTGGGGCTAGGAGCGCTTGTGGTGCTAGCCCGCTGGAGGGGTCTGATCCCGGCTGGTGCCCTGCCTGTACTGCTGGTAGCCTTCCTCTATGCGGACCTCTGGACCTTCGGCCACGGCTATAACCCGACTACACCACGCGCAGCCATCATGCCGCCCACACAGGTGACAAGATATCTGGTCGAGCACGCGGACCACGATCGCATGGCGGGCACCATCAACCTTCTGCGCCCCAACGTTGCCATGGTTTTCGGCCTGCGCGACCTGCGGGGGTATGAGCCTGTCGTGGACGGCACCTTCGCGCACCTGTACGAGGACTTCTACCACCACTTGCGCACCCCCGTGTTTGACGTCCAGCGCAAGCAGGACCTGGAGCTTACCGCAATGGAGCAGCGACAGTTGAACATCGCAGGAGTGCGCTACATCGCCACCGTCCGCAAACCCCGGGTGGACGGCAGCGCCAGGCCCTACACGTTCATCCTACAGGAGCAACGCGCCGCCCTATACGAAAACCTTGAGGCATTCCCGCGTGCCTACGTAGTATTCGGCTCCCGTATCGAACCCAACATAGACGAAGCCACGGTGGCCCTGCGTTCCCCGGAACTGGACCCAGGCCGCACCGTCGTGCTGACTGCGGGCGAAGAAGTACCTGCTCCACCCGGCCTGGACAGGACCACCTCCCCGGTTACATGGCGGGCGGATGAACCTGAACGGGTGGAGCTTGAGGTCACGCTGCCGCAAGCAGGCTGGCTCGTACTGAGTGACAACTTCGCGACCGGGTGGGAGGCGATGCTGGACGGCAACCCTGCACCCCTATTGCGGGGCAACGTAGCCTTTCGCGCCGTGGCAGTTCCGGCAGGCACGCACAGAGTCAGTTTCCACTACCGCCCTCGCCTATTCTACGTCGCCGCGACCATAAGTTCCCTATCTGCCACAGTCGCATTAGCCCTCGGCCTGATACATCTCACACGCCGTCCTAATCACGCTATCTCCACTAACAACTAACAACTAACAACTAACAACTAACCACGGGCACTGCTTGTGCTATACTCGTGGTTGGCCTCGCTCACACGCACTACAGGGAGGAACGTTTGGACCGCGACAAGATACAGGCCGCCGTGCGCATGATATTGGAGGCGGTGGGAGAAGACCCCGATCGCGAGGGCCTGCTTGAGACACCCCGCCGGGTTGCCGACCTTTACGAGGAGGTGTTCGCCGGCCTCACGATTGACCCCAGCGAGTACCTGGCGGTCGGCTTCGAGGAGTCGCACAAGGAGATGGTGGTCCTCAAGGACATCCCGTTCCAGTCGCTGTGCGAGCACCACCTGCTGCCCTTCGTAGGCAGGGCGCACGTCGGCTACATCCCGGCGGGACGCATCGTAGGTCTATCAAAGCTGGCGAGGGTGGTAGAAGGGTTCGCCCGCCGCCCGCAGTTGCAGGAGCGGCTGACCAGCCAGATTGCCGACACCATTGTGGACGCTATCAAGCCCGTGGGCGTGGGCGTGGTCATCGAGGCACAACACTACTGCATGATCATGCGCGGCGTGAAGAAGCCCGGCAGCACGATGGTTACGTCGGCTATGCGCGGCCTCTTCCGCAACAACCCCCCCACCAGGGCAGAGTTCCTGGAATTCATCCGTAGCTCGAAGTAGCCCCGTCCAACAATAAGACAGCCCCAATGTCAGACACCCTCATCAGCATCCAAGACTGGGCCGCCACGCTAACAGGGCTGGAGTCGAGCCAGCCGGAAGTCACGTTCAAGTACGAACGTGACGGCGTGCGCTCCTACACGCTGGCGGCTGGTGACAACCGTATGCGGTTTAAGCACTACCTCGACATGTCGGACGCGAGGCCATCCCTCCTTGAGCGTGGCGCCCGCGACGGGGCACAGGCAGAGGCTACCGCATTGGAGTCGTATGCTGCTGAAGGGTTAGCACCGGGGCTTGTTTGGTGGGGCGAGATGCCCCCCGAGTTAGGCGGCTACGGGGTTGTTTACAGGCGTGTGGAGGGGCTTACCGCCGAGGCTGCATACCTAACCGAGGCCCACGCGGAGAGACTTGCCCGCGCGCTACGCCAGGTACACAGCCGCACCTTGCAGTCGAAACTTATGGCCCCGCAGCCACGCAACCTGGCAGGCTGGTGGAACCGCGTGCACGAGCAGTACCGCGACCTGCCGCCAGAGTTCACGGCCTCGCTGCCACCAGCGTTAGAAGAATCGCTAGTGGGGCTGGTGCAATCGGTGTCGGGCGATGCCAATGCGCACATCCGCTTCTGGCAGGGGGCCTCGCTCGTGCCGGTTCACGGCAACCTCACCATGCGCAACGTCATATTTGAGGACCGCCGGGTGACGCTGGTGGACTGGTCGCGCTTCGGCCTTGGCGACCCGGCATACGAGCTAGCGAGTGCGGTATGGGAGATGGCTCTTTCCGGCAACGAGGCGCTGGTCGAGCACCTTGCGGGTCCGTACCTGCGAGATGCCGGGGATATAATGCTCGAACGCAGGGTGCTGATCTACCGCCGTCTGCTGCCCTTCGGCCGCTTCCTCGACTTCCTGCACAGACACTGGCGAGGCGAGTCCCCGACCCCGCACCGAGCCGATGTAAGTAGCCGCTATCTCTCAGCCGCTATGTCGGTCTATGGCTGGCAGCAGCAAACGATAGATCAGAGTGTCAGCCAATTCGATAGTTGGCTAATGTCACAGCAGCAAGGTCAACCAAGCAACTAAGTCTTGCCTAACAAGGAGCTCCAGAGAGGAAATTAGTGATCAGCGTCCCTACCTTGTCATTTCGAACGCAGTGAGAAATCTCGTCCTTCAGCACATAGCGACCCTTTCCCGACAGCCACTCTGCACCATAAGCAAGAGGAAACATCAGGGCGTAGGACGAGATTTCTCACTGCGTTCGAAATGACAAGGTAGGGGCTTTGGAAGTAGGGGAAAGGTCGTACTTGGGTGGTAAAGGACGAGTTCCTTCGCTGCGTTCAGAATAACAAAAGGGAGATGGTCCTACAATCCCTCTCCCCCGTTCACGAACCCTCTTTAGCAAGCCGCATCACGTTTCACGTTTCACGTTTCACCCAACAGCCTGCCCAGCCCTGTCCTGTCGAGCCTGTAGATGCGCCAATCGTCGAGGTGGCGAGCACCCAGGCGCTCGTAGAAGGTGATGGCGTGCTGGTTCCAGTCGAGCACGGCCCATTCGAAGCGGCCACAGCCCCGGCGTACGGCTTCCTGGGCGCAGTGGCGGAAGAGGGCATACCCCACGCGCCTGCCCCGGTACTCCTCCAGCACAAACAAGTCTTCCAGGTACAAGGTC
>JALZHG010000678.1 GCA_030914045.1 Chloroflexota bacterium | reverse complement strand
GATTTGAGCCGTTGTTTCATGTCTTAGGTCCTCCGCGCCGCCGACGAGCTGTTCATCGGCTACAACGACGTTTAAGGCGGCCTTGAGGAGCGCTGGAGCATCGTGGCCCGCCGGGTCGCTAGAGGAATCGGAGATCGTTCTGCGTCTATGTCAGGACTGTGTCGAACCCTCGCGAGGGCTCGAAGCTCCTAATCTTCCCCGTTCAGTCCTGACTGGCGTGCAGCTTGTTCCTACTTCGCAGAAACTCCTGGGATGTCCTACGAACTTGGTGAGTGACATCGAAGAGTTGTGTATAGTAAGCGTTTTGATGGAGCTGCTGGTCAAACTTCTTTCCACGTTCGCTGCAGGCGCCTTCTGGTTGTGGTGGGCGATCCCCACCGGGATGGTAATCGATCTGCCTCCCCTCCTTAGCGGTGCGGCCGCAACCCTTGGCAACCTCGGGGCGGTGCTCTTCGTCGTGGTGCTCAACGATCGGTTCAGGCGCTGGTTCGTTCACTATCGCCTTGTCACGAAGCAGGGTGAACGCCTGAAGCAGGTCTGGTCTAGCTACGGACTGCCGGGTGTCGCCTTACTCTCTCCGCTCCTTACGGGGGCGCCTTTAGGCACCGCCCTAGCCCTCCTTCTTGGCGCCCCGCCGCGCCCGCTATTGTGCTGGATGACTTTAAGCGTGGTGGTGTGGGGTACGATCCTCACCGTGGCCGCTACCTTTGGCTGGTCGGTGCTCCGCAGCTAACAAAGATACGTGGGATTCCCGAGCAACTCCTTCTCTAAGCCCCGGCTCTCCTCTAGTCCCTAATTATCGAAGTGCGGGGAAGGAGTGTTCTCGGAGGTTTCGCACGCAGCGTCATCGAGTGGATCTTCTACGAAGCCCGGAAGGCAGCAAAGTACCCGAGACTACCCTTAAGCGTGCGCTCGTGATCCAGCCCGACCGTCTCCGTAAGCCTGCGAAGCTCGTCGAAGGACACCCTGTGGGGATCGAGCAAGACCTCGCCGACCACCAGTCGGCCACCACGCTTGAGGACGCGGCGGAGCTCGCGCAGCGCACGCTCCTTATCAGGGACCTCACCGAGAGTGGCGACCAGGTACGCAGCATCGAAGTGGCCATCCGGGTAGGGTAGCGCCTGAGCGTCTCCTCGTGTTGGGACGATGTTCGAGATGCCCAGCGCGTGTGCTCGGCGCATGGTGTGCTCCAGCATCTCTAGTTGGATGTCCAAGACATCCAGGGTGCCATCTGGCTCCAGCCATCGGGCAGCATGGAGGGCATAGTAGCCGGTGCCGGGTCCGATCTCGAGCACCCTTTGGTCGGGCTCGGGAGAGAGTATCTCGCGCAGCCTGGAGCGGGTTACGAAGGGGTGCGGAAGCTCAAGGGAGAAGCGCAGAGCGTACGGGCAGGCCGAGGGGTCCTTGCGCTGCCGCGCGACGTACGCTAGGAGACTCGCAGCGGCCCCTAGTACGAGTCCGCCCGTGATGAGAATTGTTCGTCGCTTCTTCATATACCGCTTCTTACGCACCTCTGGAGGTGTGGTTGCGCGTACACTTCAGGGCTTCGGCGCACGACCCTTAGTCTACACCCCTTACCCGCCTAACCTCGTTGAAAGGGTGTTCACGCAGCTTCGCACCAAGATCGTAAATAGAAACTCCGCTACTCCGACATAGCCTGCCGCCTCGAGCACTTTGTCGTCAGAAGGCTCATCACCAGATATCGTGCATCCACATACAGATGCGCTCGGACGTATACGCGGCGTCCAGTCAGGACGCCGATAGGGGGAGGAGTAGCAGGAGTTTAGGCGTCCGGTCTATTACTAGAGGTCCAGCTGTGCTGACCTCAGTGTGTGTAGAAGCTGACTTGAGCGGTTTTCCATCTCATTACTTCTTCTGGGCTTGGTGCGGGTCTCGTCAGCTTCTTCGTTCTCTCTCTTTACCAGGAGCCAAACCTCTAGCCGATCCTTCCGATCAGAGACCCGACCAAGGCGCCGAGGAAGCCAGCCGCGATCACGAGCGCGAACAACGACAACCCCCAAAGGCTGAAAGGCCAGAAGTAGAGGACGCCGAAGATAACGGCCACGAGGAAACCCACCAGCAGGCCGTACAGGGC
>JALZHG010000677.1 GCA_030914045.1 Chloroflexota bacterium | reverse complement strand
CCGCACTTCCACCGGGCTGGTCGGTAGCCCACACGACGTCCTCGGCCATGGAGAGGACCTCGTCGATGAGCTTCAAGAGATCCACCTCGTCGTTTTCGACCTTGCAGGAGAGCATCTCCGCACCCGAAGGATCGAGCACGCAGGCCCAGTGGAACTCCTTGCCCGCGTCTATGCCAGCCCAGACTTTACCCATGACCACCTCCAGCGCACGATTGCCAGCTTGCCCTCAGAGACCCCGCCGACGGCTCCCTACACAGCGACTTCTCGCTGATCTCTATAAGCGGTCAGGTCCTCCTCCTAAGGGTCGAGGGGCGATTCTGCTCGAGCCATCTAGGGCAGAGCTACAAAAGCCATCCTCGGCCCCACGGGCGTCGTCCAAGATACACGCACGCTTGGACGACAAAGAAAATGGTAGGGAGCTACAAGCAGGTCAAACACGTCCTTGGATGGAGCGATTACCAGGTAAGGAGCGACATAGCCATAAGGCGCCACTGGCAATTGGTGTGCTGCGCGTTCTCGTTCTGCTGGTGGGCATATGGGCACTTGCCGACTGACGAGCCGGCCGAGACAGAGGGCACTACTCCTCCTGCCGCCGATGCGGCAGAAAGGGGGGGAAAGATGCCCAGAAGAGTATGCTCCTGGCCGGAGGCCTTGAGAACGGCGAGAGGGTGGTTGGAGCCGTGGATCATGCTAAGTCGATACTGGAGGGCGTTCTCCAAGATGCCCCCACCTCTGGAGCTAAAAGCGCTGCTTGATCGGGTGTTTTCGGGTAAAGGGCTCTACCTCTATGTCCGCTAATAACAAACTACCGTTAGTCCTTCGTCAAGCATCGATTGATGGATAGAGCTTGCGCAGCTTGCTGCGAGCATCTTCTCAGTGGTGAAGCGCCAGTCGACGCTCGTGCCCAAGCGGTTTCGCTCCTCGCACCACGCTCCTGTCTCCTGCTCGAGCGTCTCCGTATCCGGCACTCGGCGCTTTAAGCATTGCCTCACTAGATGTCTGTTGCGTGGATTGACGGTAGCAAGGGGCCATCCGACTTCCCAGCGAAAGGATCCTCGGATGGCCCACCCGAACACTACTCCATCAGCGGCTCGCCTGGAAGAGGCTCTGACCGTGCTCTTCTGCCTCATCGACGACGCTTACCGCCTCCTCAACCCCGACGGCTCTGATGCCTACGGCTCGCTCAAGCGGCTTGTGGACTCGGAGGTGCTGACGCTGGCCCTCTTCCAGCAGCTCCGCGGCCTGGAGAGCGAACGGTCCTTTCTCAGGGACGCCGAGAGGTTCTTCTCGCACCTGTTCCCGGGTGTGGTGGGATCGCACCCGTCTTCCTTCCATCGCCGGATTCGCAAGCTTCGTCGCTTCCTGGAACCGCTTCGGAGGGCGGTGGCGTGCGAGCTCGTTGGCGAGCCCGAGACGCTGGTGGTGGACTCGACGCTGCTTGAGGTTCTGCACCCGCGCCAGGTTGGCCAGTCGGCGGGCTGGGGAGAGTCTTCGACCGGGGCAGCGTGGGTGAGGTGGGGCTCCTTCTCGGTCTATGGCGCGAAGCTGCACCTCATCTGCTCCACCAACCGTGTGCCCCTCTCCTACGAGCTCACCCCCGCCAGCGCCGCGGACGTGCTCCTGGTGGAGGAACTGCTCGACGAGGCCCAGCTCGGGAGCGAAACGGTGCGCAAGCTCTGCGGGGATCTCGCCTATCGCTCCGAGGTGCTCAAGGAGATCCTCGCTCAGCGCAGCGTCGTGCTGGTAACCGAACGAGCGGAGCGGCGTCCCGCTACGAGGCAGCAGGCGGAGATCTGCTTTGCAGCCCTCAAGCGAGCTTTCGGTCTCGGCGCTACCCTGGCGAAGACGCTGGTGGGATTCGCTACCAGGATAGCGGCGAAGATAACCGCATACACCTACGGCTTCTATGTCAACCGACTTCTCGACAGGCCGCAGGGACACATCAAGGAGCTATGGGCATGAGAGATCCTCGCAACAGACATCTAGCACAGAGAGTTCTATCTCAACCATGTTCAGCCACGATCCATGCGTCGGCGTGTAGACGAACTCTATCTTTTTAGACATGTGCCTCGCCTCTTCCGCACAGAAGTTCTCG
>JALZHG010000676.1 GCA_030914045.1 Chloroflexota bacterium | reverse complement strand
TCTAGAAGGAGGGCAGGTAGCGATCCTACGCCCTCACGCGGCGCTCTTGTTTGCCGTGTAACGATTACAGCCTACTCCCTGAGCAAGGCCACGCATCACGCAAATGGGCTAATTTTCGTCCTTTATAGACGAACTTCTGAGAATTCCTGTTCTAGAAACTGTCCAATAAATCCTAGGCACGAGCTAACCGCCTGACCATCAGCCGACTCATCGCCGCGTAGATGAACGTCTCACCCGTGGCGCATAGCCTCTCGTAGTCCTTGCTCATGCGGCGATTCTGGCTTAACCAAGAGAAAGTGCGTTCCACCACCCAACGCCGCGGTAAGACTTCAAAGCCTCGACGTGGAAGTAGCTTCTGCCAGTTAATCTCTCGGCCTTCCTTCGCCAACTCCTCTGCCCAGATCCTAGCTACCTTCTCAGGTATCGGCTTCGGTGTACGATGGACTACCTCAACACTTAAGCCAAGCTCCTGCTCTGCCCACTGCTTGCCTCTACCCTGGTAGCCGGCGTCCACCCACAGATGAGCGAGGTGCGCAAGACGCTCGCGGGCGGCCTTCAACAGTAACCTAAGTCCATCCTGGTCGGGGATCTTCGCACTGTGGACCTTAGCCTCAAGCACCAGTCCTTCGGTGTCCACCAGCAGATGACGCTTTCTGCCGCGCACCTTCTTGCCTCCGTCGTAACCGCGTTGTTCTCCGCCTACACCGGTTGTCTTGGCTGACTGGGAGTCCACGATGCCTGCGCTGGGCTGGGCGTCTCTCCCCAAGCGAATTCGCAGACGCTCGCGCAGCACAGCGTTCAAGCGCTCGAAGGTCCCGTCGAGGCGCCACTTCCTGAACCAATAGTAGACGGCTCTCCAAGGCGGAAACTCGCGGGGCAAAAGCCTCCAAGGGCAGCCGCTCTTTAAGACGTAAAAGATAGCGTCCAGGACACGGCGCAAACTATATATCCTTGGTCGTCCTCGCCTATTAGGAGACGTAATGTAGGGCTCGATGCACCTCCATTCGGCGTCGGACAGATCAGTTGGGTATCTCCTTCTCATGAGGAGAAGCGTACGTCATCGCTTAGCTGGATCGATTAATTGGACAGTTTCTAGAAGGGGTGTTCTGCGAAGTTCATATCCAATATCCTGCATAGCTCCACCCCTATCCGGGTGGAGACTGGACAATTGCCCCGCCTTGCGGCTTATTGCCAGTACAAGATATGTGAGCGATGGATAGAGATTCATTGCGGCGAGAATCATTGGAAATCGTGTGCTGGCACAGAGTCCTTCGCGAGAGCCAGAGCGGTGGGGGGTGGGTCGTGAAAAGTAGGTGGCCGATTCTCTGAAGCGTACACCCCCACGAGAAATCCGCGCCCCGTTTCTAGCACACAAGCATACATCGCTTATATCCTTCGGCTGAAACTGTTGTTGACAAAATGAGCGGTAGGCACCACGTTGCGAACGGCTAGCCGACCAGTTCCAACGCCCCACTCTCACACGCGGCTTTAAGGTTCTTAAGGGTGGTACTAGGGTGGCCCTATGATCCCCACCACGAATTTCCTCTAAATCGAGTAGGATGGGCACTATGGGTATGAAGAAGTCACCAGAGGTCTGGGACCGATTAACGAATGAGTCCGGGCGAGCCTACAAGGCATTCAAGGTCTCCATGTAACCGTACGCTGTGCATGATCTGCCTGGCCGGATGGACCGAGATCGTCGCACGCAAGGGTACGTCGCAAGGCACACTGCGCAGGGCAAGAGCAGGCGAGATCAGCCGCTGGCTAAAGCGCTACGTCGCCAGGGTGGTCTACCGCGGGCTGATCTCTTGCGTCGCCTGTTGCTTGCCGTTAAGGGCATTAGACGAGGGCACGCCACCCGTAGGAGCGGCGCCACTTCACTAGAGGAGCGTCATTTCGGAGGAGAACGAGAGAAAGGGCCAAGGCTGCTCTACGCCCCGGCCCCGGGATAGCCTCGGCTGAGAGGCGAACCTGAAGAGGTCCTCAAGAGGTCCTTATAGAACCTTCGGTGCCCTCCTTCCTAGCTTACCTTTTCCTTTCACAGCCCTTCACCCGGTCCTTGGAATCAACATAGCACGTGTCTGTACCTTTGCCGC
>JALZHG010000053.1:5894-29535 GCA_030914045.1 Chloroflexota bacterium | reverse complement strand
AAGTAGGTAGGGGCGAGAGTGTCGCCAAAGTCACCCGACATCGGGATACAAGCCGGGTGGAACTCGCGGAAGGTGGTGTCGCCTTCCTGGATCGAACCGGAGATCAGGTCCACGGTGAGCAGACCATTCGTCACGAAGAACGGATCGGTCTGGTTGCCCGCAGGGTTGTTGATTTCCATGCGGCTCTTGTCGAAGTACTGTACCAGGTGGCGGCCGCCGGGGCCTTCTCGGTACGCTTCGATCAGGCCAACGGTGTTGGGGCCGGGACCCCAGAACCACGTACGGCTAACCTGGCCGCTCTTGACGGGAGCATCGGTGCGCTCCCATACGCGCTGGAATGCCGGGTGAGCAAACGGGAAGTTTGCCGTGCCGCCCGGTACGTAAACTGCTGCCGGTACGCCCACGGTCGGGACCGGGGTGCCTGCGGTCGTGGTGCCGGTAGCCACGGCGGTTGCCCCTACTGTAGCCGTGCGGGTGGTTACTACTGTCGCCGTAGTGACAACAGTGCTGGTTACTGTGCTTGCGGCCCCTGCCGTTGCAGTTGCCGTCGCCGCCCCGCCCGCCGGGGTCGGGGTCGTTGTCTGTGCCATTGCCGCTGCGCCGAACATCACACTTGCGATGCCCAGGGTGGCGGCTGCGCTAAACCATCTTTTACTCATTGCAGTGTTCTTCCTCCTTGTTCTAACCTTTACTTACAAAGTTGGGGTTACTGGCTCGCGCCCGTAAAGAAGACGCTGCAAACGTCCTTGGTTGCATACGCCGGCATGAAGCCTTAAAGTATCGTTCTACCCCATGTTACCCCAAACACTTAAGCAGTTCTTGTGCCACATCGCATATCGTACTGCCTAATCATTATAACGTATCTGGCCTGTTTTGGTTGTATGCAATGTCAAGAATCATGCATAACCATTTATATAAAAGAGGTAGATAAGTATGAACAAGACGCTTGGGGAGGTCGTTTCCTGGGTGCAACGTCTCGTGGCTAGGAGAGCTAACATCAGGACTCGGCAACCGTCCGCCGTGCCAGAAGAGGCTGCCTGGCGGTTCGTGGAAACGGTGATGCGCGAGCACCATTTTACCCCTGGAGCGCGTGCCTGGCTCAGGTCTGAGGTGCGTCTGCGGGTGGACGACCTGTCTAGCACGCGAGGCGGGGGTTACTGGCAGCCTTCGACACGTGAGGTGCGCCTTTTTACCGGGCAGCACGAGGCGGCAGTGCACGAGCTTGCGCACGCCTGGTGGCACTACCGGCGCGATCGGCGAAAGGACCAGATGATAGAGGCAACCGTGCGCCTGAGCGCCGAGAAGGACCCGCGTTACAAGGAACTAGCGCGGCTGGCGTTCGGCTACGTGCACGGCATCCCTGAGCAGCCGTGGGAGGGCCTGCTTGTTAGCCGCAACGACTGGGAGATGTTCGCCGGGATAGCCAGCGGCACGATGGGCGATATGCGCAAGCTGCCACCGTATATGCGGCGACTCTACGATGGCTAATTCGAGATGCCTACACGGGCGTGAGAACGTGGTAGGGGGTGGTGATTAGCGTCCGGTCCACTGGGGCTGCCGCTTCTCCTTGAAGGCGTTGGCCCCTTCTCTCCGGTCCTCTGTGTCAACCACCTGGCCGAAGAGTTGCGCTTCCAATTCCAATGCTTCGTCAAGTGGCATGGAGATGCCCGTGTTGATGGCTAGCTTGGCGAGGGCCAGCGCCCTTGGGGCTTTGTTCGCCAGCGTCGCAGCCAACTCAAGCGCCTCGTCTACAAGGTCGGAGGCGGGCAGCACCCTGTCGACCAGACCCTGCCGGTAAGCCTCCTCCGCGTTGATGCGTTCGCCGGTAAATATGAGCATCTTGGCGCGGTCGCGGCCGATGATCCTGGCGAGCCGTTGCGTGCCTCCGTAGCCCGGAATGACCCCCAGGTTCACCTCAGGCTGGCCGAATTGGGCGTTCTCCGACGCGAACCGAATGTCTCCACACATTGCCAATTCGAGACCCCCGCCCAGTGCATAGCCGTTCACCGCCATGACCACCGGGATGGTCAGACTCTCTATCTTCGAGAAGACATTCTGGCCGAAGCGAGCGAACTCCACGCCGTCATCCTGGCTCTCCAGCGTGGCGATCTCGTTGATATCCGCGCCCGCCACGAAAGCCTTGGTGCCTGCCCCCGTTATCACCAATGCCCACACGCGATTGTGGCTAGCTACTTCGTCTAAGGCCGCGTCAAGCTCGTTCAGCAGGAGGTGGTTTAGTGCATTCAGCTTGTCGGGCCGGTTGATAGTGATGAGCGCAATCCCCCGGTCCTCATCGATGTCCACGCGCAGGTTGAGGTAATCAGGCATGTCTACTCCTGGGTGTTGTGTGAGTAATGCTTCGTGACGTGTCAGATTTGTGGGGAAGCGCCCAGGCGAGCGCCGGCCGAACGCGTTATGAGGGTGCCGGTGCCCGGTTGCCTCTCAGCCGAGGGCTGCGCTTGCGGCTTCCTAAGCCACAACCGGAACGTGGTACCCTCGCCCACCCGGCTGAACACCTCGATTCTGCCGCCGTGACCCTCGGTGATGGACCGGGCAATCGCAAGTCCCAGCCCCGACCCGTGCCGGGCGCTCTTGCGGGCCTCCTGGGTCCTGTAGAACCGCTCGAAGACGTGCGGTAGCTCGGCCTCCGGGATGCCCTGCCCGTTGTCGGTGACTTCGAGGCGCGACCACTCGTCCTCCGACCAGAGGCCCAGGCTGATTGTGCCCCCTTCGGGCGTGTACTTGATGGCGTTGTCCACCAGGTTGAGCAGCAGGTGTTGCAGTTGTTCGCGGTCGCCCATCGTCATGCCGATGTCCTCGTGCGAGAGCACCACCTTCTGGTTCTTCATAGCCGCAATGGAACGCGCGCGGGCGAACACCTCAAGCAGCAGACTGTCAAGCTCAACGGGCCGCAACACCGGCTTGAGGTCCAGCCCAGCCTCCATCTGCGCCATGTAGAGCAGGTTATTCACCATGCGATTGAGGCGCGAGACCTCCGCTTCGGTGGCTTCCAGCAACTCTGCCTGCTCGGCGGGGTCCTCCGACTGGCGCACGAGGTGAATGTTGCTCTTGATTACGGTGAGGGGCGTGCGTAGCTCGTGGGAGGAGTCGGCCACGAAGCGCCGCTGCGTCTCAAGCGCCGACTGGAGGCGCTCGATAAGCTGGTTGAAGGTGCTGACCAGGTGGCCGATCTCGTCCTTAGTGCCCGGCTCCGGCAGCCGCTGCGTCAGGTCTCGCGAAAACTCGATCTGTTCCACCTGGCGCGTCACCCGGCCCACAGTGCCCAGGGCGCGCCCCATGAGGAGATAGGAGCCTACGGCGGCGACCACAAGCAGCACGCCGGAGGTGCCGGCGAGCAACCAGGTTAAGTCGGCCAGTAACTGGTCGACGAAGTCTACCGGGGTGGACACCTGGAGGACGCCTGCAATACTCCCGTTCGGCCTGTAGTACAACGGGGTGAGCATGACGCGCAACCTGTGCCCGTCCCGCGAAACCACGTAGTCCAGGACCGTTTCGCCGTCGAGGGCAGCAGAGACGAGGTGGTCGCTAACGGGAATAGGCCGTCCCGAACTTTGCAGGAGTTCGCCGTCCGGTGTGTAGAAGGTGTAGAAAACAACGCTCAGGGGGTCCGGGTTCTCGACCTCTGAAAGGTCGGGAGGCCGGTTCAAGATAACCTGGTATCGGGTCGATTCGACTTCCTTTAGCAGCAGCTTGTCAATGGGCTGGTAGAGTAAGTCTCGGACCAGCGAGAAGACAATGGTGCCGAATACAGCGAACAGCACCGCCGTACCAACCGTGGAGAGCAATACTAAGCGTATCCGTAGGGACATGGCGGCCTACCTCGACTCCCGCACGGGCGCAGTGTACATCAAGCAGCCTCCTCGCGCAGCACGTAGCCAACCCCGCGCACCGTCTGGATGTACTTGGGCGCACCGGCGGCTTCCAGCTTCGAGCGCAAGTAGCGCACGTACACTTCGAGGATGTTGCTCTCGCCGCTGAAATCGTAGCCCCATACGCGGTCGTAGAAGGTCTCGCGGGTGAGGACCTGTTTGGGGTGGCGCATCAGCAGTTCGAGCAGGTCGAACTCCTTGCTGGACAGATCGATCACTCTGTCTCCCACCCACACCTGCCGCGCCGACGGGTCCAGCGTGACAGTGCCGAAGCGTAGCACCTGCTGCTGCGGTTGTCTGCGGCGGAGGAGGGCACGCACCCGCGCCAGCATCTCCTCTGGCTGGAAGGGCTTGACTAAATAATCGTCGGCCCCGCTGTCCAAGCCCCCGACCTTGTCTTCCAGCGTGTCCTTGGCAGTCAGCATGAGAATCGGCACGTCGTCCACCTGGCGGATGCGGCGGCAAATCTCCAGGCCGCTCATGCCGGGCAGCATCACGTCGAGCACCACCAGGTCGGGCGGGGTCTCGGCGATCTGGCGGAATGCCTCGTTGGCATCGCCCGCCGTGTCTACCTGGTAGCCGTCGTAGGACAGGTGCCGCTTCAGGTTGTCTCTAATTCTTTGGTCGTCGTCAACTACGAGAACGCGCATCTTTGGTCGCTGCCTGGTGAGTAGGGATTCACGATGATTATAGCACACCAGCACGGAAGAGCCTCTAGAAACGGGCCGAAGTCTAATGGAACCTTAATCTTCACACTGGCAGGGGAGGGCAGAGTTACATCGAGGCGAGTTGCCGTGGGCAAAAGAAAAACCCCGAACGAACTTTGCAGTTCCTTCGGAGTTTCTCTTTCGTCGAAGACGCTCAACACATCTCCAACGGCCACAGTATAGGGGATGTCCGGGGGCCTGTCAACAGGTCGGAGTTGGAGTTTTCCACATTCACGGCAACCTGGAAGGGGCGTTCTCAGCCACTGATTTGCAGCGACAAATTGGCCCGCGTGCGTGCCTCCCGTACTACCTCCTCGAAGACCGCCTCCCACCTGGGCACAAGCGCCTCTGTGCTGTACTCTCGCTCTACCTTGTGCCGCAAGGACTCTCCTAGGCGTCGCGCGAGCGCCCGGTCCCGCAACAGACTTACTATGGCTCCTGCTACCTCGTCGGGGGACTCGTGCGACACGAACAGACCTGTGTCGCCGTGTGTGATCTGCTGCTCGGAGCCGTTGTCGCGGGTTGCCACCACGGGCAAACAGGCCGCGCCCGCCTCGGATATGACGTGAGGCATGCCTTCGTCCCGCGATAGCCAGACGAATACGTCCAGCCCGGCCAGCAGGCGGGGAACGTCGCTTCGGTCGCCCAGGAAGGCCAGGGACTCGCTTAGATCTAGCTCCCTGGCAAGCGTTTGCAGTTCTTCCTCGTACTCCGGCATGAAGGCGTCCGGCCCGCCAATTACGACAAAGCGCGCCTCAGGCAGTGAGTGTCTGACTATGGCGGCAGCCTGGATGAAGTCTTCTACCCGCTTCTTGCGGTCGAGCCTTCCTATCCAGCCCACCAGCGGAACGTCCTCCGGCACGCCAAGGTCCGTGCGCACATGGGTGCGGTGGGAAGGGTCGAACTCGCTGACGTCTACCATCGAGGGTATTTCAATCGCGTGGTACTCGCGCCCGTTCATCTTCCGGGCGGCGGCGTCGCGTATGGACCTGCACACCCCGATGTAGCGGCTCGTGAGGTGCTTCGGCCCGGCCAGGGCTTCTTTTACGAGGCCACCGTGCTCTATGAGGGGCGGCCTGAGGTGTGGCTCGATGCGTTCCAGGGCGGGGTAGACGTCCGGCACCCCCTGGCATGCCACTACAAGGTCGTACTGCGGGAACTTGGTGACCAGGTATGCAACGGTGTCGTCAAACGAGAGGCTATACGGCGTCTCATCTATGGGAACGCCCAGCGCCTGGAGCTGTTCGCGCGCCTGTGTAGGCATTCCGGGCTTCCAAAAGCAGGCGACCACTTCCAGGCTGAACCTCGAGCGGTCGATGTGCTTGGCGAGCAGGCGCAACTCGGTCTCCTCGCCTCCCACCACCAGCCAGCCGAACACAAACAATATTTTGTACGGCGCATCGCCGCCCTGCAACAGTTGTTCTCCCCCCATTGCCGATCCCTACTGCTCGCCCGGCTTGAGCGGCCTGCCTTCAACAATGGAGCGGGTGGCGGCTGTCGTCACATGGTGGGTCTTGAGCGCCTCGGAGAAGGGGCAGCGTATCTTGTTGGCTTTGCCCTGCACGGCGTCAATGAAGTCACGGTCTTCGCGCACGAACGGGTCCCCCTGTGGGTAGCTGACGGGCCGTCCCTGCCCCACGTCAATCATAATCTCGTGCTCGCTCAACTCTATCACCATAGACTCGGCAAAGAGGTGCAGACCGATGCGGTGCGGCCAGTTCAGCAGGCAGGTGGAGGCCATGTTGCCCACGGCACCGCTGCTGAACTTCAAGGTGGCCGCCGTAACGTCGCATACATCGAGTTCGGGGAAGCTGCCGCGGTCGGTGCGCGATCCTGCCGCGTATACCTCGTCTATTTCACCCACGAGCACGCGCGCAATGTCGAAGATGTGGGTCGTTTGCTCCACCATCTGCCCGCCCGAAAGCTCCTCCTTCTGCCACCAGTAAGGTGGAGGCGTCTTGTCCAGCCAATAGCCGAGCGCCAGCCGCGCCGGGTTCGACTCCAGTAGCTCCTGGGCCTGCTCCGTCGTCGTAAGATAGCGCCAGTGATAGCCTACCGCCGTCACCAGCCCCTTATCCTCCACAGCCTGCCCGATGCGGTCGGCTACCTCTCGGTTGGTAGCCAGCGGCTTCTCGACGAAGAAGGGCAGGTTGCGCTCGGCAGCGGCGAGCTCAGGCTCGCCATGCGCGAAGGGAGGCACGCAGATGTAGAGGGCGTCCAGTCGCTCATGATCGAGCATCTGGCGGAAATCGGCATAGGGCGTCGCGCCCACTCGTGAGGCCAGACCTCCTGCCCGTTCCTCTACAGGGTCGGACACGCTTACTATGCGTACGTCCTCAAACTGTTGCAACACGCCGAAGTGCCGCCCCGCGATGCCCCCAGCCCCGATGAATCCCACTCGTACTTCTGCCATTATTTAAGCTCCTGTGATGCCTGCTACCTGGTAGTTTTCCATCTGTGTATGCAAGTCGTGCGGCTCGCCTACCTGCGCTGAGGGTGTTGCGGGCCGTAGCAGCTCTTGGTAAATCGCTGAAACGTCGTCCGCCATCCTTTCCGCCGTGAAGAGCCTCAAAACGCGCTCCCTTCCGGCCTCTCCCCACCGCGTGAGAAGGTGCGGTCCGGTGAGCGCCTCGATGATTGCCTCACTAAGCGCGTGGGGGTCCTCAGCCGACACCAGACGCCCAGTGATGCCGTCCACAACCGCCTCGCTCGTGCCACACACGCGGGTCGCCACGACTGCTCGTCCCGCCGACATGGCTTCGAGTACGACAAGCGGCAGCCCTTCAAAGAGCGAGGGCAGCACAAAAAGGTCGCAGGCCCGCATCAGTTGCTTGGCGTCCGAGCGCGACCCGAGGAAATGCACGTTAGGAAGCGCACCGCATGCCCTGGCATTTGCCTTCAACTCGGAGATGAGCGGCCCGTCGCCTGCCAGCAGGAAATGGGTGTCGGGGAGTTGCGCGGCGACCGTGCAGGTGGCACCGATAAGATATTCGTAGCCCTTCTGCTTGGTGAGCCGGCCAACGCTTAACACAAGCTTGGCATCGTTTGGCAAGCTCAGGGAGGCACGCAACTTGTCAGCAACGGCCCTACTCTCCGGCCGGCGCGCTTCCACCCGTACTCCGTTCCGCGCCGCGCGCAGCTTGCTCGCAGGTACGCCCGCCTGAGCGTAGGTGCGCCTCACACCTTCGGACACGCAAATGACCGCGTCCGCCAGGTCAACAAATTGCGCGTACTCCTCCTGCTGCCACTTTTCGGTTATGAGATAGGGCAGGTGCTCCGTCCGTAGCACGCAGCTCACCCCGGCGTTACGCGCTGCCCACACACCGCCGTGACCTTCCCAGGCCGCACCCGCATGGACGTGGACAATATCCGGCTTCAGCTTGAGTAGTAGGTCTTTGTTTACGTACCAATCCACTGTTAGCTCGTGGACCGGGAAGCCCAATTCGGCGGCGCGTGTATACAGTGGAGTCGAGGACCAACCCAGGAATGAAATGTCGTATCGGGATCTAAGCTCTTCCGCCAGGGAAAGCATGTGTTCTCCGACGCCGGAAGGCTCTACGCTGTCTGTGAAGAGGCAAAGTCGTGGTCTCACGAAAAGGCTCCGGTAGTTGTAGTCGGTGTGCAGTGGCTTGCTTCTGAGGGAGGCTAGCCTACTCAAGAACGTAGTAGGGGCGAGTCTTCCAGGTGGGCCAGCAGATCGGCGGGGTCGTCGTAAATCGCCACTGCGCCTTTCAGCCCCTCGTCGTCCCAGCCGCCGCACCTGAGGCCGATTGTGCCGATGCCGAGTTTGCGCGCGGCCTCGATGTCGTATGGGGTGTCGCCCAGCATCAGTACCTCGCCGGCTTCCAACCCCACCTTCTTCAGCGCCGCCTCAACGATGTCGGGCGCGGGCTTGGAGTTTTCGGCGTCGTCCGCTGACGTGCTGTCTTCAAGAAGGTCGGTCGCCCCGGCGATCTCAAGCAGCTCCTCCAGCATATCTCCCTTGGCTGAGCTAGCTGCCACAAGCTTGAGGCCGTGCCCTTTCAGCGCTAACAGCATCTCCCTCGTGCGTGGAAAAGCCTTCAACCCAGGCAGGTAGTCGCGCTCGAAGATCTCGCTCCAGGCGTCGCTGAGCCGCTTGCCCTCCGGCGTGTCCTTTTCGACGCCGACCGCGTTAGGCAGTAGATTGTCGCTCCCCATACCGATCAGGCGGCGTATCTCTTCGTAGGTGCAGTCGTAGCCGTTCTGCGACAGCGCCCTTTGCCAGGAGCGGATGTGGGCGTCGTTGCTGTCCACCAGCGTGCCGTCCACATCGAGAATCGCACCTCTAATCTTCAAGTTTGTTCTCCAGTTCCGGGTAATGCAGTCAAAACGTCACGCGCGCAAAGACACACCGGGACCGCTCGCCCTCGTTGGCAGCGGCCCCGTCATCTATCGGGTGAAACATGCTCCTATGGAGCTACAGGCAGCGACTCGGCGCTGGCATACTGCGCGGCCATTATTGCCAGTGTGGCGGCGCGCTCCTTCAATTCCGTAACCTGCTCGGCGGCGTTCTTTCCAGCGATGAAGGCGTGGTCCGAGTTGTAATATTCCCACTCGCTGTAGCGCCCCGACAGCAGGATGTTCTTCGACTTCAACCACTCGCGTATCGTATCGACGTTGCGCTTGCGGTCGTGATCGTACACCACGTAAGCGTAAGGCATGTCCACCTGGTTGGCAACCCACACCGGGTCGTCGTCGTTGAAGATGCCCACGCGGCGGCAGTCCTGGATGCACAGGTCGATAAGCTCCTGGCCGTCAACGGGCAGGGGCTTGTGCGGCGAATAGGTGATCTCGCAGGTCAGTCCGAAGCCACCGGGCGGGTTGCAGTGCGGGCTGGCGTTCCCCTGTACGAAGATGCGGTGAAAGACCGTGTCTTCGGGATAGTATATCCAGTGCTTCTCAGTCAGGTTCTCGCGGCCAATGCCCAGGTTTACGCAGCGCACCGACACGTGCCGCAGACCCGCAGCCGCGGCATGTATCTCCTGCGGAGCTTCGCTGCCCATAATCTTCACGAGATGAGGCAGCGGCATCGTGTTAACAAGGTACTCGTACTCGAACTCGCGGCCGTCCGATGTGAGCACGGTTTGGCGCTCGGGCGAAATCTTCTCGATGCGGGTGCCGAGCATCATCTCGCCCTTCAAGTGAGGCAGGAACCCGTCCATGAGGGCCTGGAAGCCGCCCCGGAGCGGGTAGCCGAACCGGGCATTGGGACCCATCGGCTTGGGTACTGGAGAGAGAGCACCTTCGATGATTTCTTCCAGGTTCGGTAGCGGTACTCGACCGCCCAGCCAGGATGTCTCCATCTCTGTCAGGGGCACCGCCCAAAGCTTCCTGTTGTACGGAATGGCGAAGTGCTTCCCGATACCCTTGCCCCAGACCTTGTAGATGAACTCTTCGAAGTTACGCGGCTCGCTGCTGGGAGCGAGGCTGCATTCCGCTGTGTGCCCGGAGAGAGTTTCGCCTACGCCGTCTGCGCAGCAATCTTCTACGACGATGTGGTCTTTGCCATCGTGCGTGAGGGCCTTGGCATGTCCGTTGGTGTGTCCGTTCGAGCTACCGTTGGCGGAATGACCGTTGCCGTTGTGGCCGTTGGCCGACACCTTGATGGCGGTAAGCTTCTCCTTGGGAGCCTCAGCGGTGCCGTAGCGGGCTTCAATAGCTCCCATTATGCATTCTTTGATGACTTCGGAGGGGAGGCCGTAGAGCGCGCCCTGGAACGGGTACCGGGTGTAGACGTTCTTGCTGTAGACCCAGGCTTCGCGGTCCTGCCAGTGTATGTTGTCCCCGAGCAGCATCTTGTACATCTCGTGGACGTACTCTTCCTTGGAGAACATGATGTGCCCGGCCATGTCGAAGGTGAAGCCACCTTCCTCAATCGAGCGGCACCACCCGCCGACCGTCTCGTTCTGTTCGATAAGCAAGCTATTCCTGCCTAGGTGGTACGCCGCGCTCAGTCCGGTGGGGCCGGCGCCAATAATAACTGTATCTATTTTGCGCCGTCCGAGGTTCGTGTTTGTGTCCATTTCGGTATTTTTCCTCTCATAGTTGTAATCCCCCCTTTAATACCGGTAGATCTATGGCGTTGCCACTTTTACCTTGACATAGAAACTTTGCTGGAAGGGAGGCTATCACCAGCATGTTCCCCACCGGAGCGGACTCCGGCGTTTGGGTTCTTCTGCGTGACGGCCTCGTCAATAAGCCGCTCCATCGCGGCGACTGTGTGGTCCCAGGAGGTGTTAGCCAGCACCTGTTTCATCTGTTGTACTCTGCGCTCACGCTCCTCTACGGGTGCGGTGAGTGCGTGCTCGCAGGCGGTGAGAAACTCTTCGTGGGTGGTGCCCAGGTAAACTATGTGCCCGTACGGCTCGGCCACGTCCGCGATGGGAGTGCTCACGATGGGCAGTTCAGCGGCCATGTACTCCAACGTCTTGGTTGGGCTGATGAAGCGCGTCGATTCGTTTAGGGCGAAGGGCAGCAGGCAAACGTCCCACCCGGCGAGGTACGACGGTAGCTCGGCATACTGCCTCTGCCCCAGGAAGTGCAGGTTGGGTCGCTTCGGCAGCCACGCCCAGTCGATCTTCACCACCGGACCAACCATGACGATCTGCCAATCAGGGTGCGAAGCGGCCAGAAAGTCGAGCAGGCCCAGGTCCATGCGCTCGTCAATTACGCCGTAGAAGCCGAGGCGGGGGTGCGGGAGGTTGGCCTGGTCCGCTGCTTCGTCAATGGTGCGGGCTTGTGCGAAATGGGCGGCGTCCACGCTACTTGGGAAGCAGTGGAGGTTGTCATGCCGTCCCAGCTTGGCCTTGTAGAGGCTCGGCCCGCCTGTGAATACCACGTCGGCCCACGCGAGGGTCGCGGTTTCGAGGTCCTTCATCTCCTGAGGTGCGCCCGCGAACGCGGAAAGCTCGTCCATTACGTCGAAAACGACCGCGCGGGGCTGCAAAGTCTGCGCCAGCGGCAGAGCCATAGGCGTGTAGAGCCAGACCACATAGTCAGTTAGCTCCTGTTGCTCCACGAAGCCCGCCACCAGGGGAGTCATGAGCGCAATCTGGTCGCCGGTGTAGCCCCACGAGTGAGAAGGTGTGTGCGGGCGGGCTACCACGACGTTAGGCGCGGGTTTGCTGATCTCCAGGTGAGGGACGTTCTCGAAGTCCTGCACCGGCTCCTCGATGAAAAAGACCTGCCTGTTCCCGGCGAGGCGCGCAAGCAAATGCTGGGGCCGCTGGTAGACGAAGTCCCACCTCAGATGCGAAAAGACCACCAATGGAAGATTATTGAGCATGGTAACTCCCTGCCTACTAAGACTCTGCTGCTACGCTGCAGGACCAGGCACCGGAACATAAGGCAATTATCGTGCCACCCTCAACAAAGTAGTAGCTGGTGCCGGACGATGGACGATAGACGATGGACGATGGTAGGAGATGAAAACGCAAAGACGCAGAAGCCGCGAAGGACGCACCAAGTGGTTGAAGGTTGGCTACTGTCCGTCAACTCAAAACTCATGACTCATAACTCCTCCATCGTCCATCGTGCATCGTCCATCGCCCCGAGTGTGTTTGCGCCGGGGAACGCATCATGCTACAATTGCCTCCATTACTGTCGCCCCTCACGCCTCCTGGACAGCTATCTTACTAACTATGCAGGTGGACCACTCCTATGAATCGTGAGTACCATAAATGGTATAGCTCCAGACTCGGTAGGGACATGGAGCTTCTGCTGTACGGCTGGGGTGGCCGCCCCGTCATTGCCTTCCCAACGTCATTTGGTCGTTTCTACCAGAACGAAGACTTCTCTCTGATTAGCTCGCTGCATGACCGTCTCGAAAACGGGCACCTTCAGATTGTCTGCGTTGATGCCGTCGACACCGAGTCGTGGTACAACCGCTCGATTCCCACACGCGACCGCGCCCGGCGGCACAACCTGTACGAGGACTACCTTATCCACGAGGTTATCCCGTTCTTCCGAGGCCGCAACGACCGCGTGAACCACGAGCTGAACGTGACGGGGGCCTCTTTCGGTGCCTACCACGCTATAAACTTCGCTTTTCGCCACCCTGACCTTGTCAAGCGCGTGCTTGCGATGAGCGGAGCCTTCTCGTTGCAGTTCCTGGTGCACTCCGACTACGACTCGGAGGTCTATTTCAACTCTCCCGCCGAGTACGTGCCCAACTTGAACGATGATTGGTTTCTATCTCGAATGCGCCAGCAAGACATTATCCTGACGGCCGGCTCTGAAGACATTTGTCTCGGTTCGACCGAGTTTCTTTCGCGCATCTTGTGGGACAAAGGCGTGCCGCATACCCTCGATATCTGGGGCGGTGCCTGGCACGACTGGCCCTGGTGGAAGATGATGGTGCAGAAGTACCTTTGAGTGGTTGGTGGTTAGTGGCTAGTGGTTAGTGGATAGAACCTCTTTGCTAACCGCTAACCGCTAACCACTAACCACTAGCCACTAACCACTAAGGAGGATGAGGATGGCAGACGAAAAACTGGTCGGTATTCTTGTGGGGCGAGAGAACACCTTCCCGCCCGCTTTCATCGAACGGGTGAACTCGAAAAACGCGGGGGTGCGCGCCGAGTTCTGCAAGCTGGGCGGCACGCGCATGGACGAGCCGCCTGTGTACAGCGTCATCGTGGACCGCATCTCACATGAGATACCCTATTTCCGCGCTTACCTGAAGAAGGCGGTGCTCGACGGAACGGTGGTAATCAACAACCCATTCTGGTGGAGCGCCGACGACAAGTTCTTCGAGTGCTGCCTGGCGACGCGGCAGGGGGTGGCAGTGCCTCGCACCGTGGTGCTACCGCAGAAGTCGTACGTGGAGGGGGTGGTGGCCGAGTCGCTACGCAACCTCCAGTACCCGATGGACTGGGCCGCACTTGCAGAGTACGTGGGCTTCCCCGCATTTATGAAGCCCTTCGTGGGCGGGGGCTGGAAGAACGTTTACAAGGTGCACAACATCGAAGAGCTAATCTGGTGCTTCGACCAAACCGGCGAACTGGGTATGATCCTGCAAGAGGGGATTGCCTTCGAGAAGTACGCGCGCTGCATCGTGCTAGGACAGAGCCAGGCCAACGTCATACGCTACGAGCCGGGCAACCCCTTCCACCTTCGCTACAGCACCGACGATCCTGCTGAGTTCTTCGGCAAGGAGCTTTACGA
The DNA here is from genome assembly GCA_030914045.1 of Chloroflexota bacterium. GTDB lineage: Bacteria > Chloroflexota > Chloroflexia > QHBQ01 > JADMIH01 > JADMIH01. The sequence continues at coordinate 15,752 of JALZHG010000053.1, read as the reverse complement.
GCGCATCTACCAGGACTGCATCACCCTCACTAGCAGCCTCGGCTACGACATGGACACAGTCGAATTCGCCGTGCGTGACGGCGTACCTTACGCAATAGACTGGCTCAACCCGGCCTGCGACATGGACTACCATTCGGTCACGCCCAAGCACTTCGAGTGGTGCGTGGAGAACATGGCGAACCTCGTAATCGACCGGGCGCTCAACGGCACTCCGGTTCGCGGCGAGTACCGTTGGGACAGCTTCCTGAATGCCGCTCCGCCTCCAGCAGGCTCGTCCGTGAAGAACTGGACCGAGTTCGCGCACGAGGACGTGGCTGGCGCTGTGCAGGAGCAGCAGGCACAAGCCGCCACATCCGGCGGGGCGAAGTCGGCGGCAAAGTCGATGCCTGTACCCGCGGCGGGTGACACGGCCAGCGTGCCGGAGAACGTGGACGACCGCGGCGACGGCGGCCCTTCCATACCCCGGCCGGTGCCGCACGGAGAGACCACCCCATGAGCCGCCACGGCCCGGCAGCCATCAACGCCGAGAGCGCGCACCCGGCGATTGAGGACTTTCACGAGTTCCTGGTAGCGAACCAGCAGATGGCCGCCGACTCCCAGGAGATGCTGGCTCGGGAGAGCCGGTCGAGGCTGCTCACTTTCGGGGGCGAGCCGTTCACCCGCTACCTGCGCCCGCACATGATCACGCTTGGGCAGTACGAGATCATCACGGACGTCGTGAGAACGCTCGCCTCCGCCATGCAGAAGCTGCGGCGGGCCTGCCTGGCGGACCAGAACCTGCGGGACCAACTTGATCTGGAGCCGACGGAGTTGCGCCTGGCGATGATAGACCCCGGCTTCGAGGAGCCTTCACCCAGCATCCGGCTCGACTCGTTCTGGTCGGAGCGGGACTGGCGGTTTGTGGAGATCAACGCCGAATCCCCCGCCGCCATCGGCTATGAAGACGTGCTGGCGGACCTCTTCCTAGAACTGCCTGTTCTGGACCGGTGGAAGCATCAAAATGGCTACTTCCTCAGCCCCCTTTACGCGCGCACCCGTTTCATGCAGGCCATAGAGGAAGCCTGGACGCAGTTCAAGCAGACATACGGCCCCGGCTTCAACGACAAGCCCACCATCGCCATTGTGGACTGGGCGGGCGTGCCTACGGATACGGAGTTCGAGATATTTCGCCGCTACTTTGAAATGCTCGGTTACAGGACGCTCATAACGCAGCCGGAGAGACTGGAATTTCGCGACGGGCGTCTCAGGGACGGCGACTTTGTAATCGACATCTACTACAAGCGAGTGCTGACCAGCGAGTTGCTTGCCAGGCCGGACGTGGCCCAGGCTACCTTGCAGGCATACGAAGCGGGCAAGATTTGCGTGATTAATTCCTTCCGCGCCAAGTTCCTGCACAAGAAGATGAGCCTCGGCCTCATGCACGACGATGACAACGCGCACCTGTTCAACGAGCACGAGCTTGATGTAATCAGAAGGCACATCCCGTGGACGCGCAAGGTGGCGGAAGGGCATACCACCCTCAACGGCCAGAAGATAGACCTGCTGCCGTTCATCGCGGATAACCGTGAGAGCCTGGTGCTCAAGCCCAACGACGAGTACGGGGGCAAGGGTGTGGTCATCGGCTGGACGGCCTCGGACGAGGAGTGGCAGCGTGCGATCAAAGAGGCGCTGCAAAGCTCCTACGTGGTGCAGTGGGCAGTGCAGCTCGACCAGGAGCCGTACCCATACTACGACCAGCAACACGGCGTCAGCTTCCGCGACCTTACCGCCGACCTCGACCCGTTCGTGTTCGGCCCGGACATGGCAGGCATACTCACGCGCCTGTCCGCTGCTGCCTTACTGAACGTGACGGCGGGCACAGGCTCGGTGGTGCCAACCATGATCGTAGAGAAGGACCCCATTCCGGCGCGGGCAAGATGAGGTATCACACGGGAGCACGTTCGAGATGGTAGCTGCGAGCCAGGGGGATTAGGATGCAGAAGTTCTTCACACTCGGAGTTGAAGAAGAGTTCCAGATAGTAGACCCTTCGACGCGCGACCTCAAGCCGTTTGTCGAGCAGATGCTGTCGCACGGTGAGGAAGACTTCATCGAGCACGTCAAGCGGGAGATGATCCAGTCGATGGTGGAGACGGTCACCCCGGTGTGCGAGAACGTGGAGGCCGCTCGCAGGGAAGTCTACCGGCTGCGGGCGGGGGTGGCCGAGCTTGCCGCGCGCAACGGCCTGGCGATTGTGGCTTCAGGCGCGCACCCGTTCTCCCACTGGCAGAGCCAGATCATCACCGAGAACGAACGGTATAAGGTGCTAGAGCAGGACCTACAGGACGTGGTGCGTTCCATCCTCATCTTCGGACTGCACGTGCACGTGGGCATACCCGACCGCGACCTGCTAGTTGACATAATGAACGAGGCGCGATACTTCTTGCCGCACATGCTGGCGCTGTCCTCGAACTCCCCGTTCTGGCAGGGGCGGCACACCGGGCTGAAGTCGTATAGGACAATCATATGGCAGCAGTTCCCGCGTACGGGCATACCTTCCACGCTAGGGTCCTGGTCCGACTTCGAGAACTTCGTCAATCTACTCATCAAGACCAACAGCATCGACAACGGCAAGAAAATCTGGTGGGACCTGCGCCCGCACCCCTACTTCAGCACGCTTGAGTTCCGGGTGTGCGACATGCCCACCAATCCCGCCGAGACGATCATGATCGTGGCCTTCTTCCAGGCGATTGTCGCCAAGCTTTACAAGCTGCGGCAGAAGAACCTGGGCTTCCGCATCTACGACCGCGCCCTCATCATGGAGAACAAGTGGCGCGCCGCGCGGTACGGCATCGACGGCATGCTGATAGACTTCGGCAAGGAGCAAGAGGTGCCGATGCGCCAGCTTGCCCTCGAACTCCTGGAGTTCGTGGATGACGTTGTGGACGACTTGGGCAGCCGTGACGCCGTGAACTACGTGCACAAAGTCCTGCAAGACGGCACGGGGGCCGACCGCCAGATGGAGATCTACCGGCGTACCGGCAACCTGAGCGACGTTGTGGATTACCTCATCTACGAGACGATGAACGGCGTCGAGTGGCAGGGGTACCCACGTTAGTTGCGGGGCGGCAGAGTAGTAAGACAAGTCATGGGGGCGGTTGGACCGCCCTTTTGCACGCGTTTGGCTTGTCCGAATCAGCCGGAACCTAGATAATACTGTCTTGATACAGTTCTCAAGGAGGAGACAAGAATGAAAGACACGGTAACAGTTGCCGTTACGGGTGCGGGCGGGCAGGTGGCTTACAGCCTGCTGTTCCGCATCGCGAACGGTGAAGTGTTCGGCATGGACACACCAGTCAGCTTGACGCTCAAGGAGGTGCCTGAGTTCGTCAGCACGCTCGAAGGCATAAAGATGGAGCTTGACGACTGCGCCTTCCCGCTGCTGCGCAACGTGACCATCACTGACAGTGACGCCGAAGCCTTTAGAGGGGCCAACTGGGCGCTGCTGGTCGGTGCGGCACCCCGCAAGCCGGGCCAGGAGCGCAAGGACCTACTCACCATGAACGCCACCTCGTTCATCGACCAGGGCGCGGCCATAAACAAGACGGCAGCTGAGGACATTCGCGTGGTGGTGGTGGGCAACCCCTGCAACACCAACTGCCTCATCGCCATGCACCACGCGCCCGACGTGCCCCGCGACCGCTTCTCCGCGCTCACCCGCCTCGACCAGAACAGGGGCATGGCACAGCTTGCCGTGAAGTCGGGCAGGCCCCTCGCGAGCGTCACCAACCTGGCTATCTGGGGCAACCACAGCGCCACCCAGTTCCCCGACTTCGAGCACGCCCTTATCGACGGCCGACCCGCTACGGACGTGATTGAGGACCGGCAGTGGCTAGAGAACCAGTTCGTGGAGACGGTGCAGAAGCGTGGTGCGGCAATTCTCGCGGCACGGGGCAAGTCAAGCGCAGCATCGGCAGCCAACGCCGTGCTCGACCACGTTCGTAGCGCCGTCAACCAGACGCCGGGCGACGAGTGGGTGAGCGCGGCCATACTCTCGGACGGGAACTCGTACGGCGTCCCGGAGGGGCTTATCTATTCCTTCCCGGTGCGTTCCGACGGCAAGGGCAATTACACTATGGTTGAGGGACTCGACATCTCGGACTACGCCCGCGGCAAACTTACCCTCACTGCCGGGGAGTTGCTGTCGGAGCGTGCAGACGTAAGCGAATTGTTGTAGAATATACTTTGGCATGTGGGCGGCAGCGTCGTCGCCCTGGTGTTGAAGGCAATGTTGCCCCTTCCATGCTCCGGTATGGTAGGGGCAATTTTTATGCGCCTTGCAACGAACGCCAGGCCCGATTAACACAGACGCGAAAAGCGTGTACAATTGCTGGGAACGTCTGTAACCAGGACGCGATATATAAACCCTAGAGGAGGGGACCATGAAAATAGGTGTCCCTAAGGAGATCGCTGCGAACGAGACTCGTGTCGCGTTGATCCCCGACACGGTGGGGCAGCTGACCCGGAAGGGGCTACAGGTGGTCGTGGAGACGGGGGCCGGGCAGTTGGCCTCGTATCTCGATGAAGCCTACCAGAAGGCAGGGGCCACTATCGCCCCCGATGCAGCCACGGTGTACGCAGAGGCCGACATGATCTGCAAGGTGCAGCGGCCGTTGATGAACGACCAGCTTGGCAAGAGCGAAATCGCGCTCATGAAGCCCGGCACGGTGCTCATTACCTTCTTCCAGCCGCTGGTGAACCACGAGTTGGTGCGGCAACTTGCCGACGCCAGGGTGACCAGCTTCAGCATGGACGCGATACCCAGGATCACGAGGGCGCAGAGCATGGACGCGCTGTCTTCAATGAGCACGATAGCGGGCTACAAGGCGGTGCTTATCGCCGCCGGGCGCATGGGGCGCTTCTTCCCGCTGCTCATGACCGCCGCCGGTTCGGTGCCACCTGCGAGAGTGTTCGTGCTTGGGGCGGGTGTGGCCGGATTGATGGCAATCGCCACGGCGCGCCGCCTGGGTGCCGTCGTGGAGGCGTTCGACGTGCGGCCCGCAGTGAAGGAACAGGTGGAGTCGCTCGGTGCGAAGTTCGTGGAGATGCCGCTTGAGGAGAATGCCGAGACGGCAGGCGGCTATGCCACCCAGCTTTCGGAGGACGCCCACAAGCGCGAAGTTGAGTTGCTGCACAAGCACGCCAAGGACTCTGACGTTATCATCACTACCGCGCTTATCCCAGGAAGGCCCGCGCCCGTCCTGATTACGGCGGACATGGTGAGGGACATGAAGCCGGGTTCGGTCATCGTGGACCTGGCGGCGGAGAACGGCGGCAACTGCGAGCTGACCGAGGCGGGGCAGGAATTGCTCAAGCATAACGTCTGGGTGCTCGGCCCCTTGAACGTGCCGGCGACCATGCCGATCCACGCCAGCCAGCTTTACTCCAAGAACATAGCCAACCTGCTGGCCCTGCTCGTCAACAAGGAGGCCCAGTTCGGCCCCAACTACGAGGACGAGATTGTGGCCGGCACCTGCATCACCCGCGACGGCGAGATAGTCCACGCGGGAGTCAGGACTGCCGTGGAAGCCAATCTACAGAGGAGCGCAGTATGATCGCCTCACTAGCCGTACTTGCTAACACGGCGGTCGCGCAAGCCGCCGAGCGCACTGGCATGCCGGTCGAGGAGAAGCTTGGCCTATTCTTCGGGAGCATAACCATCTTCATCCTGGCGGTGTTCCTGGGTATCGAGCTAATCTCGAAGGTGCCCACCACGCTACACACCCCGCTCATGTCTGGCACCAACGCTATTCACGGCATCGTGCTTGTGGGCGCGATGGTGGTGGCGGGCCTTGCCAACCAGGACCTGCTCGTGACCATCCTGGCCTTTGTGGCGGTGATTTTTGCGGCGGGGAACGTGGTCGGCGGGTTTGTAGTCACAGACCGCATGCTCCAAATGTTCAAGTCGAAGAGGCCCGACGCCGGAGGTAAGAAGTAACCTATGTTCAACCCAGTGTCCTGGCTCTTGTTCCAGGAGTCGGAGGCGGCGCAGCGTTCTTGGCTGGGCCTCACACCCTCCACAGACGTCTATCTTACGCTTGCTTACATTGTCGCCGCCGCCTGCTTCATCATCGGCATCAGGCGGCTAAGCTCCCCCAAGACCGCGCGTAACGGCAACCGGGTGGCGGCGGTCGGTATGGCCGTCGCGGTGGTGGCGACCTTCTTCAGCAGCAGCATCCAGAATGTATTGTTCATCCTGGTTGGTATAGCCATAGGAAGCGCAATAGGCTTCTTCCTCGCGCGTTCGGTGCAGATGACCGAGATGCCGCAGATGGTGGCGCTGTTCAACGCGATGGGTGGCGGGGCCGCCGCGCTCACCTCCACCGTCGAGTTCCTGGAGATCATCAATAGAGGCTTGACCCCCGACCTAGACGTAGCAATCAGCACCGTGCTGGGAGTGCTTATCGGCGCGATGAGCTTCTCCGGCAGCATCATCGCTATTGCCAAGCTGTATGGCTGGATATCCAGCGCTCCGATTACCTACGCGGGCCAGCAGATCGTGAACGCGGTGCTCGCGTTAGGCGCAATTGGGCTTGGCGTGTGGCTCATCATCGCGCCGAACCAGTTGGCGCTAATTGGACTGATTGCACTGGCTGCCGTACTTGGGGTGCTGCTGGTCCTTCCTATCGGTGGGGCTGACATGCCGGTGGTTATCTCGCTGCTCAACTCGTTCACGGGTATGGCGGCGGCCTTCACGGGCTTCGTTCTCAGCAATCCTGTGCTCATCATCGCGGGCGCGCTTGTCGGCGCTTCGGGTATGTTGCTAACGGTGCTCATGGGCCGGGCTATGAACCGCTCGGTCACGAACGTCATATTCGGAGCGTTTGGCTCGGCGGGCGTGGACGTGGGCGGCGGGGCGAGTGCGGCCGGTAAGTCGGTGCGCGAGCTTGGCGTGGACGACGCAGCCACCCTGATGGCCTACGCCAATCAGGTGGTGGTCGTGCCCGGCTACGGCATGGCTGTGGCCCGCGCTCAGAACGCCGTGCGGGAGCTTGCCGATATACTACAGGGGAAGGGCGTTACCGTGAAGTACGCCATCCACCCGGTGGCGGGCCGCATGCCGGGCCACATGAACGTGCTGCTGGCCGAGGCCGACGTGCCCTACAACCAACTGTTCGAGATGGAGGACATCAATCCCGAGTTCTCGCGCACCGACGTAGCCCTCATCATCGGCGCTAACGACGTGGTGAACCCCGCCGCTCGCAACGACCCGAAAAGCCCCATCTACGGTATGCCAATCCTGGACGTAGACAAGGCTCAGAACGTCATCGTGATGAAGCGCAGCATGCGGAGTGGCTTCGCCGGCATCGAGAACGAGCTTTTCTACGAGGACAGGACGAGCATGCTCTTCGGTGACGCCAAAGAGATGGCCGAGGCGCTGGTGGCTTCTGTGAAGCAACTCTAACCAGGCAGCGCATCGAACTGCTACAATAGGGGGTCCGGTGAGCTTGCCGGATCCCCTTTTCCTTACTGGCACAACTCTTGACAGTTTAATTGTCTTCTTCCAACAACTGAGCTATTACTGATCGTTTGGAGGTGTCATGGGCGTATTGGGTGGAGTGCGAGAGGCGCTTGGGGAAGTCCAGCCGGAAGAGGCTGTGGAGGAGCAAGAGGCGTTCGATAGCAGGACGTACGACTGTGCGGTGATAGGTGGCGGTCCGGCGGGTCTGTCAGCCGCTGTCTACATGGGCCGCATGCGGCGTAGCGTCGTTGTGGTAGATAACGACGAAGGCCGCTCAAACTGGCAACAGTTGAACCGTAACTATCTGGGCTTCGTGGATGGCATACACGCCACAGCCCTGCGTGATGTGGGCGAGAAGCAGGCCGCCCGCTTTGGTGTCCGCTTCTTACTCGCAAGGGCAACCGGGGCTAGTTACGTGGGCGAAGAAGGGCCGGAGCGTGTCTTCACGGTAGAAACCACCAGAGGTCCTGTGCGCGCTCGCACCCTTATCCTGTGCACGGGTGTGAAAGACAGGTTCCCAGAGTTCGAGGGTAGCGAGGAATGCATCGGACAGTCAATGTTCTGGTGCATCATCTGCGACGGCTACGAGTCAACCGGGAAGAAGATCGTTGTGCTGGGGCATAACGAGCGGGCGGCTTCTCTGGCCCTGCAGCTCAAGGTGTTTACCGAAGACATCACCCTGGTGTCCTGGGACGAGCCATTCAACCTCGATGAAGGTAAAATGAAGCTACTGCATGAGCACGGTATTGAGACACACGACTCCGGCTGCAATCTATTCAGCTGTAGCAAGGGCCAGCTTGAGAAGATCAGGCTCGATAATGGAACAGAACTAGAACTTGAGATGGTGTTTGTGGCTCAATGGATTGAGCCAAATACGCAATTAGCTAAACAGCTTGGGGTCTACCTCGACAAGCACGGTTACATAGTTGCGGACGCCGAGCAGTGCACCAATGTGGGTGGGGTATACGCGGCGGGCGACGTGACCAAGCTGAACAACCACCAGGTAACCAGTGCCGTACACGAGGGCGGGATGGCGGCAGCGGCGGCAAATTACTACCTTTACGAGGATTGGCAAAAGGAGTGAGCTACGGGTTGGCTAATGTCGCAACTTGGAGTTGCAATTGATCACCTTACAAAGCCGCATCTTGGTTGACCCGGCATTGCTAAAATGGTATAGTGCTTGGGGCCAGCCCAGCCTCAAAACCTGTTGCCTAGAGGAGGCAGACTCTTGATCCCTGCCAGGAACCGCGAGCGTAAATGTAGCACGTGCAGACACTACCAGGCTTCGCCGCTGTGGCGTAAGGGCTGGTGCCGTAACCCGCTGCTTTACGACCGCAACACCAACCACCTGGTTGAGGCCGACAGCCTTGCCTGCAATCGCACCTTCATCGATTACTGGGAGCCGCTCGATACCTCCCGGCTGGCAAACGCGAACGGGGGGCAGGGCGAGCAGACCAGCAGGCCCCGGATAGCCCCCTCTGTGCCGCTGGAGCAGGTGGACCGCAAGGGCAACAGGCGGCCTGTGAGTGAGAACACCCCGGCGACAGGCAACCCGGTGGCGCGGGGCCGGGCCGCACAGCCCGCCGAGCCGGTCGAAGCGCCCCCTGGGCAGGTGCTCACACTCGACGCCACTCGCAAGCGTTCCCCTCTGTCGATTTTCACCGAGCAGGACGACCTGCTGGACGAGGAAACGCCGTGGACCAACGACCCGAGGGCCACTCAGCAAATCGAGGAAGTTGAAGGCCCTGAGGCCGTTCAGCAGCCAGCGACTGGAAACCAAGCTAGGGTAGGCGCAAAGCGCAAGCCTCGCGCCCAACGTCGCCCCACAATCTGGACAATGCCGCTCCCGTATGTGCGAGCGCCCCTGTGGATGGCTCTGTTGCTTCTCTCGGTGGTCGCAATAGGCGTGGGCGGGTTCTTTGTGCTCCGGTCGCGCGCGGCCCTGGACACACCCGACGTGCCGGTACTGTCGAGCGCGACCGTGCCGGTTGCCACAGCTACCGGTTTCGGTGACCCCACAGCCACTACCCCACCGCAACCGACAGCTGCCGCAACTGCTGGGCCTACGCAGGCGGCCGTGCCGCCGGGTGCAATAGGAAAGGACGTCTGGATACAGGTTACCTCGGCGGAGGGCCTGGTCGTGCGGTCCGCACCCACACGGCAGGGCAGCCGCATCACGGGTCTGCCCAGGGGCACTAAAGCCCTGGTGGTAGGTGGTCCCGAAACGGCTGATGGTTTTACCTGGTGGCAGATTACGCGCTTCAACCCACAGAACCCGGACCTCACGGGCTGGAGCGTTGAGAACTTTATGCAGCCTACCACGGCTCCATAGTTTTGCTTCATGGGATACAGAAGGGGG
>JALZHG010000053.1:0-5884 GCA_030914045.1 Chloroflexota bacterium | reverse complement strand
TCCTGTGTACTCCGTTGGAGCTACTGCTGTTTGAAGCTGCGCCTGAACTGTAGGTACCCGATGAGCGCGAACAGCAGTCCGAGCGTGAAAAGCGAGAGCAGCACGGCGGGGAAGGGTACGTCTCCCACCCAGGCCGCCGGGCTGGGCACTCCACCTCTCAACATGATGACTTGTAGGCTGGACACCCCGTATGTGACCGGCAGGGCGTAAGAAACGGCGCGCACAGGCCACCACAGCGCCTCCAGTCGCAGGAAAAAGCCGCTGAAGAAGACCGACGCAAGCAGCACGAGCATGGATATCTGCACGGCCTGGCTCTCCGACTTGGATACGGTCGCGATGAGCAGGCCCAGGCTTGCAGACGCGAAGATTACCAGCACGATGCTGAAGAAGAGTAACAACCAGTCACCCAGGATGGGCACCCCCAGGCTGAGCGGGACACCCCCGACGACCAAATTGTTGCTCATCATTACGAGCAGCACCGAGGCTATGCCGCCCAGGAGCAGGAGAAAACCGGCGAACTTGCCGGTGAGAATCTCCAGCGGACTGACTGGCGAGACGCGGAAAAGCTCCACCGTCCCAAGCAGCCGCTCCCTGACCATCGACAGCGCGGTGAGGGTGATGGCGATGTGCTGCAGGATGAGCACAAGCACCCCTGGTGCGTAGAACGAGGTGAAACTCGGTTTGATTGGAGCGGTGTTCTCGATTTGCGGGTAGAAAGGCGCGGCCAGCACCAGGGGGTTGATAGACTGGAACTGCTGGGTGAGGGCGTCCATGCGGTCCAGGTCCGCCCGCACGCGCCCTATGCGTTCCAACAGCCGCGCACGGTCGGGATTGGGACTGTTTAGCTCCTCGTTGAGGTCACGTAGGTCCTCGGAGAGTTGGCCCGCAGCCTCCCCGCCGTTAGCGAGGTTCACCTGCTCGGGGTCCTGCGACTCCGGGGGCTTGACAACGGCGTTCTCGGAGGCCAGCAACTGTGCCAGCAACACGACGGTTAACTGCACGTTGGTGCTGTTGCCCTGCATCCGCTGCGTTTCTTCGCTGGCCTCCTGCATCTGGCCGTTGCGCACGCGGTCCTCGACGGCGGCCAGAGAGTTGCGCATGCGGGCAAGCGCCGAACGCAAGTCGCCAGCCCCTGCCTGCCCCTGGCTCGCGACAGCCGCCACGGTGTTCTTGTTGATTTCGTTGGTGTAGAGGAACGAAAGGTAGGTAATCCAGTCGCGGCGTAACGGGTCCACCTCGTTAAAGTAGACCGGCAGCCTGGCCTGAGCGCCGGACGAAATCTGCCGAGCGGCGTCCCCAGGCACGACCACTACGATGTCCACGTCGCGGCGTCTGAGACGTTCCAGCGCCTCATTCAGGTCGGTGGACACCGCAGTCACGTTTAGCTGATTGCCGGTCATCTCGCGGTACTCGGCCACGTCGCGTGAGTACTGTTCGCCGGGCGGCACTACCACCAGCGCGTTGAGGTTGTTTGTCTCGCCCTGGTAGCCGATGCCAAACAGGAAGAGGATCAAGAATGGTCCCAAGATCAGAGCCAGGATAAGCCTAGGCTGCCGGCGGACTTCATTGAATTCCTTGCTGATGAAGGCTCCGGCGCGAATGAAGCGCTTCAAGAACCTAGACATGGGGAGTCCCCGCCGGGGCCACAGCCTCTTGCTCCGCGCGGGCCGCCTCGTCCTGCTCCATAAGCTGGATGAACACCTCATCGAAGTTGGGCCGGTACTCCTCGATGCGTTTTACCTCGGCTTGCTGCGAGCTTAGCACCTCCAGAATTGCTGGAATAGCAGGCCCCGCCTCCCCCACGCTCACCCGTATCTCGTTCCTGGACACGGGCTGCACGTACTTCACGATTGGCAGTTCCTCCACCGCCTGTACTGTGGCAATGGTCAGACCGTTCACGACCACGTCAACTATGTCGCCACCGAAGGCGCGCCTCCGCAGTCCTATGGGCGTGTCAACCGCGACAATGCGGCCCTCCCGGATGACGCCGACCCTATCGCAGTATTCGCTCTCCCCCACGTACTGCGTCGTGATAAAGAGGGTGCGGCCCTCGTCGCGCAGCCGCCGAAACTCCTCCCAGAACTTGCCACGGAGCACCGGGTCGATACCCGCTGTCGGTTCGTCCGCGAACAGCAGGGAGGGATTGTGAAGCAGGGAGGCAGCAAGCTCGATGCGGCGCTGCATGCCGCCGGACACGTCTGAGGCCAGCCGGTTACGGGCATCGTATAGCTCTACGAACTCCAGCAGCTCCTTGACCCGCCGGTTGCGCGCGAACCTTCCCATGCCATAGAGCTCCGCGACAAAAGAAAGATTCTCCCGCACGGTGAGGTTGGGGTAGAGCACGAACAGTTGGGGCATGTAGCCAAAGTGCTCCTGCACTCGCCTGCTGGGGTGGCTGGGGGCCACGCCCATCACGTTTACCTCGCCAGTGGTGGGCGTGTATACCCCGGTCAGCAGCCGGATAGTGGTGGTCTTGCCGGAGCCGCTGGGGCCTATGAAGCCGAATATCTCCCCCTGCTGCACCTCGAAGTCCAGGTCGCTGACTACCGTGTTGCCGCCCAGCACCTTGCTGACGTTGCGTACCTCGATAGTGGGGCGCGCCCTGGCCGTGCTCGAGACCAGAGGTATCGGCTGGGTAAGTTTTGTTGGGTCTTGCAAGCCTTGAGATTGCTGCGGGACGACGGGGATTTGGGACATCACTGCCTACAGGTCCGGCTCTTCACGCTCGCCTTCCAGGGGCTGCGTGTAAGTGGGTAGGTCGTCCAGGGTACAGTTGAGGGTAACCTGTCCGGCATCGGCTTGCTGCACAAGCTGCACGGGAATCACCCGGTCCAACTCATCCACCGCGTCGGGACGGCCCACAAGCGCATACACCTGGCCGTCGTCGCCTGTGAGCACTTCGTCCACTATGCCCCAACGCCCGTCCAGGCACGCGATCTCCGTGCCCTGGCCGATGGAAAGCTCATCTTCCGGTATGTCGGGCACCTCAACGATGGGGATGATAGGTTGCAGCATTGTGGCCGGGAATACGTCGGAGCCGGGGGCGTTGTCCTCCGGGAACTGCCAGCCTTCGGGCACGGCGGGCATTCGTTCCTCGGTGTAGCTGGGCAGCTCATCAAGTTCCTGGTCGGTGAGGTTGATAGTCAGCACCTCGCCCGGTGCTTCACTCAACGCGCTCACCGGCACCCGCACGGTGCGCGACACCAATGTGTCCGTAGCCATAGCCACTTCTACCACTTCGTTGTCTTCGTTTACCATGACGTGACGCAACACGCCCGCGCGCTCTCCAGTCGGGTACCTGATCTCGGTGTCTAGATCGAACCTCATCCCTTACTGCTCTCCTCTCAGCTCCAGGGCCAGCGCCGCACAGGCCACCATGCCCTCTACCATCATGTCAATCGAAATCCGCTCTTCGACAGTGTGAATCACGTGCTCGTAACCAGGGCCGAAACCGATTACTTCCATGCCTTTGTTGATGAAGTACCCGGCGTCGGTGGCGAACTTCCACATCTGCGTCGGCACCTCACGCCGAAGCGCCGCGCTCACAATCCTCAGCACATCTCGGGTGAGCGGGCTATCAGCCGACAGCCCAAACGCCCCATGCCCTCGCAATATCCTAGTGACGCCCGTATATGTGGTAAGCACCAGGTCGGGCACGTCAGCGGTCCCGGTGGCCCCGTCCTGGAGCGAAGTTTGCAGCACTTCACGCACCCGCGCCAGCACCTGCGCCTCGCTGTCCACGGGGCTGTTGCGCACGTCCAGGATGACGGTGCACTGGCCTGGGACTACGTTCTTGCTCGTCTGGTCCGTGGTGATAAGGGTCGGCGCGATTGAAGTGGCCCCCAGGTCGGGGTTGTCGGGGTCTGGCTCGAACGTGACGCCCTCGATAGCTTGCAGGAACCTCGACATCGAATATAACGGATTGATGCCGGTGTTCGGTACGCTTGCATGCACCGATTTGCCTGTGATTGTCACCACGATCTCGACGCGGCCCCTGTGTCCTAGCGCGATCTTGTTGTAGGACGGCTCGCCGATGACCACGTAGTCACATTGCAAGTTCTCGGCCAATACCGCGCTGCCCGCACCGCCCAGTTCCTCCTGCACCACGCCTACCACGTAAACGTCGTTTGGTAGGGGCAGCCCAGAACGCTTGAGCAGCGCGCCCGTATAGACGTGGCACGCCAGCGACCCCTTCAAATCGCTGGCCCCTCGGCCCCATATTTCTCCGTTCGTGACTACACCCTCATACGGGGGAAAGGGCCAGTTGGCGTGGTCACCCACGTCCACGTGGTCGATATGTGTGTTGAACATGATGCTGGACGTTGCCGCGCCCGGTTCTGCGGCTGTGGCGCAGACCCGCCCAATGACGTTGCCCGCTTCGTCAATGCGCACTTCGTCATAGCCAAGTTCCTGCATCTCCGCGACGACGACCTGGGCTATTGCCCCCTCCTGGCCGGGTAGGCTCGGCGTCTGAATTAGCCGCTGCGTGAAATCTATCATAGGCTCGCGCAGGCCCTCGGCCTCCCGCCAGAGCGCGTCAATATGCAACGTGCCGGACTCGGCGCTGTCTTGCGGTACTTGCATTCGCATCTTCCTCCTGCTTATGTGCTAGTAGCCCCAAGTGTAGCCTAAAACTTGTTCCGCGGGTAGGAAGCGGCCCGCCTGGACCGCAATATGCTTTACCCGCCATTGACGGTGTAGCTTTCGGACCTCTATAATGTACTGCCCGACGCAGTGAGCAACCGCGCTTCGGGCTTTACTATCGAACTTCTTCTATGGGGGACTGCCGTGGCAGTAGCACAGACCAAAGTAATAATTGCCGACGACGACCCGATCATCCGTATGGACCTGCGGGAGATGCTGTCGGGCATGGGCTACAACGTGGTTGGAGAGGCAGCGGACGGCAAGCACGCCGTGGACCTCGCGCGCAACTTGCAGCCCGACTTGATGATTATGGATATTCGCATGCCGGAGCTAGACGGTATAGAAGCCGCCCGCACGCTCACCCAGGAGAGCATAGCGCCGGTGTTGCTGCTCACGGCATACAGCGAGCCTGACCTGGTGCAGCGCGCGACCCAGGCGGGCGTAATCGGCTACCTGGTGAAGCCCTTCCGCGAGGCGCAGCTTGGCCCTGCCATCGAGGTAACGCTCGCCCGCTTCCGCGAGTTTGAGCAGTTAGGCAAGGAGCTTGGCGACATCAAGTCCGCGATGGAGGCGCGCAAGGTGGTAGAGCGCGCCAAGGGCCTGCTGATGGACCGCTTCGGCCTCTCTGAGAGCGAGGCGTTCCGCCGCATCCAGAAGCGCAGCATGGACAGCCGCAAGCCCATGCGCGACATAGCCGAAGCGATTCTGCTTGCCAGCGAGATGGAGAAGGATTCCTGAAACGCCAAACGTGATGAGGTTACGGGTGGCAGGAGGCGTGAGTGCGGCTCTTCCTCTTACGCTTGTGCTACCAGGCCGTTGAACGCGAACGTGTAGAGGACGAGCAGCAGGGTGAGGAGACCCAGCGTGACGAGTGAGAAGATGATAGCCACGCGGCGCTTGATGGGCTTCATCTGGGCGAACCTCTCGCCCAACGCCTTCGAGTCGCTGATGCCCTTCAGCCAGGCGGCGTCAATGGCGCGCTCCAGGTTGGGTCGCAAGCCGTAAAGCCCCGCACAGGCCGAGGCGACCAACAGCCACCATTCAAGGTCTTGCAGCGTAAACAACACAATCGCGACCGACCATAGGGCCGCGAACCAGCCCCACGTCAGGACCAGCGTCAGCGTCTGTAGCACCGCGTACAGCGTCAGACTCTTTTGGTTGTTCTGTTTGCCTGGTGTTTGCTTCATATAACCAACCTTAGTAACGTTACCGCGAAAGCCGCATGGAAGGGGTGCTGAGT
>JALZHG010000675.1 GCA_030914045.1 Chloroflexota bacterium | reverse complement strand
CTCTTGACAGGTCTCTATGATCAACTAGTGAATTACCAGGAGGATCGCGCTCTCAATGGGCCAATCGCCAGAGAGTATGCTCGGCGACTGCTCGGGACGTTCCCGGGGAAGTTCCCGGAGCTGCTAAACGCCTACAAGTCTTTGGCCGAAGCCGATCCGAAGCCTCCGATAGATGACAACCTTCTAGCCGATCTGCGCGAAACCGAGGCGTTCAAGAACAACGAGTTCGTTGCCAAACAGATCGTGAACATCTGGTACTTCTCGCAGTTCACCGCAGTGGAGAAGGACCCACGTGCCCCACACCTGGACGGCGGCTTCTTCGAGAGAGGTCACGTCTGGTCGGTCATCAAGGCGCACCCGATCGGGTTTTCCGATCAGCCGCACGGCTACTGGACGCAGGAGCCGAGACCTGCTCACTAGACCTAAACCAGGAGGGCCTTATGTCTAACCACTATGACGACCACTATGACGTGATCATCGTCGGCTCAGGAGTCGCCGGAGCCATTGATCGGCAGGGGCAAGGGGGTTCCTGACGATGGCCAATGCGTTCTTCACCACGAACGGCATACCGCGTGCCGTCACGTCCATCCGGCGTGATGCAAACGGTCAGCCGCAATCGCTCGACGCCTCCCTCCCCGACGGCGATACCATCGGCGTTCACGTCGCGGGTAGTGGCAGCGTCCGTTTCCTCGGCATCGATACGCCCGAAAAAAGCTTCGAACTACCTATCCCGGGGGGCGCACAGCGTCTCGATTCCCCGGAATGGGATACCTACCTCACCGATCCGTTCCT
This sequence comes from Chloroflexota bacterium, assembly GCA_030914045.1. Classification (GTDB taxonomy): domain Bacteria; phylum Chloroflexota; class Chloroflexia; order QHBQ01; family JADMIH01; genus JADMIH01. Next base: position 1,312 of record JALZHG010000675.1, on the reverse strand, counting down.
GCCGCAATTCGGACCGTTGCCTCTCGACGCGCCTCTCGCCGACCATTTGCGCACCCGCATCGGCCCCGGGGCTGGCGCGAACCATCGTCGCCACGCCGACAACGCCAAGCAAGCGCTGCTCGCGCTGGTCGAGTCCGACATGACCGCGCTCGGGCAGGACCTTGATACGTTTGGCTACTTCCTTGCCTTCTCGTTCGAGGTATTCGACGAGTTCGGACGCTTCCTGGCTTTCATCAACCGGAACCAGCCCGACGCCAACAACCCGGGCCCGCGCCCCCTTTCCTACAACCAGCGAATGCTCGAAGCGGGCGCGGCGCTGCCGTATTTCATCTGGCCAAACGTCGATCCGTTCCGCGAGGCGTCTCTGCTTGAGGCGGTCATCGAGCCGGGGACCGCCAGCGACGTTGCCGAATCAACCCAGGAACTGCAACAGGCGCGCGCGTTTGTCCGCCAGGCTCGCGCCAACGGAAGCGGCGTCTTCGATCCGGCAAATCCACTCCGCTTTGAGGCATTCGAGGTACGCTATCTGGGGCGGCGCGAATTGCCCACTCGGGCCGTTATTGATCTGAGCCGCAATGATGATGTGATTCTTCGCCCGCAGAGCTACTTCCGCATTCTCAACCCGGAAGATCGGCTGTTTATCCCCTCCGCCTTCGTTCCGCTGTTTTCTTCGCGCGGATGGCGCCTCGAAGGTTGGTTCTAAAGTGAAAAATGAGGTGGGATCGGATGGCCGAATTCGAGATCTACGAGGACCAGAATAATCCGGGTGAGTTCCGTTGGCGCTTGCGTGCGAATAACAACGAGATCATGCCGACTCTGGTGAGAGCTACCGTGACAAGGACGACTGCGAACACGGCATAGAGCTCGTAAAGACGCAGTCTCCAAGCGCCACGGTACAGGACCTAACTTAGCGCAGGGCCACGACCGTCGGAGCGGGGTCACGCTCGATGGCCCCGGCTCTTTCTATTCTTTATTCACCCAACTGAGTAGAAGGAGAATTCTCACAGCGCCTTTCATAGTTGCTGCGCCGGGATGCGGTAGCCACAGTGGGCGAAGAACCCTCGTGCATCCTGAGCGCTCACCGCTCCCAATGCTCGACCCATCGCCTCAATCAGGGTCTCCTTGGTGCGGGCTGAGACCTTCCTTAGGATGTGCTTAACCTTTGAGAGGGCTTCCTCTATGGGATTGAGGTCGGGGGAGTAGGATGGCAGGTAGATGAGCTCGCATCCCCTCGCCTCGATGAGCTCCCTTACCCTCTTTGGCCTGTGAGCCCCAAGGTTGTCCATCACCACAACCTGACCAGGATGGAGAG
>JALZHG010000674.1 GCA_030914045.1 Chloroflexota bacterium | reverse complement strand
AAGATTTCGAGCCACTTGGGAGCGTAGTCGTTGTTCAGGATGCCAATTCCGGTCACATTGCGGCCGGGCCGGGCGAAACTGTTCGCCAAGCCGGCGCGGACCGGGTCGGGAGACAACGTCACAATGGGGATCGAGTGCGTGATCTTCGCCACCGCCATCCCGGCCGCGAGCCCGACCGCCACGATGATGTCGACTGCGCTCTCGACGAGCGCGGCCGCGGCTTTGGGCAAGAGATCGATCCGGCTGTTCGCGCTGCTCTCTTCCAGCACATAGTCGACGCCCTCGATATGGCCGAGTTCGGCCATGCCACGGCGGAAGTGGATGGTGAAGGGGTTGGGGGCGACGACCAGCCATCCCACTCTCAGCTTCCGCACCCGCGTGTCGCCCTGCGCATGAGCTGTGACGGCCCACACCACCACACCGCTGAGAAGCCAAATGAACTCGCGCCGCCTCATGCGATCACCTGGATCGGAGTGGCCCAAGACCAATTCTACTCCAATACCTGGGTGAATTGATAGAGAGCGGTTCCATAAACGGGCTTACGAGAAGGGCGCCTGTAGCACCCGGATAGAGAAGTCACCCGTGTCACCGTTTCAGATGTCACCCTCGACGGAGTGCGTTGAGGAGCTCACAGCTGATGACGGTGATCACGATGAGTAGCAAGGAACTCGACCGGATGCAGGTGCTGCGGGACCTCTCCACGAAGCAGATCACGGTGAGTGAAGCGGCAGGGTTGATGCGGCTTACGCGCCGGCAGGTGTTTCGCCTCGCCAAGCGCTACCGCCAGGATGGGCCGGCAGCCTTGGCCTCAAGGCGACGGGGCCGTCCCAGCAACCGCAGCCATCCGGCCGCCGTGCGGACCGAAGCCCTGGCGCTGATCAAGGCCAACTACGCGGATTTTGGGCCGACGCTCGCGGCCGAGAAGCTGGCCGAGTGCCATCATCTGCGGCTTGGTGTTGAGACGCTCAGACAGTGGATGCGGGCGGACGGGATCTGGAAGGATCGCCAGCAGCGTCTGCCGCGGGTCTACCAGCCCCGCTACCGCCGCGCGGGCATGGGCGAGCTGATCCAGATCGACGGCTCTGAGCACGGGTGGTTCGAGGACCGGGGACCGCAATGCACCCTCCTCGCCTTCGTGGATGACGCCACAAGCCGGATCATGCATGCGTGCTTTGTGGCGACGGAGTCGACCTTTGACTACTTCAGGGCCACGCGGGCCTATTTGGAGCGTTATGGCAAGCCGGTGGCGTTCTATTCCGACAAGCACGCCATCTTCCGGGTCAACAAGCGGGAGGCAGCCGGAGGCGACGGCATGACCCAGTTCGGCCGGGCGCTCGACCAACTCACTATCGAGATCATCTGTGCCAACGCGCCCCAATCGAAGGGTCGGGTCGAACGCTGCTTTGGCACTCTGCAGGACAGGTTGGTGAAGGAGTTGCGGCTGGCCGGGATCGATACGCTGGAGGCGGGCAATGCGTTCCTGCCGGGCTTCCTGGAGGCGCACAATGCCAGGTTCGCGAAGGCCCCGTTCAGCGACCGCAATGCCCATCGACCTCTGACCGAGCGGGACCATCTCGACGAGGTGTTCGCCTGGAGGGAGGAGCGGACGGTCACGCAGAGCCTAACGCTGCAGGATGACCAGACGCTGTTCATCCTGGAGCCGAACGAGGTGACGCGTCCCCTCGCTCGTCAGCGCGTGACAGTCTTTGACGACCCGGACGGGCGTCTGGCGATCAAGCACAAGGGCCGTGAGCTGCCCTATCGGGTGTTCGACAAGCGCCAGCGGGTCAATCAGGCGGCCGTCGTGGAGAACAAGCGGCTGGGGCCTGTGCTGGCCTATATCGCCGAGCGGCAGAGGGACCTCGACATGAGCCGGTCAAAGAGAGCGCCGAGCCGACGAGGTCAGGCGGCAGGCCTGTTCAAAGTGGGCTGACGCAAGAGTGCCGCACGGACGAGCAACCCAGACCCGCTCACCGGCGCGGCTCGAGCCAGAAACGCGAACAGAGGGAAGGACAGCAACGGCCCTGACCTACACCGACCAGGGTGACACCTCTAATGAGGACACAAAGTGACTTTTCTAATGGGCAGAGACACGGCAGTGCTT
>JALZHG010000673.1 GCA_030914045.1 Chloroflexota bacterium | reverse complement strand
CCGGCAGCTACTCCGAGGAGATGGAAGACCAGGCAGCATAGCCTTCTGACGCCCGCCGGACCTGGGGATAGTGCGGCCTGCCTATCCCCACGGCCTACGTCCTCCGCAGCAAAAAGATCCCTAGTCCAACGAGCCCTATGGCCAGGATCACACCACCGATCATGGGCAAGATGGGACCGCCCGTGTCGACCAGGATCTTCTTGTCGGGGATCGTACCCTTGATGACGTCGTCGGCGTACTGGGCGTCTGCCGCATTGGACTGGTCTTGTGCCGCGTTGGCGTTGTTGTCGCCCCCGATGTTGTCATCCGTGGGTTGCTGATTAGTATCGGTGCCTTGGCAGCTGATGTCAGTCGTGCTTACCACAGCGTAGTCCCCGTCAGTGTCGAAACCCGGATCTGATGTCTCGACGGCGTGGTCCCCGATGAAGTCATCGTTCGGGCCTTGTATGCTGATTTGATTGCCTCTCGCCGTTATCTCGATGCCCTGCTGCCCGTCGACGAACCGGGCCGTAGTCCCGTCTCCGTCTTCGAGTGTCACCGACGCGCCCTCCGAAACCCTGCAACCCTGAGCAGAGATCGTCACGAGGTCAGGGGGACTTGAAGGGTTGTCAGGGTTGCTCGCGGTAACGGGCGTACCCGCTGGCGGCCCAGCGCCTGTGTCCTGGGCTATCGCTGGCACGACGAACAGCCCCAACACGAACGAGGATGCGATACAGAAGAAGATCAGGCCACGAGATAACACCACGCCTCGATGCTGCATGTCCCCCTTCCACCAGTCGTCAACTACTAATCGGGTGCATTGTACATGCCGGGAGGAGACAGCGCCCCTGGCCCGACAAGGAGCGTTGAGAGGAGGCACAGCTGGTGCGTTCGTATCTGAGCGACGCGGGACCACCGACAGGCAGATCCGCCTGGCGGTACGGAGCGACGCTAGACACGGTCGGCGCGCACGATCAGGCGCTTGTCGAAGGTCGGGTACGGGGTGCAGGTCTGAAGCGTCACCATGTCCCTCCCACGCACCTGCCCCATCACCCAGACGTCCCTAGGATTGGTGACGAACGTCTCGCTCACCCGATACCTGTAAGCCTTGCCGTCGCGGTCCTTGAGGACGATCAGGTCCCCTTTATGCAGCTTGTCGAGGTTATAGAAGACGAGCCGACTCAGGGTACCGTAATAGCCGAGGCGATGGCCGGCGATGTACACGTTTCTCTGGGGGGTGTTGGACCAGGGAAGGGAAGTCTCGGGTTCGTGTATGACGCCCTGTGAGAGAGCACTCTCGCTATCCGAGTTGAAGACCGGGACGTTGTGGAGGTCTATGGCCTTTATGGTGAGGCCCATTATCGCCCCGGGTGGCAGGTCATAGTGACGGGGTTCATTGGCGGCTTGCAGCTCCTCGTCCGTGGGCGTAGGCCAGTCGTCTTCGGTCACCGGCAGGGCTACTTGTTCCGGCTCGGGCTCGGGTTGCGGTTTCGGCTTGGGTTCCGCCCGCGGCTCATCTCGCGGTGCTGGCTTCGACCGCGGCTCGGGTTGAGCTTGCACCACCTCTGGAGGGTAAGACCGGACCAGCGGCTCGGGCGCAGACTCGGAGGCGGGCTTCGCCGCGATGGCGGACTCCGGTTCGTCGCGGAGGGCAACCGTAACCCCAGCGGTGATGGCTACGAGCGCGAGCGCGAAGGCCATCATGGCCATGCCCACCTTCAGAAGCATCTACGCCGCTCCCTGGGCCCCGTCACTTTAGTCCCTGGTTAGTCCCGGCCAGCGAAACGGAATAGCGATATACCAGCAGCCGTCAAGAAGAGACCGGCAATCAGGAGCCCGGTCAACGGCATCCCGCCGGTGTCGACAAGTACCTTCTTGTCGGGAATCGAGGCCACGATAACGTCATCCTTACCGTACTGCTCTACTGCGGCAACGGCCTGCTTGTTTTTGTCAAGGTCTTTATCGGGCTTATCGTCGTCAAGGGCGCGGTTCAAGCACGCGTTGACCGTACCGACGTCGAGGCCTGTTACGTTGGCGATGTTCACCGCGTCGGCCTCCGCGACCGCGGCTGCGGCTGCATCCCCGCCAGCGTCCGCGGTCGCGCCAACGTTCGCGAATGCGCCAG
>JALZHG010000672.1 GCA_030914045.1 Chloroflexota bacterium | reverse complement strand
CCTCTCCGAGATCTGCTCGACCGAGAGCGTGCCCACCCTAGCCGCCGCCAGCTCTATGGCCAGAGGCATCCCCTCCAGCTTCCTGCAGATCTCGGCCACAGCAACAACATTGTGCGGGCTTAAGGAGAAGGAGGGATCACGCCCCCTGGCCCGCTCTAAGAACAGGCGTACCGACTCGTAACTCTCTAGCTCCTCCGATGAGTGCTCACGCCGGGGCTCGGGCACGGAGAGGGACGGCACGGGCCACCTTACCTCTCCCTCCACCCCCAGCGCCTCCCGGCTGGTGGCCAGGATGCGCACGCGCGGGCAGGAGTCGAGCACCTTGTCCACGAGCCGGGCGCTAGCCTCCAAGAGGTGCTCGCAGTTGTCCAGGATGAGGAGCAACTGCCGGCTACCCAAGACGTCTGCGAGCGTGTCGGCGAGCGGCTCTTGGGGACGCTCGGGCACCTCCAAGGCCTCGGCCACCGCCCTGGGCACCAGTTCCCCTTCGGAGAGGGGAGCGAGCTGCACCAGCCACACCCCGTCCGGGTAGGCTTCGAGGAGGTCCCTGGCCACCTCCAGGGCCAGGCGCGTCTTTCCAGAGCCTCCCGCCCCCGTGAGGGTAAGCAGCCGCGTCAGGGCCAGCTGGCGTTCGACCTCCAGCATCTCCGGCTCGCGGCCTACGAAGCTGCTCCTCGGGGCGGGCAGGTTGTGCCGAGGCGTGCTGGAAGGCTGGTGTGTTCTATCGCTGCTCATAAAGTGTCCCTCGTTCGGATGCCTGGCCACTGCCCTCAAGGGAAGCCGGCGGCCCCTCGCATCGGGCCTGCTTCGATGCGCAACCGTTCTTCTGGCGGCGCTCGCGCATCCCCATCCGGCACATTATCGTAACGATCACTTGGGTGCGTCAACGAAGCGATCGGGGTGCGATGCGTCCTGGCGTGAGGCCCGTGAGAGTGCGCCGCCGTGTGGCGGCTCTCTTAGTTAGCCACACAGCCAGAAGGGATACTCAGCGCTCCAATGGGCTGCTCTGAGGAGTTACTTAAGAACTTCGTAGAACCCCGTACAGGCGAAGTTCGCAGAATTTCCCTTCTACGCACTCGGGTGAATAGGGCAAGAAACGGGGAAGAAGGCCCTTCCCCTCACATAGTCTTCAATGGCTGCGGGCCAGGTGTTAGTCGTCGTCTCCGTCGTCTCCCCCGTCGTTGCCATCGACTCGTAGGCCATCCCTGACAACATGCTCACAGCAGCCTTCCTAGTTGTGTCTCATTGGCCTTGAACCACTCTTCTTCCAGAAGAGCATAGAAGTATTCGTCCCACCACCCATTATCCGGACCCCTTATGCACTTTCGAAAGTGGGCCTCTCGTCGCATCCCCAGCTTCTCCACGACCCGACACGAAGCAACGTTCTCGGGCTGACAGGTAGCGATGATCCGATGCAGGTGCATAGCTTCAAAGCCATATCGGAACAATGCCAGGGCGGCTTCCGTGGCATACCCTTGGCCGTGATAGGCGCGATTGAAGACCCAGCCGATCTCATAAGTCTGAGGGGCAAACCACGGATGAAACTCCATGTGCCCAACGAGCATATCGTCCGTCTTGAGGAGGACAGCAACGGCGCGCGCCTGTTCGCCCAAATTGTCGGCAACGAACGCCTTGGCTTGTTCGGGGGTAAATGGCCTTTCAGGGATATGCACCATGACAGCTGGGTCGGATGTGTAATCGTACACGGCTTGCCAGTCGTCACTCTGGAAGGAGCGAATACGTAATCGTTGCGTTTCGATGTTATCAATCGGCATTTTAGTTCTCTCTAGAACTATCTTAGACTATCCTCGAGGTAAGCAGCTGCCCTGATACATATTGATCATCATCCTGGGCAATACGCACCAAGTGCTTCAGATGGGGTAGCGATAAGACACGCTCTACAGGCGGCACTTCCGAGAACGTTGCAAAGGCGAAATTGGGAGACTTCATCTACTCTAGGCACTTGGGTAAATAGAGCCGCGCCCGCTAATATGACTGGATCATTGGCGGCGGGCGAAACATGGTTGGGGAGGATGGCTAATGCCTGACGAGAGTGCTAACGACGAGCAAGGCCCGCGGGCGACGCTGATAGAGACGGACCAAGAG
>JALZHG010000671.1 GCA_030914045.1 Chloroflexota bacterium | reverse complement strand
GAGTACGCCATGGAGTTCAGCACCCTCAACACCGGTCTCAAGGTCTTCCTTTCGCGGAACGTAACCGGAGCCGAGGGTGAGGACCTTGTCGAGAAGCAGAGCGCCGAGCAGGGCCTGATGCCGGTGCTTGAGGACGAGGCTGCGACCTACGGCTACACCCTGGAAGACCGGCACATGGTAGAAACGTTCCGCAAGGGTGAAGAACCGCTGGAGAGATTCCGCGATGGCGTTGCCGTGGTCGAGATGCTCATGGCGCTCTATCGCTCCGCCGAGACAGGCAGTACCGTGCACCTGCCCGACGATGGACTGGAGACCTAGGTCCCGCCAGTCGCCCGAGGAGAGTACCACGGCTGAGGATGCAGAGCCGGGCTCGCCACACAGCAATTGGAGTGGAGAAAGATGGCACGATCCGTAACCTTGTTTACCGGCCAGTGGGCGGACTTTCCCTTAGAGGAACTCGCGCCACTCGCCAAGGACATGGGCTACGACGGCCTGGAGCTCGCCCGCTGGGAGAACTACTTCGAGGTGGACAATGCTCTCGAAGACGACGGTTACGTAAAGCGACAACGGGAGATCCTTGTGCGTAACGGCCTCGAATGCTCCGCCATCGGCAACCACCCGGTCGGCTGTCTGCGACCCGGGAAGACGCTGATACCGGAACACGAACCTAGTAGGACGATGCCTTACACTCGTTATTGGAATGAGTAGTACGGACCAGATACCGTGAAGAACGTATCGACGAGCTCAAAAAGCGCGTGTTTAAGAATCGCGTGTGTATCTCCTGAGCGATGTAATATGTGCGGACTCATGAAAATGAAAGCGCATGCGCCGTAGCTGATCTGGACCGAGTTCTGATCCGGCGCTGCCAACAAGGCAGTGCCGGTGCTTGGCAGCAGGCGATGAACAAGTACGAATGGCTGGTGTATTCCATCCCCTTGAGATACGGACTGTCCCGAGATGATGCCGCCGACATCGCGCAGAACACCTTCACCATCCTGCTCGAGAGCCTGGATACCTTGTCCGAGGACAGCCGCCTCGGCGCGTGGCTCGCCACCGTCGCCCGCCGCCAAAGCTGGCGCTTGCTGAAACGCAACCGGCGCGAGATGCCGAGCGAGAACCTCGACAGCGCGGACCTCGCCGCGAGGGCTGTGCTCCTCGGCAAGAGCGGTGCCGACTCCATAGAGCACTGGGAACTTACCGAATTGCTCGACACGGGCCTCTCGCAGATCGGTGAATCGTGCCGGCAGCTGCTGCTCGCGCTCTACTTCCAGCCCGAGCTCTCCTCCTACGCCGAGGTCGCTGCAAGCTTGGGCATGCCCATCGGCAGCATCGGCCCCACCCGCGCCCGCTGCCTCAAACGCCTGAGGGAGGTGCTCGTTGAAGACTAGCGCACGCTAGAATTTTCCTGGCGGGGATAGAGATTGTGTATTTATTTTCACTGTGGGAGCATTTAATAGTAGAGACGAGGCTAACAAGAAGAGCGCATTGGGGGCCAAGCACATGCCTGACTCTGGGGACCCGCAGTTTGCTAAATTGTTGGATTGGGTGGAGGGCCGTCTCTCCGAGGAGGAGGCTCGGGCCGTCGAGAGGCAGGTGGCGCTTGGCGATAGTGCGATGCGCGAGGAGGTCGCTTGGTTGCGGGCGTTCGCCCGGATCAGCGAGGATACCGTCATAGCCTCGCCTCCACCGGAGGTGCGAGAGACGCTGACCGACCGCTTCGAGGCGTACGCAGAGGGTAGACAGCAACCTAATTTTCTCAACCGTTTGGTTGCCAGACTCACGTTCGACAGTGGCTTAGAGCCAGCACTTGGCTGGCGGGCCACCTCACCTGAGTTGCAGCGGCAATTAGCTTACTCTACGGAAGCCGTCGACGTCGTTATAAGCGTTCGCCCCCGCCCCCGCGACGAACTACTGGACATACACGGCCGAATCTTCTCCGTGAATAGTACTCATCCTGAAACTTTCGGTGTCCGGTTGTTCGTAGAATCTTCCGAAATTGCCACCACCGCCACGAACGACCTGGGCGAGTTCACGTTCGAGGCCGTAGCGCCCGGCGTCTACGAGATGATAGTGAGCAGCGAGCGGGTCGAGATCTCGATTCCTCAG
>JALZHG010000670.1 GCA_030914045.1 Chloroflexota bacterium | reverse complement strand
AGTAAGCACAGATATGTCGGAAGAACATGCAGGCCGACACCAGCCTCGCGAAGCTGAGGAACGAGCTCTTCGGCTTTGGGTACCCGGCTAAATTTCCGCTTCCCCGCCACAACAACCTCCTAGGGCTCATGCGGCGGTGCGCTTTGATGATAGAATTCACCAAAGCGGCGGGTCCCCGGCTAAAAGGATTTGACCGCCGCTTTTTCTATGCTCTTTTAATCGCTGAACTGTAACAGAGCCGTCTATTCGAGGCTATAGGTGTAAAGTAGCTCGATCTCTCTACGCACGTACCTTTCAGGTGACCGGCCTTCCACGCTTCAAATCGCCTTGCCGACTTGGGAAGTTCTCGCCATTGTTTCTCACGTCCTTGATTCGCTGAATCTCTCTTCTCAGGGCCTCTTCAGTGAGATTGGCCATAGTGAGACTTGGCACCCAGTAGACAACGTCCCGAGCCTCCTCTAGCAGATCGATGGGAAGGTGAAAGGTCGCACGAGTCTTTTGCGTTCTCTCTGGCGACGATCGCGAGGAACGGGTAGAGGTAGGCCGAGAACCTTGTGCGTTTGCCTGCTCCCTGTCGTTCTCTCCTGAACCTGGGATTACCGCATCGAGTGGATCATCTCCGAGGGCGCGGCGGCTTCTCGTGGCTCTTCTCTCCACTATTCTCCTCCAGTTTCTCGTACCTTAAGAGCAATTCCCTCGCAACAGCCCGGTAGTCCTCAGCGCCGGCGCTCTTGGGAGCGTATGTAGTTATCGGCTCTCCGAAGGATGGAGCCTCGGCAAGACGGACGTTATCTCGAACCACAGCGTTCAGGAGAATGCCCTCAAATCGACCTTGCAATGCGCTCATAACCTCCTTGGAGAGGTTTTTCCGCGTGTCCACCTTACAGACCAGAACTGAAGACAGAGAAAGCTGAGGGTTCAGTCTTTTTTGTACCCGCTCAATACTCCTGAGAAGGCTCGCCAGACCCGATAGCGCCATGTACTCAGTCTCAACGGGAACCAGCACCTCATCGGTCGCGACCAGAGCCGACACGGACATAAATCCGAGCGAAGGCGGGCAATCCAGCAGCATAAAGTCCCACTGATCCTTCGGCAACTCCTCCAATGTCTCTTTCAAGATAGCCTCTGCCCCGGCTTCCATAGCGAGCGCCTTATCGACACCCAGCATCCAATCCGTTGATGGGACGAGATCAACCCCAGTGGCGTTTGTTTGGTACACGTAGTTTGTAATAGTTTCATTGCTTACTAAGCAATCGTAAAGTCCACGATCCCCTCTGCCTTCCCCATTACGACCAAGCAGCCAGTCAGTCGCAGAGTGCTGCGGGTCAAGATCCACTAGAAGCACCCGTTTGTTCAGTTCCCCCATCGCAGCAGCCACATTGACCGCCGTAGTTGTTTTGCCGGCTCCTCCCTTCTGATTCATTATTGCAATTATTCTCATACACTCCTTTCCTCCTACGTAAGCTATGCAAGAAAAATAACCGTAGGAAGTAAAGACTGCAATACAATAAATAGAAGTATTACGTCTTTATACAACAGTTTGTGTCAGAAGCTGGGTACTAGCCCGCTATGTAGGGCGCGAACCGTTTTACCAAAGTGGGGGAGATTGACTACGGTAACAGACTACTTCAATGGGTTGAAGTAGTCTGTGTGTAGGAAAGACGGAAAAGGTCCACAGTACAGGGCGCCTATTATCCTGTACATTCTCGGAGAGGATTGTGTCGAGGGCTTTCCTCAGCCTCAGAGGGGCCTCCACCGAGGAGGTCCTTAGAGAGCGTGTTTGGTAAGGTTCAAGCTGTCCTCGTCAGCCGTATGAACAACAGGCAGATCGTCCGAAAACAAGCGAACTGTCCGAAAGATCAGTGGCCTACGGCGTTTTCAGGTACCGAAATGTACCAGGATCACCCCGAACCCTCTCCCTTACCAAACACGCTCTCTAAGGTGGCTGAGAGCCTCCGCAAGGCCTTTCCTTTGAGGTTTGCTACCCGGGAGAGACCGTATCCATGAAGATCTGCTCACAGCCGGCTTTCTCAAGGCATCTAGTTGCGAATGGAGGGTTTGGTCATGCGTTGAGACGCGGGCGTATCCGATGAGCATATGCTTTTAGAAG
>JALZHG010000669.1 GCA_030914045.1 Chloroflexota bacterium | reverse complement strand
TTCAGCTGATAAGGGTGATGCAGCGGGTTGGCGAGCGTGGCGACCCTTCCGAAGCGAACGAGGTGCTGGGAGCGCCGACGACGACGCTGCGCCAGTGGTGCGGGAAACAACGGCACCGTAATTCTGAGCAGTTCAGCGTTCCCCACTGAAACGGTGGCCGAAAGGAAGAGAAGATAAAGTACTGATCACCGGCGCTACGGGCGTCCCCAGGAAGTGAACCCGTGGAGAGGAGGACAGGGATATGGCTCTGAAGGCGACGCGTTTTATTAACCTGTTGCTGGCGGGGGTGCTCACTGGCAACGAATTCGGGGGCTTCATCGGGTTCCACCCGGCGCTCTACGAGCTGCCCACCGAGGTCCACGCGAGAACCGAGCGGGCCATAACGAGCCGCTTCGGTAAGCTCATGCCTCCCTTCATGACGGCCACGATCGTCTCGTTCGTGCCGGTCCTCTCGCTCGTTAGGGATCGTCGCTCACCCTCTTTTTTCTTCACGCTGGTAGGAATGCTCTGCTACGTAGCGATGCTCGCGGTTACCTTCGCCGGCAACATGCCCATAAACCGGCGGGTACTGGAGCTGGACCCGACGACGGTTTCGAGGGAGGAGTTTATAGAGCTAAGGAGGCGCTGGGACCGGTTCCATGCGGCGCGCAACACGCTCAACTTCTTGGGCTTTACGTGCGCGTTGCTAGGAGCGCTCTCCGGGGGTACCGACGGTAGGAGTTCCTGAACCGACCTTCGAGCAGATCTGCGAAGGGTGATGGCGGACGCGTAAGTCCGCAAACCCCCAGCCGCCCGGGCTGCGCTTCCGCACGCTGCTGATCGAGGGAGCTTGAGATCGAGGTGGCGCTGCCGGCGTGCTGTTCGAGGCATACCAGCCGGCATAGATTCCGAATAGAGCCGAGCACAAATGCAAGACGCTGTGCAGCCAATCGTCCGCCAGTCTCTCCTGTAGGAACTTGGTCGTTACCGGATAGATGGTGTTGATGGCGAACACGACGGCGCCGATCCGGCAATACAGAAGGTAAGCTCTGTCCATTTACATGCTCCTACAAAAGTTAGCCCTTAAGGGACGGTAGCCCACGTAGCTGCACGCCTCCCACCCCGGTGAGGCACCTCTTAGCTGCCTTCATGATGCCACTATAAGACGCCGGCGCAGCGTCCTGTCGGCGCTCCCTGGGCCTTCGTGAGCATAGGCGTACACGCCCTGGGGAACGTCTCCACCATGCTGCTGTTGCTTCCGGTGCTTCTCGGAACAAGCTTCAGCTAACCCGCCTGAAGCCTCATAGCAGCCTAGTGCGGGCAGCCCGTCCCCATGACTTCTCGCGCATCGAGCGAGCCGAGATATCCTAACCGCGGGTGTGGTTTGCACAGGAAGCGACGCGTAATCCAGGGGCTCCTGACACCACTCTGACACCACCGGGAACGCGATACGGTGCAACAGAGCGCAAGGCAGGGAAAAGAAACCCGCTTAGATATGCGGAATTTGCAAGCTCTTGCAAACCCCTGCAACACATGAATCATCACTCATAGCTGGAGCAGGGGTAAGCGGTTCTCAAGTCCGCTCGTCGGCTCTTTGTTTTTCCTGCAAAACCCGTGAAAACGAAAGGCGTCCGATATTGGTGTCGGGGGCTTTGTCAGCAGTAAACTACCGTCCCAAGGCTTCGTCCATGCCCTCGGCAGCGTGCCTTCCCATGCTGGGTATCCAGTGCGAGTAGCGGTCAAGGATCATGGAACCCTCTTTGGTCTGTTGCATGGCACACCCAGAGTTCAGAGAAAACCACGTGAGCATGTACCACCCTGGCACTGGCTGCTGACGAAAAGACCGCCGCCCGGCGACCAAGAAATGGCCGGGTGGCATATTGGTGTGTTCCTCGTTCGCTAGCAGAATTGAGACAAGGCCCGCAAAGAGACGAAAACGTCTCCTAGACGCACCCTGTTTGTAAGTGAAGGGCACAGGCTAGGCTTAGATGAGGCCGCCAATGTGTTCTGCGATTGGCATCCTCACCCCTCTCTGCGGTAGTGCCGAGTGGGTGTCTACTTCTCGGTATGTCAGCGAGTTAAGGTCTGTGCACCAGGGCTGAGGCAGTGAAGTGACGGTGGCCACCACACCA
>JALZHG010000052.1 GCA_030914045.1 Chloroflexota bacterium | reverse complement strand
GGGCCGCCTCTTTTTGTTGACAGCAGTTGATGCGGGGACTAGAATGGAGTCATATCTGGGGCGGTTTCGAAAGGAGCACTAGAATGAAGCGATTAGAGGTAGCGGAGCTAGGGGCATCCATAACCGATGCCGTGCGTGAGGTCCAACAAGGGGAAATAATTGAAGTAGTCTCAGACGGCCATGTCGTTGCGGTGCTGGTGCCTGCTCTACCTGACGCGGCAGAAAGGCGTGCAGCTCTGGCTAAACTGAACGCATTTGCAGAGGAACTTGGTAAGCACGTAACCTGGCCTACCGACGTTACGCAAATGCTCAGTGATATGCGTCGCTAGGTTGTGATCACGCCCGCAATGCCTGCTTCTGGGCAGACTGTTGTTATTGATACTAGCCTGTGGATCAGTTTTCTGCTGCCTGGCGATGTTCATCATGTGTCTGCTGTAATCTGGCTAAATGCACATATCAATGGTGGGGGCAACATTGTTGCTCCTTCGATACTTGCCGTAGAAACAGGTTCTGGAATAGCTAGAGTCGCACAGAATGCCGCCTTTGCCCGCAACGCTGTTTCTATCACGTACTCATTTCCTTACCTCAGCCTGCAGGGAATGGACCAGGCACTTATAGACGAGGCAACTGATGTAGCAATCACTTTCGGGCTTAAGGGCGCGGACTCTATCTATGTTGCCCTGGCGAAACAACTCGGTGTGCCATTAGTTACCTTCGACAATGAGCAGCTAACCCGACCTGCCACTGTCATAGCTACCATCAGGCCGTAGCGTAGCACCTGCCATGACGCACTACACCGTCCAGGACATCCTGGACTCCCATTCAGTACCTTACGCCCTCCACTGCCACGTACCCCTGCTCACCCTCCGCGACATAGAAGAGCATGTCACCTTCCCCATCGAAGGCATGGTCAAGACAATGGCCTTCCGGGTGAAGCCTTCTACCTGGGTGCTGGTGGCCCTCGGCGCGTACAGCCGGGTTGACTACCGCAAGCTGGCCGATGCGGTGGGGGTGAAGCGTGGCGCTCTGGTGCAGGCTTCGCCGGAGGAAGTCGAGGTCGAACTGGGTTTCCAGGTGGGCGGAGTGGCCCCTATCCCTCCGCGCGAGGGGGTGCTGGCTGTCTACGACGAGGCTGTTGTGGGGCTGGACGTGGTGACGGTAGGCAGCGGGCGCAACGACGTGACGCTAGAAATCAGGATGGCCGATTTGCTGCGGGTAGTGCGGCCTATCGTAGCTTCTATAACGTGAAGAAGGGGTGGCAGAGTGCCACCCCTTCTTCGTGATTCCTTATTCTGACCCTTACACCCTACGCCTGGACTGGCCGTACAGCAGGTAACCACCTATAACGATCAGCACCAGCGGCCACAGGCTGCCTATCAGGTACATCTGCGAGAGGCCCGACAGCACCAGTATGCTGCCCGGTATCAACGACCACCAGTGCTTGCGCTCGAAGAACCATATTGAGCAGAAGCCGAGGCCCAGCGTCACGGCTGTAAGGTCGCCCCCGAGGCTGAAGAACGTGAAGCGCTCGATTACCTGGCCCACGCCAATGCCCGTCAGGATAGCGCCTGGGATGAGGAAGCCGATGCGGTACGGCTGCCTCGTTCTGAAGTAGGCGTAGAGGAAGCCGGCACCAATCAGCAGCGGTATCATCCTGCCGAAGCTACCGAACGCCGAAAGCTGGTTGAGTAGGAAGAGCACACCGCCGCCTATCAGGATCAGGCCGAGCGTGGTGCGGTCGCGGTCGTGCTTGTCTATGGGTGGGGCGTAGGTGTTAGTGGGTTGCGCGCCGGGCACCTGCTGGCCTGGCTGGCCCTGTGCGTGCTGGTAAGGGTACGGGTACTGTTGCTGGTTGGGTGTTGGCTGGCCCTGGTATGTCTGCTGTGGCGGTTGCTGGCTTGCGGGTGCCTGCGGGGGCACGGGTGGCGCGTAAGCCTGGCGCGGGGCCTCTACACGACCGGCACTGGCTGCATCTTGCTGGGGCGCGGGCAATGTGCCCGCACCGGGAGGGAAATAGCGGGTGGCGCTTGGGTCGTTATTGCCCGTCTGCGGCGCTGCATTGGGGTCGGGGTTGTAGTTGTCCATAACTGAATCTCCTAACTATCGCCTGGAGTGCGTAATCTGTAAGCGGATGGCTTGTTTTGTCACAGTTATGTACGCAGCCGAGCGGCGCAGAGTTGCAACATTCAGCAGAAACGTCTCAGAAGAAGTTGCCGTCTAATCAGCGGCTTTGGCGCACGATTGCCATGAAATATCCTCCGAGTAGCGCCCCAACTACCATGAGGCCGATGACCACCCGCACAACCTGTAACCAGGCGTCGGGTATGCCTAATTGTGCATAAGAGGCGTGCGCCCACAGCAAGGCCAGTAAGACCGCTGCGAAGACGATCCACCCAGACCAGTGCTGTCGGATGAATGACGCTACTTTGCGCCCACGGGACGGACCTTCCACCTGGTCGAGCATATCATCCATTCTCTTGTGGAACTGCTTCCTGTAGGTGTTGCCGTCAGCCAGTAGCATGACGGGCTGCCAGAGCGTACTCGCGCCCGAAATCCACAGCTGGATCGACGCTTTCATGCGGGTACCCCCTGGTACAGGCTCGAATAGCGTAGTGGTGGAAGCCTCTAAGTTAGCGTACCAGCGCGTGGAGGTGCTTCCGGGCGCGGGCAGTTGAACGCGGGTCAAGCGCGTCGAAATCTTCCTTCCCTCCTCGAACTCGGTTATGACTAGGGAGTCGGAGAGCACCCACTCGTCGTGTAGGGTAGACCAATGCACCGTCGTGCCTGGGCCAACCGGCCCCTCCGAAACCTCCATCTTGGTGGCACCTGGCACGCGCTCCGGGGACAGTAGCCGCTCTAGCGTGTAATTGAACAGCTCTCCGGACGGTTTGCGCACGAGCACCGAACGCTTCCAGGTGAGTCTTAGCATCCAGCCTCTCCCTTGTGGCTGCCAAAACTTTCCATGTTCCCTCTACTCTTCGTTTGTAACACCTCTGTAGAGGTCGTGCGCCACTATGTACTCCCGCACAGCTTCAGGCACGCGATAGCGTATGGAATGCCCCGCCGCCACACGCTGCCGGATGTCCGTGGCCGATATCTCCACCAGGGGCGCATCTACCCAGTCAATGGAGGCTGCGATGCCTGGAAGCCGCTGCTCCAGCACCGCCATGTCTATACTCACGCCGGGCCGCCGCACGACCGCGAGCCGGGTCTGGGACAATATGCCTGCGGGGTCGCGCCACCGTGGGAAGCTGGCGAGCGAATCGGCCCCTACGATGAACCACATTTGCAGCGCCTCACCTCCCCACTCCTCCCGCAATTGCCTCACGGTGTCAACCGTGTAGGACGGCCCCTCCCTGTCTACGTCCGCGCGTGAAATGGCGAAGTAGGGGTTTTCCTGGAGGGCTAGCTCCAGCATCTTCACGCGGTGCCCGGCGGGCGTGACCGGGCGGCCCTGCTTCAAAGGTTGCACGCCCGTGGGCACGAACAGCACCAGGTCTAGCGAGAGGGCTTCGCGCACGGTCTCGGCCATGAGCAGGTGCGCTATGTGTACAGGGTCGAACGACCCACCCAGCATGCCAAGCCTTTTCGCGCTATGCTTCATCTCGTCCACTTATCGGGTCCTTACGGTCCGGCAGGCACGCCGTTATACGACGGTCACGTTGGCGTTGGGGAAGCGGGCTTGCAGGGCTTCCACCACCCGTGGGGTAATGTCCAGGTGCGTACCGGCGGGCACCCAGAACTCGACTCGCATGCGGGCGTTGCCATCGGTGACGCCTTCCAGGGCCACTACGGGCGCGGGGCTGGCGACTATGTCAGCAAAATCGCGTAGGGCGGCGTTTACCTGGGCGGTGGTGTTGGTGAGGCTGGCGTTCGGCACCTGTATGACGATCACCTGTCTCTGCAAGTTCGACGCCGAGCGGTTGGTGACGATCTCGTTCAGCACCACGTTGTTGGGCACTACCACCTGTAACCCTTCGTCCGTGCTCAGGATGGTGGTGCGTAGCTCGATACTACGTACTACGCCGGTAGCGTCCTTGACGCTGATGCGGTCACCTATCTTGAAAGGGTGTTCGAGCAGGATGTAGATACCCGCCACTACGTTCTTGAGCAGGTCCTGCATGGCGAGTGAAAGCCCTAGACCTACCGCGCCGAGCACCGCCACCACCGCCGCCCAGTCGAGGCCGAACACCGCGGCGAACGGGGTCAACCCCAGCACTATCACCAGCGCCTGGAGCATGTTGCCCACCAGCACGGCGATGTTGAGGCTGATGCGGCTCCGGGCGAACAGGTGCACCACCCACCGCTTCACCAACCGCGCCAGAAAGAGCGCGATGAGAAGTACAACCAGGGCGCGCCCCAGGTCGAACAGCAGGTTGACCAGAGGGTCGGGGCTACCCCCGAAGAAGCCGAAGTAGGGCACGGCTGTAGGCTCTGGGGTAGGCGCGGCAGGTGCGGCGGGTGTGGGTGTCATGGTGTATCAGTATAAGGCAGATAGAGGTACGTAGGCCCCATCTACTTGATCCATTGTTGCGTGTTCAAAATTTGGTCGATCCTGCTCTCCAATATATGGAGCTTCAGCGGACCTGCTCCGTACGCACTGACCGTCTTGCTCCTACGGCCAAACTGCACGCTCAGAGTGTAAGTCGGCAAATCCGTAACCTCGGCCGAGTAATCGTTGTCGAGCGAAAAGAAGTCGGCCCGGTGAATCTCTCGCACGATCTCGGCCACTTTGTCCTGGTCTATAGTCGTCGTTGCCGTGCCGGTCACGCGGGTATAGTACCTGCCCTGGAAAGTTACCTCGCCCCTGCCGTTGACGAAAACCGTGTAATCCGGGCAGGCGCCAAGACACATACTCCTGCTCAAACTAACCTCGAAATTCTCCAACTCGGCAGGGGAAACTGTAGGGCTGACGAATTCGTCCGGCAGCAATTCATACTTCACGTTCTCAACGGTTATAGGATGAATCCTCGTACCTGCTAGGTCGCCTGAAAACCTTATCTGCCGTCCAGTCTGTAACTCCGCGATCTGCTCTTCTCCCATGTCGGTTAGATGCAGGCATATAGCGGGGTATTCGTCGGCAACTGCGTCCGGGACGGAGTAAGGGTCGAGCATGGCGACACAGGCTTGTAAGACCCTCGGTAGCGGCGTCCCATCGTCGTCTAGTGCTTCTCTATAGCTTGCCAGCCACCCCAGCGATTCCTTTAGCCGGCACTTCGCCAACTGTTCGGAGAATGGTTCAATCCTGGCAAGATAGTCATTGTACAGGTCAGGGTACGCTTTCGTATCTGTCATCTGCCTGAGGTCGGGAGGGCTTCCCACGATATCATTCTGGAGCGCGACAATATCAGCATAGCTCAGGGACCCGCCTGAGTCGAATGCCTGCCTTGCTTGCGCCATATCTACCGTGGGGAGCGGAGCAGGCAGAGACGAGTCGCGGTTTCCAAACGGGCCAGAATTGACGAGCGCACCGGCTACCAGGGCGAGAGCAACGACGAACAGGAGTAGATAGACCTGGCGTTGGTTCACCTTCATCTAGTCCTCTCCATACCTGGCACTCAAATCAGCAGGGTTACAGTTTCTGCACAGCCGGGGGCTTGTAGCCGCCGAACACCGCGTGCCCAGCCTTGGCCCAGAACACGTCAACCCCATCGAAGCCCGCCTGCTCCAGCCACTTTAGCTGGTCGAAGAGGGACGACATCTTGTCGAGGGGGTCCGGCTCGGTGGCCGCGAACGAGTTCCAGCCCAGCGCGTGGAACTCCTCGTAAGCCGACAGGTCGCCACTCAGGTGTAGCGAACGCTGGCGCACCGTCTCGTCCCACATCCTGGCTGCCAATGCCACCGCCTGCCCGGAAGTAGGCTGGATGATGTCAGCGACTACGAACGCGCCGCCCGGCTCCAGCATGGCAAACACGTCACGGAAAAGCTGCTGCTTTTGCTCGTCATCGAGGTGATGGATGGCGAGGGAGGAGACTACCGCGTGCAGGGGCCGGGGAAAGTCGCGCCACGAGGTGTCTGCCAGGTCGAACTGGCGGGTCTCGAAGCGTTCGGCAAAGATGGAGAGCGCCGCCCGCGCCGTATCCAACATCGTCTCCGAGCCGTCGTAACCGAGCACGCGGCTATCGGGGAAGCGTTCCAGCAGCGCGTACGTGAGCACGCCTTCTCCGCAGCACA
The DNA here is from genome assembly GCA_030914045.1 of Chloroflexota bacterium. Lineage (GTDB taxonomy): Bacteria > Chloroflexota > Chloroflexia > QHBQ01 > JADMIH01 > JADMIH01. The sequence goes on along the minus strand of JALZHG010000052.1, from coordinate 23,610 downwards.
GGTCGAGCATACGGGCCTCCCCTGACGCGGGCGGTATCAGGCTGCAAATGATGTCGGTCTGCACCTCGCGGTCCGGGATAAAGTAGCTGCCGTACTCGACAAACGTCTCAGAATCGGTCTCCTGCCACTTTGGTTCGCTGTTGGCTGTTTCCTCGGTCATTCCATAAACTCCTACACATGGCGTCTATTATCTTAAAGGATGCACATACTCGTTAGTGTATTCCAATGAGCCAGGCCACGTCACACCACACAAGATGGTTCCGATTAGTAGAGGTAGTTGATCCATCCATTAATTAGCACTATGTTGACGTACCAGAAAAGCAGAGTACCTAGCAATGCCAGGATAACATAGCCGCCCGCAGGCCACTCAATACTACTCTCCAAACGGCTGCGGACCTTTGACCACAGGGGTGCGCCCAATACACCCAAGTATACAACCAAGGCCACCATCATAAATACAGGATACCGGTACGGAGAACGTAAGAATGTGTCTACAGCCGATGATGTGAGGTCCGAATCCGTATGGCCGCGTGACATAGCGATCGTTTCTATGAGCGCGAATATCCCTACGCAGGGCCACATCAGAGCCGTAGTTGCAAGTACTATCAGCACCGGCCAGTAGCAGCCCAGGGCATTCTCAGAATCGTCAATTCGCCTACGCAGCTCCGGCACCGTACTAGCGCTCCAACGCCGATTCTATAGCTTCCTGCACCGTGGCTACCGACCTGCCCTGCAACCCCTTCGGCAGCACCAGCTTACTCTTGCCTACGGTGGGCGGGTATACGGCGCGGGTGAAGCCTAGCTTGGCCGCCTCCAGCAACCTCCGCTCTAATTGCCCCACGCTCCGCAGTTCGCCCGACAGCCCGATTTCGCCAATGCACACCACCTCGGGCGACACCGGCACTTCGCGGAAGGACGAGGCGATTGCCACCGCCACCCCCAGGTCCACCGCAGGCTCGCTTATCTTGAGGCCGCCCACGATGTTCACGTAGATGTCTTGCGCTGAGAGGCCCAGGCCCACCCGCTTGGTGAGCACGGCGGTGAGCACCAGCAGACGGTTGATGTCGATGCCGTTAGCGGTCCGGCGTGGCATGCCAAACGAAGTCGAGGAGGTAAGCGCCTGCACCTCCACCAGGATGGGCCGCGTACCCTCCAGCGTCACCGTGACCGCCGCGCCGGGGGCACCTTCGCTCCTCTCCGCCAGGAACGCCGCCGAGGGGTTGGTCACCTCTATCATGCCCTCGTTGCCCATCTCGAACACGCCCACCTCGTTGGTGGAGCCGAAGCGGTTCTTCACCCCGCGCAGGAGGCGGTACTGGTGGAACCTGTCGCCCTCAAGGTAGAGCACGGCGTCAACCATATGTTCCAACACGCGAGGTCCGGCCAGCGCGCCCTCCTTCGTGACGTGGCCCACCAGGAAGATAGGGATGTTGCGCATCTTGGCGAGTCGCATCAGCCGGGCCGTGCACTCGCGCACCTGGCTCACCGAACCCGCCGCCGAGGTGAGGTCGGGCACGAACATTGTCTGTATAGAGTCGATGATGACAAGCTCCGGCTGCAACGCCTCGATCTGTCCCAGCACCGAGTCGAGGTCGGTCTCCGACAGCAGCATCAGCCGCTCCGGGTTGATACCGAGGCGAGAGGCGCGCAGCTTTATCTGCTGAGGACTCTCCTCGCCCGACACGTACAGGATCGCCCCATCGCCCCACAGGGCAAGTTCGCCGCTTACTTGCAGCAAGAGTGTGGAGTTATGGATGACCAGATCATTAGCTACAAAGTTCTCTTTGCCAGGCACGCTGATGTCGTACACCGGAGCCTCGCCCGCAGGCGTGATGCTCGTTATTTCGTCCCAGTAAACATCACCCTCAGCGAGCGCATTCAGATGGGGGTCATCGAGCGCAACGGCTAATCTCTTCACGGTAGCGCGGCAAAGTGGGCGATCATGCCTGCGGTTCTTTATCTTCGTACCCGCCCGCCTGGTCAGTTCCGCGTATGTAAGACCATCCTTCATCTCTTGCAGGTGCCGCCAGAACGTAGCGCCGGTAGGAATCGTATCCCGTTGAGTGGATGGCAGTCGCGGTTCCGGCAGCGCGGCAATGCGCGACACTGCCTCTTCGCGTCCCGCAATGCCAATCTCAGAGAGGAATTGCTTCACCTCAGCAACACCCAGCAGCGTCAACTCATACGCCGTGTAGCTGGACCCGCTTACCTGACTTGTCTTAGTGCGCAGCCTGGCAACCAGACCGAACCTCAACAACAGGTGCTGCACGTCCTCGGCCAACTGTCTGCTGATAGTGCTGTAAGAGACCCCCGGTTGTCCGGCTCCATTCACGTAAACGGACCCATCGCAGGTGAAGAGTACCTTTAGGAACATTGCCATTTGTTGGCGGGGGAGCGTAAAGATGCAATCGGGCACAAACTTGTTGGCTGCCGTCCTGTAGCGCAAGCCTACTTCTTCGAGGAGCCTTGCAATGGGGGTCTTCATATCGGCCAGGTGTCGCGCCTGCGGTTCCAGATCAGCGACGGGTACTCCGGCAGCAGTGGCGAGCCTCTCCAATTGTGCGGCGCTAGGCACGGTCTCACCCCTGCGCCAGGCATGCAGGATGCCGTACGCGACTCCCGCCCTCCGCGCCCAGGACTGCCAACTGATACCTGCTCGCTCCCTGGAAGACCGTAAAGCCGAGGCTACTTTTGCCCTGTTAGGTGCGCGTTGCGTAACGTCGTTGCAGAAGCGGTACTGCATCGCTCGCGTTTTGGCCTTCTTGTAGGCCACGAGGCGCATGTTGAAGGCGCTGGCGATGCCTCGCAGGTCTTCCGCAACCTCAGGCAATAGACTTGTCACCGTAACCGACGATTGCGCCGAACCATCTGACAGCACATAGGCGAGTAGCTTTACGGTGGCTTCGGGAAGAGTCTTGTTGCCGAAGTAGGACAACGACCTTGGGGATGCGATACGCGCACCCGGCTCCAGGTCGCCCACGGCACGCCAGCCCTCTACCGTGAGCACAGGGTGATCGGGAGTGCAGCGCAAAGTGCGGCCAAGCTTAGTGGTCATCTCAACTATGGGACGTACGCCCCGGTTGTAGAACGCCGCAACATTTTCATTGCTGAGGCGCAACGTTTGAGCGGACACAGCCAGCACGCTACCACCCTCTTCGCCGTAGCTGGTGATTGGCCTGTAAGCCCCGGTTGCCGGGTCTATCACTCGCGTATCCGCAACCACACACTTGCCAATCCCAGGATCTCCACCTATCAGCACGAGCGAGCCGGGCACGATACCCCCACCCAACACGCGGTTGAACTCGTCGCCGGGGGTCTTGATGCGGGTGAAGTTCTCGTTCTGCACCTGCGCTATGGACATGGGGCGGTTGCCGGTGCCGCCTTCGGCGCGGGTGTAGGCAGACGTGGAGGCCGATGTAGCGGAGGTCACTGTGCTCTCTACGAAGGTGTTCCACTCGCCGCAATCGGGGCAACGTCCGGTCCACTTGGGCTGTTCGCCGCCGCACTGCTGGCAAACGAACATCGTGCGGCTCTTAGATTTAGGTGGCATATTGCGCTCGTTTCTAGATAATATGTTCTAATTTCCAGTCACTTATATTATACCATGCTGCGCTTTATTCCTTCCTCGGTTACCCGTGCGGATCGGGGTTCGTATAGCAAGTCTATAGCAATTACAGCACCCAAAGCCCCCTCTGTCATTCTGAACGCAGTGAAGAATCTCGTCCTTCTCTTAGGTGCTCCCCTTTTCTTACGTCACCGCACTCGCCTATAGAAAGGTGCGGCCATGTGCTGTAGGACGAGATTCTTCGCTACGCTCAGAATGACAAGGGCCTACCTGCTTCTGCAATACGAACTTTGTCCATGCTCTAGCAGGTTGGTGTGCTATAATCGCCCAAGCCATGACAGCGCCGACCACGTTTGCAGCCAGTAGAGAGCAGGCAGAGGAGAGTGTAAGCTGGACGTCCCCGGATAGAGCGGGGACGTTCCTCCAGTCGGGGTGGTTCGCCGTGCTCTTCTTCCTGGCGGCGACCGTGGCGTACACCTGGCCGCTGGTCACACACATGGCGACTACCGTGCCCGATGCCCTCGACAGCACCGACACCGCCCGCCAACTTGCCGAGATAGCCCGCAACCTCAGCACCAACCCCCTCCGCATCTACGACAGCCAGGGCCTTTACCCGCTGGACAACGACCTCGCGCTCAACGAGCTACTTATCGCGCAGGGCATCTACGCCGCGCCCATCATCTGGCTGACGGGCAACATGCTGCTGGCCTGGAACCTGGTCACCTTCTCGTCGTACATGCTGAGCGGGTTGGCGGCCTGGTTGCTGGTGCGCAAGGTCACGGGCAGCAGCCTGGCGGGCCTGGCGGCGGGCATAATATACGCCTTCTCCCCCTGGCACTACGGGCAGTATGGTCACCTGGGCATCCAGGCGATCCAGTGGATGGTGTTCGGCCTCTACTTCCTCGTGCTGTTCATGGAGCATACCGCCTCCAGTACGCGCCTGCTCGACCGCCGTGGCCTGCTGTACCTGGGCTTGTTCGCCTTCTTTGCCGTCCTGCAAGCCCTTTCAGCCGGATATTATGCCTACTTTGAAGCTATACTGTTTGGTGCGTACCTGCTCTATTATGCCTTGCGACACGCCAAGCTTGGGGAATGGTTTGCGAGCAAGCTGCGCCGGGTGCCGTCGCCTGGGGTGAATTGGCGCAGGCTGGTGGGACAGGTTACGCTGCAGGGGCTGGCAGGGGTGGTGGCCCTGGCTGCTATATACCCCTTCGTGCGGCCGTACAATCATTACAAGAACCTGTTCGGCTTCAACCGCAGCCTGGAAGAGGTGGAATACTGGAGCGCGGGGCCGTTGAGCCTGTTGCGCACCACCACAACCAGCCTGTGGTACGAGCCTGTGCAGAAGGGCATCTTCGGCCTTGAGACCAGCGCCGAGCGCGAGATGTATCCGGGGGTGTTCGCCGTCACACTGGCGCTGATGGGGCTGTTTGCGGCGTCTCGTGTGGTTCGGAAGGGGCTGGGCAGGGGTTTTTTTGCCGCGATTGTTGTTATTGGGTTCGTGTTGAGCCTCGGCCCCACTTTCCACTGGAACTCTTATGGGCTTGGCGACACGGGCGTATCGCTGCCCTGGTACAGGTGGCTGTACGAGCACGTGCCGGGCTTCGACGCCGTGAGAGTGCCGCACCGCTTTGTGCTGCTAGCGATGCTTGGTATAGCGGTGCTCGCCGGGCTTGGCATTGTCCGCCTGATGCGGTGGAGCCGCGACAAGGGCTTCCTCAGCCCCGGCATCGTGGCAGGCGTGGCGCTCTTCCTGGTCATGCTCGATTTCTTCGCGCCGGGGCTGCGCTACATCACGCGAGGGCTGGGAGAGGCTGCGCCACCTATCTACAGGTGGTTGGCGGGGCCGGAAGCGGACGCAATGATACCAGGAGACGCCCTGCTGCTCGAGTTGCCCGTGGGTCTGGACAAGACGCCCGTGAACACCAGCCCGCAATACTTGCTTTACGGAGTAGCGCACGGGCGGCCCATGCTCAACGGCAGTCCCAACATCATCCCGCCGGGCTACGAGCGCCTGTTCTCGGAGATGCGCCGCTTCCCCACTCCCGGCACGCTGGACATCATCGAGGGGCTGGGGGTGCAGTACGTCATTGTGCATACGGGTGGGCTGCTGAACGACGAGAAACGCGCCGAGTTGGAGCGCATAGCAGCCGAGGGCGTGAGGCTTGAGCTGGTGGTGAGCTTGCCCGACGTAGACCCCTATGGCCAGCCCGCCCCGGACTCGAAGGCGGTGGTCTACAGGGTAAAGACCGACGCTACGCGGTTCGAATGGCTCAAGTCCGCCATACCACCCGGCTCCTCGGTGCTGCTGGTCGACCACCCCTCGAAGCTGCGCCTCACCAACACCGCGCTCCCCAACCTGCTCGGTCACGACCGCAGGTACTTCACCACCTATCACACCATCTACGACCCCATTGTAGGACCTCTGCAAGACGCCCAAGCCGGCGGACGGTACGACTTCGCGATAATCTACAACGAGGACGACCCCGCCAACTACGGCTACACCCCCGAGGACCGGGTAGACATAAGCGACCTCGACCTCATCCAGGTATACCGCAAGCGGTAGCGGAAAGAAGCGTGGTCCTCCCCCAGCACAGCCTACGACCCCTCTCACATGAGGGTTTCTTGAGAGGGTAACGCCGAAGTTAGCACCCAAAGCCCCACCCTGTCATTCTGAACGCAGTAAGAATCAGGTGAGTAGCGATAGTGTTGAATTAAGGTGACCAAGCCCCCCCTCTGTCATTCTGAACGCAGTGAAGAATCTCGTCCTCTATGCAGGTGTTACCCTTTTCCATTGTTACTCTGTTGCTGAGGGAAAGGTGATATTTGGGTGGTAAGGGACGAGATTCTTCGCTGCGCTCAGAATGACAGGGTGGGGCTTTGGTACTGCTAGGCCAATACTATGGCATTTACGAACTAAATAACCCTAACCACACCACGTTTCACGTTTCAACACCCCATGGCATGATGCTTGCAACCCCATGGTACCCGGCAGACTCTTACCAGGAGGACAACAAGCTATGGGTAACGGCAACGGCAACAGCAACGACAACGGGGGTAACAACCCCGAACTTGAGATTGAGGACTACGGCACGAGCGACTCCGCAGGCGGCTCCGGCTCGGCATTCGACTCGGCAGGTGTCCAGGTTGGCAGCGGCGGGGGTGAAGGTGGCAGCGGGGTAGGGCTTCCAGGCCCACAGTTCGGTGAGTTTGGCGAAACTGGCACCGGCACCGACCTCACCGTGGAGATGGAGGGCTTTGACGTCCGCTCAGGTACGATCAAGGGTGGCCAGCAAGGCGCAGACGATGCCGCAGGCCCCGGCCAGTATGGTGGGGAGGCGGGCGGCCTGGGCAGCAGCGACCACAGCTAGGATAGACGAAGATAGCAAAATCGGGGCAGATGCCCCGATTTTGTTTTGCCGCTAAACAGGTTGCCTGCGGGCGAACAGGCGGTAGTCCATGTCCGAGAAGAGGTTGTCGCGCTCACCATATTCTTGGGCGAGGCTGGCGGCTTGCTCGGGTGAGCTTTCTACCGCGTTGGCCAGGGCGTTGAAGCGGTCTACGTGCTCGGTGAAGCGGTCGGTGGCGTACTGGCGGGCCTGCCCGGTCGTGTAGAGGAACTCCCAGTCGCTGGCCTGGAGCAGCACAAGCTCGCGGGCGGCCTGGTTGAGCGCCGCTTCTACATCGCCGCTCGCGCTGCCGAACCGCTCCACCAGTTCCTCCATGCGCATCTCAGCGGCGTGCACCGAGTCCCACATCCAGCTTGTTTCGGGGTTGATCCAGGTGATGTGGGTGCCCGCGTGCCCCCAGGAGCTTTCGGGCAGGTCTATGACGCGCTCCGGCGGGCGTTGGTCCAGCCATTCGGAGGCAGTGACCATGTCGATGCGCTCGTGCTGCGCCAGGCGGGTAAGCACCTCCTTGAGGAACTGCACCCCCTCGAACCACCAGTGCCCGAAAAGCTCCGTGTCGTAGGCCGAGGCGATGATGCCGGGCGTACCTCCGCTCTTGACGTTGTACCAGCGGAACTGTTCTTCCAGCAGCGACACGAAGTGGTCGGCGTGCGCCTCGATGCGCTGCCCGGCCTTGTAGGGGTCGTATGGCTGCTTGTACGCCAGGTCGGCCTCGCTGTCGGTGACGCGCCAGTACTGGAAGCCGTGGGCGGCGTCTTTCTTGTGGAACTCACGGTACTCTGAGTCTCCAGGATAGCCGACCTTCGCGGCCCATACCTGCTCGCCCACGGCCCGGTTGCGGCCTACGACGGCCACCTCCGATTCGCGCACGTAGTAGGGCTGGAAGGTGCCACCCTGCTCCCAGGCTTGCGCTTCCGACTCGAAGGGCACCACCCGTCGCTCGGTGACGAAGCCCGCGCTCTCGTACCCCATCTCCTCTATCGTCTGCGCCACCTGGCCGTAGATGTCGGAGCCTGAGCCTGCTGATGCAACCTGCACCACGCGGGGCCGCTCTATCATAATCTCCCTGGTGGTGAACTCGGGGCGACCGAGCACGCGGCTGCCTTCCACCGCGCCGCTCTCGCTGAAGAACAGACCTATGCCGTTACCCTGGAGCCAGCTTTCCAGGCCGGGCCGCTCGTACTGGCTGCCGTCCGAGGCGGTCGCGTAGTAGCCGGGGCGGTAGGCACACTCCGGTAGCCAGATGGCGCGCGGCTCCCTGCCGAAATGCCGGGTGCTGGCGCGTTTGCCGATAGCTATTTGGGCATCTATTGTGGAGTCGCGCTGCATGAGGGGCAGGTAGGGGTGCGTGGCGGCTGAGGTGATAATTTCGATGGCCCCGGCGTCCTGCAAGCGGCGCAAACCGCCGATGATGTCGCGGTTGAAGCGGCTGCGGAAGGTTTCGAGCACGTGGGAGTACCAGTCGAGGTAGAAGTGCGCCAGGTAGAGGAAATGAGCCTCTCCGCTTGCCTCGAAGCGCTGCACGTCGTCCTGCGCCGACTCGATCTCCTGCGCCAGGTACCTCTCGAAGTTGCTGATGATAAGGGGATCGGCCAACTGCTCCGCGAGCACAGGCGTGACACCCAGCGTCACCTTGGCCTTTATGCCGCTTTCCAGCAGGTCGGTGAGCGCCTCCAGCAACGGCACGTACGACTCGGCCATGACTTCGTGCAGGCTCTCCTCCCCGTGCGGCCACTTGCCCGCGCCCCTGTAAAACGGCATATGCGAGTGCAATACGAAAGTAAATCCGCCCAGCTTCATAATACCCCCGGTTGGTGTTGTGAGTTGTGAGTTATGAGTTATGAGTTTTGAGTTTAGGAAGGAGCGCCTGGTACAACTCAAAACTCAAAATTCATAACTAAAAGACAAATACGGCCATGACGTCGTTGACGTTGGTGCCAGTGGGGCCTAGCATCAACGCGTCGCCCACTTGCGACAGGTAGGTGTAGCTGTCGTTGTTGGCGAGCGCGGCGTTATGCTCCAGGCCCAGGGCTTCTCCTTCTGCAATTGTAGTGCCGTCCACTATCGCCCCGGCGCTTGGGGAGCTACCATCGCCGCCGTCGGTTGCCAGGGAGGCTATCAGCACGCCCGGCCCCATTCCACTGATACCTACGGCCGCGCTCAAAGCCAACTCGGTATTGCGGCCTCCTACGCCGTAGCCGCGCACCGTCACGGTCGTTTCGCCGCCGAAGAGCACGCAGCCCGGCCTCGTCACCGGCCTACTGTAGGTGGTTATCTCCTTAGCTACCCCCGCCAGCACCAGTCCCACCTCGGAAGCCTCACCCTCGAGATACGTTGACACAATAGCAACATCAAGACCTATTTCCCTGGCTTTCGTGGCCGCAGCCTCTACCGCAATTACGTTGCTGGCGACAATGACGTTCTCGACGCGGGCGAACAGAGGGTCGTGCGGTTTGGGCGTTTCCTCTACGTCGCCACTCGCGCCTGCTCGGAGTCTCTCCAGCACGGAGGGGGGAACATCGCCGGACAATCCGTAACGGGCGAGCACGCCAAGCGCGTCCTGGAAGGTGCTGGGGTCGGGAGCCGTGGGGCCTGAGGCTATAACGTCGAGTGGGGAGCCGGTGACATCGCTGAGGACGAGGGACAGCACGCGGGCGGGGGCGGCGGCGCGGGCCAGGCGGCCCCCGGAGATGCGCGACAGGTGCTTGCGGACGGCGTTCAGCTCGTTGATGGTAGCGCCCGCCCGCAGCAGCGCCTGGGTGGTCTGCTGGATGTCTTCGAGGGAGAGGCCGTTCGCCGGGGCGGGCATAAGGGCGGAGCCACCGCCGGAAATGAGGCAGAGCACTAGGTCGTGCTCGCCCGCCCGGTTCGCCAGCTCCAGCAGCCGCCCTGTGGCTTCCACGCCACGCTGATCAGGCACGGGGTGGCTCGCCTCTACTATCTCGATGCGTTCAAGCGGGGCATCCCCACGATGCCTGTCTTTGACAATCACCAGTCCCCCGGCGAGCCGCCCGCCCAGCACCTCCTCGGCGGCCCTGGACATCGCGGCTCCGGCCTTGCCCGCCCCGAGCACGTAAATGTCGCCCGTTGCATGGGAGAGGTAGCGCTGCTGGAGAGCATTGAGCACCGCACGGTAAGGGTCGGCGGCGTCTAAGGCAGCTCGTAGCACCTGCATGACCACATCCCTGTGCTCCGACTTACGTGCCGTGCTGCCATGCTCCAATGTGAGTCCCGCCCGCGAAAAAGGTTGATTCAGCCGACGCTACCATAGCACAGGGGCATGGTAGCGTCAAGGCAACTATATTAGAGGAAACCCGTGCGGGCATCCTATTGTTTGGGCCATAGGGCGCGCAGGGAGCGTGCCGTCTAAGAGCCTCCCAGTAAGCTTCCGCCGAGCCGCTGTCCGAACCAGCCCCAGACCTGCTCCGACTGTAGGGGGGTCCAGCCGTAGGAGTTGGTGAGTGCTAGCCAGCCACTGCGGTCGCCCTCTTCGTACTGGCGCTCCAGCTCTTCCATCTGCGTGTCCGATATATTCTCCAGCACATCGGGCCGGGTAAGGCCACCGCCACTGCCTCCGCCTTGATTCTCGTCCATGATAAACCTCCCTGGTAGATGCGCCATTAGCAGGCGCTGTATTTGTCACAATGTTCCCGAGCAAGAACCGCGCCGCACCTGAGTGGGTTGAGATAAGTAGAACAGAACTAACATCTGACGGAATGGGATATGAGCAAATGGCTCCCCCCTGTCATCTCGAACGCAGTGAGAAATCCCGTCCCTCAGCACACAGTAACTCTTTTCCGTCAGCCACAGGGTACCGTAAGAAAGAGGAAACATTCCGGCATAGGACGAGATTTCTCACTGCGTTCGAGATGACAGGGGGAGCTTTGGTGGGAATGTTCGAAAGTGTTGTAATCTAGAAGCTTCTGGTAACGATATAGTAGGGGACGACGTGGGTACCACAGACGCGAGCAGCACGAGGGCCACATGCGACACCATAGCTTGATCTACCCAGCACTGGCACGCTTTCAGGCCCGCTAACCGCCTGGTATCCCGAATAGTCTGTTAGCATGTAGTGGCAAGTTGTTTATTGATGATCTGGCTCTCTGGAGCAGGAGGATGCACATGCAGACGAAGTTGGTCCTGGTCGAAGGTGTCACATTCACCGGAAAGTCGACGCTCTCGGAGTATATAGCGTCACAACTCCGCTTGAACGGCCATGCAGCGGAATGGGTTTCCGAAGGGACGATGTGGAAAGAATACTTCCCGCGCATGCTTGCGACCCTGGACCAAACGCAGCCCGTCTCAGATGAGGTGTTGTGGGAAGAATGGAGCGCCTTTGTCCAGGCGGTCAAGGGGGAGCCCGCGATCTTTGTCGTCGATGCCGCGCTATCGTTTGCGGCGGTGTATCCGCTCCAGGCGGAGGACCGGCCACACGCCGCGATCCTTGCCATGCTCGCACGTATCGCGGAACTGTGCGCCCCGCTGCACCCGCGCGTGATCCACCTGATGGGTGACCAGGAACAGCTCGCGCGTGCGAGCATCGTCGAACGGGGTGAAAGGTGGGAGAAGCAACTCATAGCGCAGGCGGAAGCAGCGCCCCACCAGAAGGCGCGCGGCCGCTCCGGTATCGAGGGTGCAATCGCCTTTCTCCAGGAAGAGCAAGACCTGATGCATGTGGTGCTCGAGGCGGGTGGGTGGCAGACCCTGACCCTGGATGTAACGTCCGCGGACCGGGAGGCGAACCGGCTGGCGGTGTTGAGGTTTCTGGGGATCGACGAGGTACAGGTCGAGCTTCCGGCGCTGGCCGCTCCACTGCAAGCCTTCACGGGTACGTATGCAGCGGAGGGCCAGGCGGGCAATATCGGAACAGGAACTCTCGAAACACTCGAGGTGCGGCTGGAGCAGGACCGCCTAATTCTCCACCAACCCGATATGCGGCTCGGCCTGCTCGTTCCCGTGTCCTCGACACGCTTTCATCTCAAGGCATCGCCGCTCGACGTGGAGTTCGAGGTGGAGGAGGGTATGGTGCGGCGTCTAGTGATCCTCAGGCCGAGCGGCGAGACACTTGCCTTTGGCCGGGCTTGATCGCTGCACTCCACGCTCTTGGCGCGTCCTTGGCGTCTCCGCGTCCTGGCGTTTCCGTCCATAAATAACAAAAGAGCCACGAATCAGGTGGCTCTTTTGCGGCCCATACGGGCTAGTATTGCGTCGTGCACCCTTTGTCGATACGACACTACGGCTTAGACCAGCCAGCCGACTCCGACCAGGCACCCCTACGGCACCCAAGAGTGACTATTTACCGCTGCTACCTTCCGGTCCTGACGGGGTTCATAGGCTCCTGCCGCGTAGGACCCGGCCCTCAACGCCACTTAGCAGGTGCAGTCCCACAATGCCGTACCTCGATCGGGAATTAAACCCCCCTGTAGCGGGTATGAGGGTACAGGGCACCGCTAGTTCCCCGTCTAGCACGACACTTAATGTTACCTTATGGGCAGGGTAATGTCAAGCGCAATGCTGCGTACGCACGGCTTAAAGGTGGGCCTTGTCATTCTGAGCGAAGCGAAGAATCTCGTCCCTCAGCACTCAAGTTGCCCTTATCCTTCAGCCACTAGCTCCACGAGAAAGGTGAAACATCCCGGTGAAGGACGAGATTCTTCGCTTCGCTCAGAATGACAAGGCCCACCTTTAGCCTCTACGTTTGACTCTGACGAAGCCGTGCTGACTAGGGGCGTGGACCGCCACCACCCGCCCCGGCGTCCGACAGGTCGAGCGCGATGTTGAAGGTGGCGCTGTACCCGCCGTTGGATTGTGCGGGCGTTAGCAGCAGTTGGTCGCCACCGCTCCTGTAGATGTTATCCCTGCTGTTGGGCACATCCGCCTGCCCTTTGCTCGAATAGGGAGCCTGGCCGTACACGGTCTCGGTCACGCTCTCATCGAAGAACAACTGCGAAGTGAATTCATAATCCGCGCCGTCGCTGCCCTTCGCGCGAATCTTGAAATGGATGTGAACGGCTCTGCCCGAATACCAGCCCGGATAGACAGAGGTGAAAGCCGCCTTGCCGCTCGCGTCGGTGACCTGGTAGCCTCGCAGGAAGTTTGTACCGGAGGAACCCTGCACGCCCGAATAAACGCCCTCCGCATCGCAGTGCCAGATGTCCACCTGCGCGCCTTCCAGCGGGGTGCAGGCATTCGACCCCACCTGGGAGACGACAAATGCTAGCGCCAGCGGCACGCCCTCGCTCATAGCTCCCGTGGAGGTGTCAGCGCGAATGTCTGTGCGATTGAGATCCACGTCTACGAAGTAAGGGCCTTCGGTCAGTTCGGGCTTCACGACGCAATCGGGCAACGCCGCCGTATCTGCCGTAGGTGATGAGGGAGCGGGAGTGGCCGCAACAGCAGTCGCCGCCTCAGCGTTCAGTGCGGTGCCACTGGCCGTAGCGACCGCCTGCGCCGGGGCCGTCTGGGTAGCCATACCGGCTGTGCCGGCCGTACCCGTATTCGTAGGTTGTGCCATGCCCGGCTGACCCGTATCGCAGGCCGCAAGCACCGCCATCCCGCCCAGCCCGGCCAGCAGCCCAAGCACCTCCCTCCGGGAGAGCACGCGTCCTACAGGGGCGTCGTCATCGGGTTCAATAATGGGTGTCATCCGTTTCTCCTTAGCTGTTGTTCTCGTACGTAAAGCTGCTATGCCAGCTATTTCACCCCGCGACCAGGACTCCTCGGTCACACTATCTAATCTACGCCACCGGCATTAAGATAGATGGAGAGAAAAATTAAGACTTGGTTAAGACAAACGATGGACGACAGCTAACAATGCCATCGTCCATCGTCCGTCGTCTATCGTCCGCCTACGGCACGTAAGCCTCGTGAACCTCAATCTGGCTGCCGCCGGGGGTGGGGCCTCCGCTCGGGATGTAGACGGTGTTGTTCACGACGACCGCGCCTATGCCGTGTCGCGGGGTCGGCATGGGGGCGAGGGCTACCCAGCTATCCGTGACGGGGTTGTAGGCTTCGTTCTCCTCGAAGGTGCCTTCCGTGGCTTCGCCGCCGAAGACGAGCATGTGGCCCTGCAAGGCTACCGCCCCGATGCCGCTACGAGGTGTGGGCAGGGGCGCTCTGGTCTGCCACCTGTTTGTCGCCGGGTCGTACATCTCGTTGATGCCGGTATTGCGGGCGAAAGTGGCGAAGCGGCCCGCGATAGCGTAAATCTTGCCTCCCAGGGCCACCACGCCCAGGTGGTCGCGCGCCGTGGGCATGGGTGCGAGCCGGGTCCAGCTATCGGTGGCGGGATCGTACACCTCGTTCGCGGGCACGTCCTCCTGGTCGCGGCCGCCCACCGCGTAAATCTTGCCGTCGAGCGCCGCCACGCCCAGCGCGCCGCGAGCCGTGGGCATCGAGGCCAGCTTGCGCCACCTGTCGGTCGCGGGGTCGTACTCGTAGGTGTCGGCCAGGCCCCGGCCGCTCAAACCGTAACCTCCTATCATGTAGACCTTGCCGTTCAGCCCCACCGCGCCCGCGTGATTGACCTCTATGGGCAATGCCGCCCGGCCGCGCCAGGTGTCGGTGGCCGTGTCGTACTCTTCGTTGATGGCCTGTCCCTTGCCGCTGAAGCCACCCAGGACGTATATCTTGCCGTTGACCTCGGCTACGGCTACCTCGCTACGTGGCGTGGGTATGGGCGCTTTGGTGAGCCAGCGGCCCTGCCCCTGTCGGAACTGCCCTGTTTGCGCTGTTGGTGAGGCCGCTGCCGTAGGACTTGACCCGGGGCGGGGCGTGCCGTTCGCGGCGTACTTCTGGTCGTAGCGGAACCTGCCGAGCAGGCTCAACAGCACGTCGTTCGGCGGCTGGTTCTCAGTGTGCAACTCAAACACCGCACGCTCGAAGTATTGCACGGTGTAAGTCTTGCCGTCGGTGTCGCTCTTCTCCTGGAACTCGTCGGAGATGGGAAGACCTTGCTGCGCCAGCCCGCCGTTCTGCCGCCAGTATTCAAGGAACCTGCCACCCACTCGCTTGCCGGTCTGCTCGAAAAGCTGTGAGCCAGGAGTTGTGTTGGGGCGCTGGCCGGGCGCGCCGTTGGGGTACTTACGGCCGTACTCGAACACGCCCAGCAGGGTCAGCAGCACGTCATAGGGAGGTTGGTTGCTAGGGTGTAGCTCGAACACGGCGCGCTCGAAATATTGCACCGTGTAAGTCTTGCCGTCGGTGTCGCTCCTCTCCTGCATGGCCGCGGAGATAGGGTACCCCTGCTGGCGAAGGCCCCCGTTCTGCTGCCAGTACTGGAGGAACCTGCCGCAGACCTGCTGTCCGGTCTGCTCGAATCGCTGGCAGTTGCCGGGCGTGGGTTGCGGGGTCTGCGGTAGGGGTGCCGCCAGGCCGCTGCTTGCCAGGCTCAACACGAGCCACAGGCAAAGAACTGATGCCTGAACTCGGCTTACGTAATATCGGCGTCTCATAGCCACCTCCGTTGCGGGTTGTGGGACCTGTGCATTACACATACACTAATATGCCGCTACGTTACAACTTAGTTCTGAAGCCTGAGGGTCAAAAGCCCCTTGCTCGGCTATAATACCGCGAAAGGAACCGCTCGCTGTGCCCGCACTCCTACCGCCTGAGCCACCAATAAGCCCTACCAACCGGGTAATGGCTGATGCTCCCGACGCCTCCTGGGGTCCGGTGCTAGCGGCCCTACGCGACCGCATGGACCTGCCCACCGGCTCCTGGCGCCGTCTCCGGATGGGCAAGAACGTGGTTATCGAGCTAGGTGAGGAAGCCATCCTCAAGCTCATACCTCCCTACTGGGCCGAGGACGCGCAACGAGAAGCGGAGGCTCTACGGCTTGTGCCACCTGATGGCCCGGTGGCGACACCCACCCTGCTGGGGGTGGATACGCTGGACGGCTGGACGGTGCTCCTGTTGCGCAAGTTGCCGGGCGCTATCCTGTCGGAGCAGTGGCCTTCGCTCGCCGGTCCGCAACGCGCTGAGCTTGCCACCCAACTTGGTGCCGTGGCCGCCTGGCTGCACCACGTGGATGTGCCGACGGGGTCGCCCCTCGCGTACGATTGGGCGACGCACCTCGAGTTTGAAGTGGAGGCAGCGCCCCGGCAGTTGGCGGAAGACGGCGCGCCCGTCGAGTTGCGGGATACTTGGCCCGCCTTCCTGCGCTCGGTAGGGCCGCTACCCTCGCCCGGCAGCGCGCCTGTGCTGCTCCACGGCGATTTGAGCGTGGCTAACGTGCTGGTGCGTGAAGAGGCCGCCGGGCGCTGGCGCGTTACCGGCCTGCTCGACTTCGGTGATGCCTCGCTGGGGGAGTTCACCCACGACTGGCTCTCGCCCGGCATCCACAACTTCGGTGGCGACCCTGACGTGGTAGGCGCATTCTGCGATGGCTACGGCCTCCCCGCCTCGCAGCGTACCCCCGCGTTGCAGGCGCACCTGCTGGCCCGGAGCCTCCTCTACTACGGCTGGGGTTACCTGCGCCACAAGTTCTCGTTGCAGGGTGCTACCACCTGGGAGGAAGTGGCGTCTATCGTATGGCCCATCACGGCCGGTGCGTGACATAGGGGGGCGGGGCGTGGTTGTTTTCGACAGGAGAGATGCAGGGAAGGGGTAAATATGTTAGAGGTCGCACGGGAGACGCCCGTCGTATGATACTACAGGTTGCATAGGACGACCCCCGTCGATTGAAATCGAGGCCTACGCATTGCAAAGTCCCAAGGGACTGAAACATCTGATTAGGTCTTTATAGATGCTCCTGGATGAACCAGTCTGCCGCATGGCAGACTTTGCAAGGTGTAGCCCTCGAATTTATTCGACGGGCGTCCACTTGGCTCCAATGCCCTCACCCTGTAGAGAGTGCGTAGCTGACTTGCAATCCGGGCGGGACTTTGTTATAATCGTAAAGCTGTAAAGCAAACCGGGTGGCTGTAGCTCAGTGGATAGAGCGTTGGGTTGCGGACCCAAAGGCCGGGGGTTCGAGTCCCTCCAGTCACGCAACAGGCCGGCCGCAAGGCCGGTCTTTTATATTCGAGGTTTATTCTGGAGAGGTCGCATAGTGGCCTAGTGCGGTCGTCTCGAAAACGACTGAAGGTGCTGAGCCTTCCGTGGGTTCGAATCCCACCCTCTCCGCTGGGCCATTTGGGATTTAGGAATTCGGATTTCGGAGTTACTTAGAATCCGAGCAAATCCGAAATCCGAATTCCTAAATCCCAATTACCGCTTGGAGAGGTCGCCTAGAGGCCTAGGGCGCTCGCCTGGAAAGCGGGTAGGGGTGCAAGCTCCTCGTGGGTTCGAATCCCACCCTCTCCGCATCAAAGACGCTTCCTTGTGGGGGCGTCTTTTTGTTTAGTTATGAGTTGTGAATTTTGAGTTTTGAGTTGGACGATGTAAGGCTCATTTGGCACACTGTCCCTGTTATAATGTCTCACTATGCCTATTAGCACCATCCTTTTCGACCTCGACGGTACCCTCATCAACTCGATTGACCACATTGTGGACTGCTGGCAGCACACGGTGCGCACCGGGCTTGGCCGCGAAATCAGCCGGGAGGAAGTGCTGCCCACTATTGGTCGCTCGTTGCAGGCTTGTTTCGAGGAGATGGCGCCGGGCCGCAGCGACGAACTATACGGCATCTACACCACCTACGAGCGCGACCGCCACGATGCCAACGTGCAGCTAATCATGGGCACGCGGGAGGTGCTGGACACCCTGCTGGCACAGGGTTATAAGCTGGGGGTGGTCACCTCCAAGGTGCTGCACGTGGCGATGAGCGGCCTCGAACTGTTCCAACTGGACCCTTACTTCCAGGTCATTATCACGCAGGCTGACACCGAGCGGCACAAGCCGTACCCCGACCCGCTGCTTGTCGCCTGCGAGCGGTTGGGCGTGCTGCCTGCCGACGCGGTATACGTCGGTGACGCGTGGACCGATATAGAGGCGGGCAAGGCGGCGGGCCTGCTCACCGTGGGTGTTACCTGGGGCGCTGCCGGTGAGGCTATCCGCGAGGCCGAGCCGGACTATATTCTCGCTACCATGACAGAACTACCCGGACTATTGAAGCTCATGTCGCTTGCTGAAACCGGCTAAAAACGTAGCTTGAATTGGCCGCTTGGCCTTATAATAGGAGAGAAGTGCGAGGGACCGTTATAAGTGGTGCCTTTTTTGGCGCTGTTTAGCATTCTAGGACTGGAGGACATGACAGTGGATAGTGACGAGACGAGGGAGGTAACCGTGACCGAACAGGTGGGACCTGCCGTGGTTACCGTGGAGCAGGACAGACCTGGCGGGGGCGACCGCTTCAGGACTTTCCTGGGCGTGATGATAGCCATTGTGACGGTAGTTGGGGCGCTTGTAGCGTGGCGGTCTGCCGTCGCGGCTACCCAGGCGGGCAACGCGGACGATGCCGGTATAATAGCCGCCCTCAATGCTCAAGAGACCAATACGATAGGCGATATCATAGCAAGCCAGAACCGCACCAGCTATCTCGATTACTGGCGCTACAAACAAACGATAGACCAGATGGCAGCCGACGGCTCCCTGGACAACATCCCCGACGATGACCCGGACGAGGTGATACGCCAGATCAACGAGGCGTCGGACCTGGCTACCGCGAGCAAGCAGTTCTTCGAGTCGCGCTATCTGAACCCCGACGGCACCTACAACGTAGCCAAGCAGCGCGCCGAGAACCTGGCCGAAGAATCGCAGCGCAAAGACCTCAACGCCCAGCAGCACTTCGATGAAGCCAACCAGTGGCGCGACAAGTCCCTGGCGCTGGTGGCCGCCCTGGTGCTGCTCGGCATCTCCCTGTGGCTGTTCGCATTGGGCGAGACGATAGAGCACCGCGTCAAGTACGTGCTGGCCGCGGGTGGCATGGCCCTCCTGCTTGTGGGCGGAGCCGCTGCGGTGGCGATAGAGTCGAACGTCTCGCTGGCCGATGTCTATTCACTTGCTACCACCCTTACAATCGTAGTGGCCGTGCTGGTCGTGCTGGGTGCCGTGGCGATGCTGCTGATGCGCCGGGGCGACTCCGGCAGCCTGACGGCGAGGGAAGAGGACGAGTCGCCTCGTGAAGCCCGCTTCAAGCAAGGCGTGACCGTGCTCATTGCCACGGTGGCGCTGCTGGGTGCCGTAGCGGCGTACTTGCAGTCCGACGCGGGCAACCGGGGCGATACAGCTATCCGCCGTGCTCAGCTGCTGGCAGCCGAGTCGCTCGGCGTGCAGGCCACGGGCGAAGCGAACGTCAACTTCCAGTATGGCGGCGCGGCCCGGACGTACGAAGAGTTGAGCGCGCTAGCCACCGTGGCCGAACAGGCGGGCGACGACAGGGCAGCGGCCCGCTACATCGCCATCCAGGGTGGCCTTACCCAGTTGAGCGAGCTATTGCAGCCGCCCTACTTCAACGCTGAGACCGACGCGGTGCCCAACGTCGTCGCTTACCAGGCCGACCAGTATGTGGCTAAGGCCGCCACGCTCTCCGAAGCCTCCACCATCGGCGGCAACCTGGAGAACGCCTGGGAGGAAAAGTCCAACAGCTACATCATCCACCTGACCCTGCTTGCCACTGCCCTGGCCCTCCTCGGCCTGTCGCTTACCCTTGCGGGGCGGGTGCGCCCGCTGTTCGTGGGCGTCGGCTCGGCACTCACCCTGGTTACGCTTGTTTGGATGGGGATGGTGTTCGCCAACCCCGTGCCCGAAATCCCGCAGGCGGCCATCGACGCTTACGGGCGTGGAGTTGGCGCGGCTTACAAGGACGACTACCCTGCCGCGGTGACCGCGTTCGATGAAGCCCTGGCGGCAGCGCCGGGTTACGGTACCGCCCTGTACGAGAGGGGCGGAGCGCATTTCGCGCAGGGCGACTACGAAGGCGCGATACAGGACTACCAGGCGGCGCAGGCGGCAGGCAAGAATGACGCTTCCGTGGCGTGGGACCTCGGCTACTCGTACTACCTGCTTGGCCGCTTCGATGAGGCCGTCCAGCAGCACCGCAAGGCCCTGGAGCTTGACCCCAGGCGCGTTTACGTGCAGCTAGACCTGGCGGCGGCCCTGCTTGCTTCCGGTAAGACAGAGGAAGCGAAGGCGGAGTACCAGAAGGCCAAAGACCAGATCAGCAGCCAGGTAGCCGCGGCGAAGGCGGCAGGCGGCGAGCCACCTCCTTCCCTGCTGTACTACCTCGACGCCGGGGCCGACGACCTGGAGGGCCTGTTCTACGAGTTGAACGACCAGCCGCGCCCCTATGCTGCCGCGCCGCCCAAGGACAAGATAGCCGGTTCCGAGGGCATGTTGCAGGTGGTTGAGGAGCAGTTCTTCGACCTCAAGAGCCTGGCGGTGGCGCTGGAATATACCGGCAAGCCGCCGACGGGCACAGTGGAGGCCGCAATAGAGCCTTTCCGCTTCGGCCAGCCGACAGAGGACGAGGACTACGACGAGGCCGACACCTTCCCCTCCGAGACGAAGGACATCTGGACCATCTACCAGTACGACGGCATGCAGGACGGGCAGCAGGTGGTCTGGAAGGTGTACGTGGACGGCCAGGAGTACCCCGAGTACCGCACAGTCCAGACCTGGGAAGGGGGCGCTTCGGGCGAGACCGCACAGCCGCTCACCGACGACTTCGCCTACGGCAGCACCTACAGCTTCGACCCCGGCGAGTACGTAGTCGAGATGTACGTCGATTCGGTGCTGGTGCAACGCGGCTTCTTCACCGTTGAGGAAGCTGAGGATGTAGCGCAAAACTAACTGAAGGTTGAACATCAGGGGAGTAGGGCTACGCTGTAGTACACCATGTACCTATGGCGGCAACCCTGCTCCCCCTGTCATCCTGAGCGTAGCGAAGGATCAGCAGCCCGTTCTTGACTCGCCCTGTTGCAGTACCAATGTTCCTAATACCACCGGCATCCCAAATGCTGAGGACTCTAGCTTCCCCACCTGATCCTTCGCTGCGTTCAGAGGGTGTCTAATAAAGGGGTGAGAGTGGAAGGGAAGAGTGAGGAGAAGGGTTATCATGGGTGAGGGGACCTGTAAAGTAGGCGCTATGGACACAGCGGGTGCTCTCCCCTACCCTCCTTCCAACCTGTATAACCTTGTTTTTGTGCCTAAATCTACCCCTTGCCTTTATTAGACACCCTCTCAGGACGACAGAGGAGAGTAGAGTCCCGCTATCAAAAGCTATGACACCGTTGGGTGCAATCTGGTAGCAATGTAGTCCCCGGCATAAAATATGCTCAAGTGTATTGCACACAGGCATGAGCAGCACCCCTGATTCCAAACCCAATACCGTGGCATTCTCGGAGTTTTCGGCGGGCGGGGTTGTCTACCGGCGCGTGGGCGACACCTACGAGGTTGTGGCCGTGCACCGCAACCGGCACACCGATTGGTCGCTGCCCAAGGGCCACATAGAGAAAGGCGAGACCCAGGAGCAGGCGGCCCTCCGCGAGGTGAAGGAGGAGACCGGCCTCGACGCCCGCATAGTGGCTGCGCTGGGGGAGGTCGTTTACTTCTACAGGCGGCCGAAGGGCCTCACCCGAAAGGTGGTTTACCACTTCCTGATGGAGCACACCGGCGGCGAGTTCGGCCCGCCCAACTGGGAGGTAGACCAGGCTCGCTGGATCGACATAGACCAGGCCCACACGTTGTTCACCTACAAGAACGACCTGGGCATAGTACAAAAGGCAAAGGAGAAGTTGACTGAAACGTGAAACGAGAAACGTGATGCGGCTGGTGCTATTTGGTGCGTGAATTTACACAGGTTGCATCGCAGGACCAAATACCCCCTTGTCATCCTGAGCGTAGCGAAGGATCAGGTGGGTAGGCGAGAGTCCTCAACGTGCGGGATGTTGGTGGCATTAGGAACCTTGGTCCTCCAGTACCAGGAGTCAAGCACGGGCTACTGATCCTTCGCTACGCTCAGGATGACAGGGTGAGGCTTTGGTTCTGTCACACCTACAGTGTCGCATCCACGAACCAAGAATAGCAAACCCCATCACGTTTCACGTTTCACGTTTCAGATACCATGTTTTACGACCAGGCGAAAATCTACATAAAGGCCGGCAACGGGGGCGACGGTAGCGCATCGTTCCGGCGCGAGAAGTTCGTGCCGAAGGGCGGGCCGGACGGTGGCGACGGCGGGCGCGGCGGTAGCGTCTACCTGCGCGTAAGCCCCGACCTTAACAGTTTGCTGCCCTTCCATTACAAGCAGCATTTCAGGGCGCAGCACGGCGGAGCGGGCAGCGGCAACCAGAAGCACGGTAAAGCGGCCCCAGACCTCTACATCGACGTACCGCCCGGCACCACGGTGGAGGTGATTGACGAGAACCCAATCTCGGGGGCCGCCGCCGAGGTGCTGGAGGAAGACCTGCTCAAGCCGGGGCAGACGATGATGGTAGCGCGTGGCGGCCGTGGCGGGCTGGGCAACGTGCACTTCACCACCTCGACCCACCAGGCCCCACGCTACGCCGAGAAGGGCGAGCCGGGCGAAGAGCGCACCATCGTGCTCGAACTGCGGCTCATCTCGGACGTGGGGCTGCTCGGCTACCCGAACGTCGGCAAGTCTACCCTGCTGTCGGTGGTAAGCGCCGCCCAACCCAAGATAGGTGACTACCCCTTCACCACGCTGGCCCCCATGCTGGGCGTAGTGGAGGTGGACGGCAATACGTTCGTGCTGGCCGACATACCCGGCCTCATAGAGGGGGCGAGCCAGGGCACCGGGCTGGGCCTTGAGTTCCTGCGGCACGTTCAACGCACCCGCCTGCTCCTGCACGTAGTGGACGGCTCGGCTGGGATGTGGGACGCCTACATGGCCCCGGCGCAGGATGGTACCGAAAGTGGGGAGCGTGCGGATGTGCACCCCTCCCAGACCACTGACCCCATAGCCGACTTCAAGCGCATCAATACCGAGCTTGAGCAGTACGACCCCGACCTTGCCCAGCGGCCGCAAATCGTGGCTATCAACAAGACCGACATACCGGAGGTGCAAGAGCGTCTTCCGCAACTGATGTCCCAGTTCAACGAGATGGGCTACGAGGCTTATCCTATCTCGGCGGCCACGGGCCAGGGAGTGCAGGAGCTTCTGCGGGCGGTGGCGGCCAAGCTGAAAGAGCTACCCGTGCCTGATTGGGCCGTGGAAGATGTCGCAGAGGGCGAGGAAGGTGAGGAGGCGGAGAAAGTGGTCCGCCCGCAATACAGGGCTTCCGAGTCTCGGCAGTTCGAGGTGATGCCCGACGGCAAGGGCCGCTACAGAGTCGCCGGACAGCGTATCGAACGCCTCATCACCTCCACCGACATGAGCAACCCCTTCTCTCTTGAACGTTTACAGCGTGAGCTAAGCAAGATGGGCGTGAGCGAGGCGTTGAGCGCGGCAGGCGTCCAAGCGGGCGACACCGTCACCATAGGCCGCATGGAGCTAGAATGGAGTGACGAGCCGTGGGTCAACTTCGAGCGCAACACCTCCCGCCGCAAACGCCGCGAAGGTCCCGGCAAACAGCGAAGCTGAAAGAAGACTATCCTTACTTGTCTTTTCAATGGCTCCTGAAGCTGTCTATAACTCCCATCGTGGGTGGAAGCTCTTCCGTCTTGCAGCGCTCTGGGGCATCTGAAACGATTTGTATGAAATAAGCCGATTCCTCATCCATGAGAGCAGCTATG
>JALZHG010000668.1 GCA_030914045.1 Chloroflexota bacterium | reverse complement strand
CAGCAAGGCCTCCAGTTCTCGTCCAAGCGCACCGTACTTTGCACCGGCTACACGATGCTTTTCCGCGCGTTCAGCGTAACCAAGAAACGTCTGTAGGCTGGCGAGAACAGCTGCAAGTACGCTAGCCAAACCAACTAAGACCTGGAGCCACGGTTCGGGCCCTGTCTGCAGTGTGGCGAACAATGATGTACCAACAAAGGTGGTTAGCGCGATAACCGGGATGCCTAGCCCGTAACTCCTGCGTCCAAAGTGGCCAGCGGAGAGATAGTGAGCTCTTTGCGTTTTGCTAACCCGCTTATACCAGATGTTAAGAACGTCCTTTCTGTTCACCTCCATGAATCCTTCCCAGCCTTCCATGAGAAGGCGTGTGTTTGTCAAGGCCACCGTGGTGGCCACAAAACGAGCGGCTCATTAGCTCACCCTTCGCCACGCTTCCATTCGCACTCTCTTCGAGCTCACTCTCCGTGGCTCCGTGCATGATGAGGTTCGTCCTTTGGGTCGGCGCTGCCATCTGTTGATCGGTCTTCCCATCGGGTGGACCAAGGCTGGGGTCGCAGTCACCGGACCCGAGGCGATTGGGCAAGCTCTACAGAGCTCGCTACTAGGATCCCTCGCTATCGAGCCATCTTCTCTCCTTTCGGTTATGAGGCGAGCAAGTTTGTTCGCTTCTTTCTAGGCCGCTTTGGCCTCGAAGCGGTTGGCATTGTACAAAGGCTCGTAAACCTCCCCGGTGACCCACAAGCTGTGCAGTAGTACCGAGAGCTTGCGGGCGACGGCCACTGCGGCCCGTTTCTTTGCGTTCTTGCCGCCGCGCTCGCAGATCTTGAGGCCGTGTCGCCTTAGGTCTGAGTCCTCGCCGAAGGGTCCTAAGATGCGCTGGGCGCTGCCGACCAAGAGCCTCCTCAGCAGCCCGTTGCCCTGCTTGGAGATGCGTTTCTGCGGGTCGCGTTCGCCCGATTGATCCTTGCTCGGCACCAGTCCCAGATAAGCGCCCACAGCGCGGCCCGTTCTGAACCGAGAAGGGTCTTCGAGGGTGAGCACGAAGGCCAACGCCGTGAGCGTCCCTATCCCGTGGACCTGTCTCAAGAGCTTCGTCTCCGGGTAGGACTCCTCCGCCAGGACCTCGAGCTCGCGGTCGTAGTCCTGGATACGGGCGGTCATCGAGGCGATGGTCTCGAGCAAGGGCTCCAGAGCCGGCCTCAAGGGCACCGGCACGTGTGCGCCTACCTTCTTGTGGAAGGTAGGTGAGGAGCACCTGGGCAACCGAGACCCAAACGACTTGACCGTTCCCCTGACGTGGTTGATGAGCTTGGCCCTCGCTTCGATGAGCGCCTCACGCGAGCGGACAATCGCCAGATCCGCTTGGGAGGCCTCGCCCCGGTGTTTTAGCGGAGCGAGCAGCTTCGGATCCAGCCGGGCAAGACGAGCCAGGTTCTCGGCATCGAGCCTGTCGTTCTTGCGCCCTTCACCATAGATGAGCCTGAGCCTACGGGCGTTAGCGACCAAGACGTCGTGCCGAGACGCTTTAGCAGTCGACTGACCCACGGAGAGTGGGTGCCCACCTCGATCACCACTCGCATCGGCTCGCAACCGGAGAAACGTCTCTCGAAGGCTTTTGGGTTGGTGGAGATCCGACCCTCTTCGACCACCTCGCCGCTTTCGGTGTCGATCAGGCACAAATGGCTGTAGCGGTCGCCGAGATCCAACCCGGCCGTGATGGTGCTAGACTGGTTCACGGCCAATCCTCCTTCCTGGGCCTCTAAAGAGAGCCCGTCGATCCTTTGCAGGCCATCGTAAGGCACTGCGCGGGGGGTTGGCCTTCTCATCTCATCTGTTGAAAAAGTCGTTGTCGGCCCGGTCCGCGGTCCAAGAGAGGCCCGAAACAAGGCCAAAACACTACCAAAACGTCGTTTTCAGCCTCTGAACCAGAGGCTGAAATGAACGCGAAGGAGTTTTTCAACACGCTGGGGTCTTCTCGGAAGTTGCGGGTAGCGTTGAGGGCTTGCCAGCTCTGAAGTCTACGAGAGAAACGTCGAGGGCCATCAGGATCGGGGTAGTAGCCGCGAACTTCGGAAAGGAAGCGTAGTCGCAGGCCGCCGTATACGCCGCGAC
>JALZHG010000667.1 GCA_030914045.1 Chloroflexota bacterium | reverse complement strand
GCTCAAAGTGTTCAACTGGATCCGCTGGCGGAGGCTGCTCATCTAGGCGCTCCTTCGTCTCTATCAGCTGATCAGCGCCTTCTCTCCCGGTGCTCTTCGGGGCGAGCTGGGGGTGTGGAGCCTTTGGAGGTCTCTCCAGGTGATACTGAGCCCACTCCCGCCGACGCGCGCGCGCTGGGCGAGAAGGTCTACTAAGCGCCGGACACTCTCAGCCCTCGCGGAGGCCTCCGCGGAGACCTCCAGGTTCGGCCTGCTCTCCCGCTCCTCTGGGCCCGCCGCTCGATCAGCGCGTCGATGATCTGCCCCGATGCGCGCTCTCTATGGCGAGATGGCATTAGCCCTCCCTTCGTCTCACGCCGCGTGATCGCGCGGTACTCCGGGTGACGGCTCTGAACAGAGTTCCCGGATCATCGACAACCGCGGCCTTACCTCGGCGCGCCGCTCCGACCTGCCCCGTACAGCGCGCATGGGAGATTGCGGAGCACAGAGGTCGGACGCATCAGCGCTCTGGGTTGTCCCGTAGCAGCGTACGTTTTGCGTAGCGCGCGAGCCCCACGCGGGCGGGTCCGCCAGAAGAAGGGCTCTCACCCAGGCGTACGGAGATCTCTCTGTGTGGGCAAGCTAGTACATCTCTCTGCACAGTGAATAGAGAGTGGGGGGTAATCTTCTTCCGGGGCGAACCGCGCAGAGGGAGAAGATCATGAAGGAGGAGTATGTGGTAGACCTCAACTAGCTCTCCGAAGATTGTGCTACCGGGTGCACTGAGGATGAGCGTTTCGTGCACCCGTCCTACGAAGCCCCGAAGTACGAGCCGTCTAAACAGGAGCCCTGGCAGGTTGAGCAGGACGAACAGCTAAGTCGACAGCTTGAAGCAGCTAGGAAGCGTTTCTGGGCCAAAGCGCTTCCCGTTAGTAGTCCAGGTCGTCGTCAGAAGAAAGGCTGAGAGTGGAGGAGTAATACGGATAATACTTCGAGCGTCCACCGCTGGAAGCAAAGGAAGCCAAATCCGGAGAAGGAGTCTCAAGGGCAAATCCTTGCCGCTCGAAGGAGGCATGGAGAGCACACAATCGAGAAGTAAATTCCGAAGCATTCCCCCGGTCCAAAATGCACAAGGACCTCAAAGAGCAGCCGAAGGACCTCCAAAGTATTATGCACACGACTGTTCGTTTACTCGAAGAACCACTCGTAGCCTCGTTTTCTGTGCTCTCCCCGCCTTGCCTCGATGGTCTGCTCCCGGTGCTCTTTGTCGATGGCCGAAATTTGTTCTCGTGGGGAGTTCAAAGAGCTTTTAGTTCTTCTTTTATATAGGGATCGCTTGCTGGTGCGACCTCCATGTCGCACCGTGGCGCGCCTAAAAAAAAGGACCGCCACCACGACGTAGCGGCGGGTTGAAAACCTGCCCCGCCTCCCCCGCTTTTGGTCGTTGCGAAGCACCAAGCCGGCATCGACCAGATCCTTCATATGTCGCTCGACAGTCCTGCGGCACAATCCCAAGATGGTGGCCATGCGGTTTATAGAGGGCCAGGCTCTGCCCGTTTTTGAGTTGCAGTGATCGAGTAAGCACAGATATGTCGGCATCACATGCAGGCCGACACCGGCCTCACGAAGCTGAGGAACGAGCTCTTCGGCTTTGGGTACCCGGCTAAATTTGCGCTTTGCCGCCACAACAACCTCCTGAGAAGGTTTGCGGCGGTGCGCTCTGGTGTACAATTCACCAAAGCGGCGGGCTCCATGGCTAAAGGAAACTGTTCCGCCGCTTTCTTTATTGCTTTGTCAACGCTCGTACCTTAGCAGACCGGGATTATCCGAACCAGCGTCGCCACCACGGCCTACTGGCCCTGCTTGCCCTTGTAGGCAACGACCTCCCCCGCCATGGCCGTTGGAGATTGCGGAAGTAGCGACGCCAGGTTCTCCTGTTGAGGTGGCGCGTCAGCTCGTCGGCCGCGTCCGGATCGGGTAGTTAGTCGCAGAGCTTTGCCGCAGGCCCGCGTCGCGCATCAGCCCCCAAACCACCGCTGGTACCAGGGGCGCTGTCTGGCCTCCTCACGCGGCTCTTCTGGAGGCGATGGGTTTACTCTCTCGGCTGTCTCGTTGGCACTCTCAGACTGTTCTC
>JALZHG010000231.1:4972-5190 GCA_030914045.1 Chloroflexota bacterium | reverse complement strand
GCCGCGGGAGCCACGAGAACCTACCACGGCCAAGCCTACCTATGGTGGTCTCGCCCGTCGCGTTCGGCTAACGCGAGTGGCCGGCCGGGAGTAAGAGCTCCGTAATGACGACCGAGCCTTCCGTCTCCGAAGACGGATGGCTACTCCCCAGATTACAGCCAGTATATCCTTTGGCGATTCCGTGTCAACGCTAAAACTCACCCCGGAGGCGGCTATAC
>JALZHG010000231.1:0-4962 GCA_030914045.1 Chloroflexota bacterium | reverse complement strand
ACCCCTAGGAGTTGGACCGGGGCTATGCAGGATCGTGGATATGGACTTCCGAGAACACCTCTTCCAGGCAAGTCGGTGAATAAGCCAGTCCTCGGAAGTTCGGGCCGTCAATATCCAGCCCTGAGCGCGAACCCGTAGACGGCACGGGACCCGCCAACCTGGTGGCTCGAGACTCAAGGCGGTGCGACAATTAGCCTTACATGGAGGATGCTGTCCTGCTCAGCCGCTTGCAGTTCGCCTTCACGATCGTCTACCACTACCTATTCCCCCAGCTGACCATGGGGCTCGCCCTCCTTCTGGTGATCTTGAAGACCCTCTACCTCCGCAGGGGCGACGAGACCTACAACCTGGCGGTGCGGTTCTGGGGCAAGATCTTCGCCGTGACCTTCGTTATGGGGGTCGTCACCGGTATCCCGATGGAGTTCCAGTTCGGGACCAACTGGGCGGCCTTCTCCAGGTACGCCGGGGACATAATTGCGCAGACGTTGGCTATGGAGGGTGCCTTCGCCTTCTTCCTCGAGTCGGCCTTCCTAGGGATCTTCCTCTTCGGCGAGCGCCGCTTCGGCCAGAAGATGCACTGGTTCTCGACGTTCATGCTCTTCCTCGGTACTTGGGCTTCCGGCTACTTCATCCTGGCGTCCAACGCCTGGATGCAGAACCCGGTCGGCTACGAGGAGGTCGCGGGCGGCGGGGTGCGGATCTCCGACTACTGGGCGGTTCTCCTCAACCCCTGGGTCTTCGTCCAGTTCTTGCACAACCAGGGCGGGTCGGTCGTGACTGGCTCTTTCGTGATGACGGGCCTGGGAGCGTACTACCTGCTGGCCCGCCGGGACGAGCACTACGGGCGGATGTTCGTCCGCGTCGGCCTCGTAGCGGGCGTGATCGCGAGCGGCTGGATGCTCTTTCCCACCGGGCACCTCTCCAGCGATCAGGTTGCCCACCACCAGCCCGTCGCCCTCGCCGCCATGGAGGGCCACTTCCGGACTGAGAGGGAGGCCGATCTGGTGTTTATCGGGCAGCCCGACATAGAGCAGATGGAGATAGACAACCCCATCGTGCTGCCCGGCGGCCTCAGCATACTCCTCTACGGCCCCGCGGGCGGGGAGGTGAAGGGCCTCGAGGACTTCCCGGAGAAGAACTGGCCGGACAACATCCCGCTCCTCTACTACTCCTACCACGTCATGGTGGGCCTCGGGACGTTCTTTATAGCCATAACGTTCCTGGCAGCATTCATGCTGTGGCGGGGCTGGCTCTACACGTTCCGGCCTATGCTCTGGATCCTGATGCTCGCCATACCTTTCCCGTTCATCGCCAACACCGCCGGGTGGCTCACTGCGGAACTGGGACGCCAGCCGTGGCTCGTCTACGGGCTGTTGCGCACCTCCGAGGGGGTGTCGCCCCTGGTCTCCTCGGGCAACGTGCTCTTCACCCTGATCGGCTTCGCGGGGATGTACCTCATCATGGGTCTCCTGTACTTCGTGCTGATGGTCCGCGAGGTGGCCCACGGCCCCGAGCCCGAGGGCGAGCACGGGCCCGAGGGCGAGAGCCTTACCACCTAGGGAGAGGAGAGAAACCTGCCGACGCTCTGGTTCGTCCTGGTGGCCTTCATGCTCACCATGTACGTGCTCCTCGACGGCTTCGACCTCGGCGCGGGGGCCATACACCCCTTCGTGGCGAAGAACGACCTGGAGCGGCGCCTCGTTCTGCGGTCCATAGGCCCCGTGTGGGACGGGAACGAGGTATGGCTGATCGCCGCCGGAGGCACGCTCTTTTTCTCCTTCCCGCTCCTGTACGCCTCGAGCTTCTCAGGGTTCTACTTGCCGCTCATCATCGTGCTGTGGCTCTTGATGATCCGGGGCCTCTCCATAGAGCTTCGCTCACACATAAACGATCCGATGTGGGCTTCTTTCTGGGACGCCATGTTCTTCATCGGCAGTGCTCTTCTGGCGATTTTCTTTGGAGCGGCTATCGGCAACGTCGTGCGCGGTGTCCCCCTGGATGAGGATGGCTACTTCTTCCAGCCACTGTGGACGAACTTCAGTCCTTTCAACGACCCCCCCGGCATACTGGACTGGTACACGGTACTGATGGGGCTTTTGGCTCTCGCGACGCTGGTCGTTCACGGGGCAAACTTCATAGCCGTAAAGACCGAGAACGAGCTGAACGCCCGCTCCCGCAGGATCGCTAGGATCTTCTGGATCGCGCTCGTCGCGCTCACCGTTCTCGGCACCGCGGCTACCTTCTGGGTGAGCCCCGAGATGCTGGAGAGCTTCAACGTGCGTCCCTACGGCTACGTCCTACCGCTCGTTGCCATAGCCGGGCTCGTCGGGATAGGCTACTTCAACTTCAGCGACCGCGACGTGGCGGCGTTCCTCTCGTCTGGCGCCTACATCATCGGGATGCTGACCAGCACTGTCTTCGGCGTCTACCCGAATGTCCTGCCCGCCGTGAACCCCGAGAACAGCCTTACCATCCAGAACGCCTCGGCCTCCCAGTACGGCATGACGGTGGGCCTAATCTGGTGGAGCATCGGCATGGTGCTCGCCGCCTTATACTTCGTCCTCATCTACCGCCTCTTCCGCGGCAAGGTGAGAATAGAGGATGATGGGTACTAGGGCGTGTTTGCAAAGTGGTTCTTGGCTGCGTTACTCAGCAGCCTTCAGTCGCGAGTTGGTCTCACCTGCAGTTGGCAGCATCCATAGACGTGCTCATCTCCGACGGCGACCGCGGGTATCGCTCGGGAGATGCTTCTGAAGGAGGCGTTCTGCCACCTCGGGCGGCAGGTACTTGGTCGCATTCTTCAAAGCTTCGCGCGAGAAGCGATCCAGGTTCGCTTCGACGAATCCCACGACGCGGCCCTGATCCGAGCGGCTGAGTTCCCTCAGGACCCAGCCCACGCCCGTCTGGGCGAATCTCTCCTGGCTTCCTAGGAGGTGGGAGCAGCTGTTGAGCACCATCCCGGTAAAGCCTGGGAAGTTGCGATCACCCTTGCTGGCGAGATTGACGAACGCAACGACGGAGGCACGGCACTGCCACACACTGTTGGCCTCTCGCCACTCTGAGATGGCTCGCGCGCACGCCTCGCCCTGCTGCTCCACTAGCGGACCGAGTACCTTGACGCAGAACCAGTCGCAGACGTTCCAGTCGCGGATATAGCCCTCATCGAAGAGGCGTGCGAATCGGGGCAGATCGGAGCGCCACTCCAGCGCGCCTGCTGGCAGAAGGATCTCCTGAAGGAAGAGGACCCCGGCGAGCTTGTCCTCAGTGTAGTCCTCTTCGAGCAGCATAAGTGCCAGATCCTTCTGCTGCGCAACGGAGAGGTGAGCCCCCAGGCGCTCTTCTTTAAACCAGGCATGCACAGTTTTCCGGACATCCCCCATCTTGACGCCGCGGAAGGAGGCGGTGCCTCTGAGGTACTTCGTCCACCACTCGCGCGTGGCGGCCGTTGCGCGTGCATCCAAACGCAACTGCAACCTCTCGATGAGATCGTCGAGCGCTGGTGAGGAAGGATCGCGAAGGTTCATAGATGGTTCACTCCAGCCGGTCGGGTGTAGCACCTACAAAAGGCTCTGGCCAGTTCAGCGTCCCGTATAGCATAGTGCACAAGCAGACTCAAACGTGTATCGCTATCGCACCCAGAGCCAAAGTAGGGTAGCAGCGAGTGTGAGCATGGCGAGGTAGTTGGAAGCTAGCTTCTCGTAGCGCGTGGCGACTCTGCGCAACTGCTTGAGGCGGTTAATGAGCCTCTCGATCCGATTGCGCTCTGCGTATACTTCACGATCAAACGGCCGCATGCGAAGCTCATTCGCTTTATGCGGAACCGTCAGCCGGATGCCCTTTCGCCTCAGGTACCGTCGCAGCGTGTCGCTACTGTAGCCTTTGTCTCCCACCACCCGCTCGGGCCGTAGCTTCGGTCGGCCTTTTCTCCACCCGCCTGATTGCCCCCTGCTCCATCAACTGCTGGAACGCCAACCGCCTCGTGTCGCTGACCTGCCGTGATTAGGAAGGTGATCGGCTTGCCGTTACCGCCTGCCCGCACGTGGATCTTGGTGCTGAATCCGCCCTGACTACGACCCAGTGCCTCCTCTCCTTGATCCCCCTTTTTGCTCCCGCCGCATGCTGATGCGCCCGGATGACGGTGGTGGCGTCGACGTAGTGAATCTGCCAGTCAAGACGGCCCTCAGCGTCAGCTTGTTGCTGGAGGGCTTCCAAGATGCGCTGCCACACTCCAGCCTTACGCCAACTGTAGAGAACCTACTCGCCACCGTCTGCCAGGGGCCGTAGCGTTCAGGGAAGTCCCTCCAAGGAGCACCTGTGCGCAGCACCCACAGGATGCCATCCACGATCGTGCGGTGGTCACGGGAGGGGCGGCCGGTTCTGGGCTTCTGTGGAGGCAACAGAGGCTTCAGCCTCTCCCACTGCTTGTCGGTCAACTCTCTTCTGCGCATCAGCCCAGGTTACTAGCTTTGCAAACACGCCCTAGTGCAATTTGCGTAGGGCCGACTCTCCGAGAGCCTATTCACCAACGTCGTGGAGAGACTGTCCGAAAAGGGGTACGAGCAACGCTCCAGGCATGAATTTGGCCGGTGTGCAGAGGACAGAAGGCACCGAAAAGGGCTTCTCGGCAGTCCGTCGTGCTACGCCGCGGGCCCGTCCGGGACTTTTCGGACAGTCTCGGAAGGGGAATTCTCGGAAGTTCCCACGATTCTTTGCTAATTCTCATCTAATCCTCAGACCGCTCTCATATAGCGCAGGTACAACCGTATTAGCTACAAGGACTTCTTGGCCGGATAGGAGGTGAGCTATATGCATACGCAAGAGCGAGCGAAGAGTCGGATAACGGAAGAGGAAATCTTACGGCCGGGGGAGTATAGAACGCTAATGGCCCAATGCTCGATCCTTGTCATGATCGGGAGTATCATCGTGTGGCTCATGGCCGCATAAGGCGGTGGGCTTGCCAGA
>JALZHG010000666.1 GCA_030914045.1 Chloroflexota bacterium | reverse complement strand
GCTACACGCTGCTCGACGGGTCGTCGCTGACGATCATCAGCGACGGCCAGCACTTCGAGCTTACCGGCGAGGAGCCGGTCACGACGATTGCTGCATCCCAGGCGGCAAGCGAACAGCTCCCCGACGAAGCCACTGCGCGGGATCAACCGATGGGCCACCCACGGAAGCCGGAAAATCCAAAGCAGCAAGCAATTCGGGATGACGACAGATCCCCCGTCCATAGACCCCCCTTGATGCTCGATCTACTCGTCTTCCTCTGTCACTCCAACAAAGACAAACCGGCCGTGCCGAAACTCGACCGCCGTCTGCGCAACGATGGGATCCAAACGTGGTTCGCCGAGACCGCATTGACTGGCGGAGAGGAGTGGGAGCCGGCGATCGTCAAGGCGGTTCGCCGCTCCGACATCGTGATCGTCTGTCTCTCGCAAAACGCCGTTGCGGGTTCCGGATATCTACAGAAAGAACTCCGTACGGTCCTCGATGTCGCGGACGAACAACCTCAAGAATCACGTTTCATTATTCCTGTGAAACTGGAAGATTGCAACGTCCCGGGACGGCTCGCAAAGTGGCAATGGATCGACCACTACAAGCGGGGCGGCTACCAGCGCCTACTAACGGCCCTTCATCAGGCACTCGCAGAAAGTAGTCGCCCCAAGGTCCCGCCGTGGTTCGACCATTGCGAGGCCACGCGAGGAGTCCCCCGCGTCCACATGCGCTGGCACTGGCGCTGTCGTTCGAACTCGCTGCACTCCCGTGGCTGGCGCCCGATCGCACCAATCCGGATCCAGACCTCCAACTCCTGCTTAATGTCGCTGCAGTCGTGGCCGCGCTTGTCCTGCTGTTCCCGACGCTGCCTTTGTTCCGCGTGATCGCCGACCCGCTCCTCCGTCGGCGCGATTCTCGAGCCGAGGAGGCGGGCTGTACTTCCACGCTCTTGCACCCTCGCAGCACGGCGAGGCAGCGGCTTCGTCGTTGAGACGGTCGCGCGACTGGCGCCGTTGGCCGCGGTCCTGTTCTGGTTGTTCAAAGCTGACCTCGTTCCTGAGGAACTCGGCTGGCAGGGCATCGTTGACACCGCCCTAATCTGGGTTTTGCTGCTTGCGGCGCTCGTGCTGGCGCTCTCGCGATCGACCGACGCGCACCGCATCGACCGAGCCGTCACGTTGGCGGTTCTGGCGCTGGCGCTCGTATTGGCGTTCGCCGATCCGGAGACCTGGTCCGCCGCTACCGCGTTCCCCCGACGAGAGTTGATGGGGATCACGGCGTTCGGTCTCCTCGTCTATGCCCCTTGGCGGCTACGGCGAAAGAAGTGGCGTCGCCGATCGGTATCTGAGCCAGGCGATCCCATTCCGTTGGAAGTTGTAGGTGCGGTTCTCGTTTTCACGTTCGAGGCCGGGGTCGCCTCGTGGCTATCATGGCGCCCCGCGCTGTACCAAGCGGTGTTGCTAGGGCTCGCCATTTTCGTGGCCTTCACGGCGTTCCAGCCGAACTCGAAGTATCAAAGCAGGATAGCGAAGCTTGGCCGCAAATACCGAAAGGCCGCTGGCCTGCTAACGACCGCGGGCTTCATCGTGATGCCTGCACTTCTCGCGCTCGCTATCGAGGGTGCGCGAAGCCCGAAAAGCACTGCTGTGTCGATGCTTCTAGCGAACGCACTGACTGTCCTTGTGCTTTTTGGTCTCGTGAGCTTTGGCATGGACCATGTCGGAGACTGGATGTTGCGGGAATTCTGGCAGCAGCTTTGGTGGACGATTGCGTACTTCTGGTCGATCGGAGCGTCCGTGCTTCTGGCAGTAGCATTCTTCACGTTCTTCACAACGAGCTGTGGGAGGTAGCGAAACACGCCGACAGCATGCGGTTTCGGGGTCTTGCGGCGGGCTTCTCCGTAGTCGGACTGGCACTGTAGGTGGTCAGGATGAAGGCCGAGGTCGCCACTCAAAGTGCCTTCGACCGCTGGGAACAGATCAAGGAGTGCGGCCGCGGTGAACCGGTGCCGGAGCGCCTGATGGAGGACAAGGAGTTGCCGCATGGCAGCGCCGACGTCGGCGACATCCCTGTCGTGAAGACGCTGGGGTGGCTCGACCTCGTCCTAGTGCTTATAGTGAAGCAAGTCC
>JALZHG010000665.1 GCA_030914045.1 Chloroflexota bacterium | reverse complement strand
GACTTCGACCGATCCTTCTTGCCAGCTAGGGCGAGCATGGGACAGAGGTGGAAGCGCATAGACCGGGCGTTCCAGCGGGGCGAGGACTTGCCGCCGGTGGAGCTCTACAAGATAGGGGATGCCTACTTCGTGGTGGACGGCCACCATCGAGTGTCCGTGGCCAGCTACCACGACGTGCCAACGGTGGAAGCCGCGGTAGCCGAGTTCTACCCCAAGCTCCCCGCTGCACGTGTACTACCCACGAGTTCGAATAGCGAGCGAGCTGCCTAGTATCGCTTACTCCCCGAACCATCTAGAAGGTGTTCTCCGAAATCTGTATACACAGCATCCTGTCTAAACCGCCTGTGGTGAGGCGCGGTAGCGATTATTCTGAGGAGAGGCGCACGCCGTAGGAGACAACGGAGCCTTGCTGTTAACAAAGCGGCGCGTCTGCTACGCTGAACGATAACGAAGGTGTAGGCGGAGAAGGGCTGTTGCCATGGACTTCCTGAAGAACGTACTCCCGGGTAACTTCGAGCGCTACCTACGAGGGATCGATTTCCCGATCGGCAAGCAAGAGTTACTGCGCAAGCTGAAGCAGAACGGCGCGCCTGGCGTGGTGGTAGATCAGGTAGGCAAGCGGCTCCCCGAAGGGCAGTATCGAAGTCCTCAGGATCTGATCAAGCGCCTGAAGAGCTAGCTGAACCCACCGCTGCTGCAAGCAGCGTCAACTAGAGAGGTCACGGGTTCGAGCCCGCTCGCTCACCTTCTTCATTAACAACGTTCTCCAATAGGGATGCAGGCTTAAACTGCGCTGACTCCACTGGGCTCTCTACTCCTCAAAACTTCTCCGTGACTTCATCGAAGCCTTCGTCGTAAAGCTACTTCGGTCACTGCCCCGCACACCTGCTGTCGACCATTCGCATGCCGCAGAACGCTGGATGGTGCGCTATCGCACAACTCGGCATGGTTTGTGGCCAGAAACGCCCCGTAGTGTGTCGTGCGAGACCAAGATGTGATTTGCGCATCGAGATCACGGGGGTATGGTCTAAACGAGCCCGCTTAACGGTTGATCCGAGGTTGCGGGCGCTGTTGGAAAGCCGCTGACAAGGAGGCATGCATGGAAGAGAGAAGCGACAGGTTCACCGCGATAGAGGACCGCTTCGCCGGTTACGAGGTCTACGACCGTAACGGCGAGAAGATCGGCAAGGTAGACGATCTGTTTGTCGATGAGAAAGATAGCCCGGAGTACATAGGCGTCAAGATGGGCTTCCTTGGGACCCGCTCGACGCTCATCCCTATGGACCTCGTTACGGTCGACGATTCGGCGGGGCGCCTGGATGTAGCCACCGACAAAGAGACGGCCAAGAACGGCCCCACCTTCGACGACGACAGAAAGATCACTCCGAATTTCGAGAACGAAATCTACTCCTACTACGGGCTGCAGCGCGCCGAGACTACCGAGGAGCCGGCTGCCTACGGTGCTTACACCCGCGAGGCCACGGACGAGGACGAGCTCAGGGTTCAGAGGAGCGAGGAGGAGCTCAGGGCAGGAACCCGCGAGCGCGAGGCCGGGGCCCTAAACGTCCGTAAGCGTGTAGTCACAGAGCGCCAGCAGATAGAGGTGCCCACCCGCCGCGAGGAGGTCACGGTGGACCGCGTGCCCGTGGAGGGGGAGGAGGCCACGGAGGCACAGATAGGCGACGACGAGGTGAGGGTGCCCGTAACCGAGGAAGAGGTAGTGGTGGAGAAGCGCCCCGTTGCCAAGGAAGAGGTGAGGA
Source organism: Chloroflexota bacterium (assembly GCA_030914045.1). Taxonomy (GTDB): domain Bacteria; phylum Chloroflexota; class Chloroflexia; order QHBQ01; family JADMIH01; genus JADMIH01. The sequence continues at coordinate 355 of JALZHG010000665.1, read as the reverse complement.
TCCGCAAGGACGTCGTGGAGGACACGGAGGTAGTGGAGGAGGACGTGCGCAAGGAGGAGGTCGACGTAGACGACGCGACCGAGCGTCGTCTCGACCGGTAAAGACTCGAAAGAGTCGCAGATCGACCGGGTGGGTTCGGACGCAAGTTACGAGCCCACCTTTTAGCACCAGAGGAAGTAGGGAAGGGAACACCAATGCGCCGAGGGTCGACGAACGCGAAGTGAGCGCTGATCGTGGCTCGAGGCACACGCCGCTAGAGGAAGAGAGGGGAACGAGCTGGCTTAGCGTCATCCTAGGCTGGCTTACCGCCCTGGGTGCAGGCCTCATCCTCAGCGGCATCGTAAGCGGCATGGTC
>JALZHG010000230.1 GCA_030914045.1 Chloroflexota bacterium | reverse complement strand
AACCAGGACTTTCGTGCCCAAAACATGGATAAGTCTAAGGTGCCCGCGGTCTGGGAAGGGTTGGTCGCCGATACCAACATTCAGTTCGCCCTGGCGTCGGAGGACCCGGCTGGCAACAGCACGACGGGCATCACTCGAACGAGAACCGACCGCAGAGCATTCGGTGTCGACGACTCGGTGAAATCGGCGGCCACCGGCGGCGTCGATCCTTGGCTGACTGACAGGTATCTGAACGTGTGGGTGTGTACCCTCCGCGGCGGGCTGCTAGGGTACGCTCAGTTTCCCGGCGGGCCGCCGGAGACCGACGGAGTCGTCATCCGCAACACGGCGTTCGGCACGACGGGTACGGCGACCGCCCCGTTCAATAGGGGACGAACGGCGACTCACGAGGTCGGGCACTTTTTGAACCTGCGCCACATTTGGGGCGACGACTTTCTCTGCGCCGCAAGCGATCTGGTCGCGGATACGCCGAACGCAGCGGGGCCAAACTACGGAAAACCGAACTTCCCGCATGTGTCCTGCAACAACGGCCCAAACGGCGACATGTACATGAACTATATGGACTACGTGGACGACGATTCCATGTTCATGTTCACGCCCCAACAGGTGGCGCGGATGTTGGCCACCTTGGAAGGCCCGCGCAGCGCTCTCGGCCGATTGTAAACCTATGCCGGAGGACGTTGGTGAAAAAGCAAGACACTGAAAGGATTTTGCGACGACGTTGGGTGCATTCGCACGAAGAAGACACGGACAAGGAGATGGTGTTCCGACCGGCCGCTTTCGAATTCCCGCCTTCCCGTGGTCGAAGGTCGTTCGAGCTGAAGCCCGACGGCAACCTAGTCGAGGGCGGAATCGGTCCGACCGATCGCCCACTAGAGACCCAGGGTACCTGGGAACTCGAGGACGACGACCGACTCGTTCTCCGCCCGGACCCTTCAGAGACACCCCGCGTCATGCAGATAGCTTCCGTGGACGAGGATCGGTTGGTCATAGAAAAGTAATAAAAGTAATCTGCCTCTTGTACGCTGTGCTTGTAATGCGAAGGGACCAAGGATGAAGCTTGCCACGTATCGCCTGACGCCGGATGCTCCCGGCGCGCCTTTGGACCTGCCGCCGGGCGCTTCCTGGGCGCGGTTCGGGGACGAGGTACTGCTCTTCTCCGACGAAGCGCGGTGGGATGCGCTCGCGGAGCGCGCGGGAAGGTCGGCGCTCCCGTTACAGGAACGCCGGGCCGGCGTGGAGAGGGAGCACCTGCACGTTGTGGTGCAAAACGGGCGCCGCTTCCAGCAGGAGCAGCCGGACGTTCCGGTTATCCTCGATCGTGGCCGCTTTCTGCTGGTGGAGCTGGATCCCGACCGGGCGCGTCGACTCGAAGGGAAGAGCGTGACTTGTTACGGGGTTCTGCCCCTAAGGGAGAATGAGGTCGTCTTCGACATGCGCGATCGGACCGCCGAGCGTGCTGCGCCGGTTGCTTGGATCCAAGACCTGGTCGACAAGGTGGCGCACCCAACCTTGGAGGCGGGCCTCGCCCATCTGGTCTCGTTCCCAACCCGCTACTCGACGAGCACCCACTACGCTAACGCCGCAGCCTGGGCGCGGGGCCAACTGGAAGCGATGGGTTATGTAACCCGGTTTCAGGATATCGTAGTCCACGGCAGCCCCAGTCGGAACGTCATCGCCGACAAAGAGGGCTCCGTTGCCGGTGCGCGCGGGGTCGTACTTGTCACGGCTCACCTAGACTCGATTAACACTCAGGGCGGACCTGCGGCACCCGCGCCAGGGGCGGACGATAACGGGAGCGGAAGCGCCGGCCTGCTAGAGATGACACGCGTTTTCCGAGATCATCGGGGCGAGCACGATCTACGTTTCATCCTCTTCGGGGGAGAAGAGGAGGGGCTTTTCGGCAGCAAGCGCTACGTCGCAAATCTCCCGGCTGCGGAGCGAGCGAGGATGCGGGCCGTCGTCAACATGGACATGATCGGGACTTTGAACGCCCCTACGCGTAGTGTACTGCTCGAAGGCGCGCCCGTGTCGCGAAGGGTCATCGACGGCCTAAGCGAAGCCGCGATGACCTACACACAGCTCGCGGTCGAAACCTCCCTCCACCCGTTCGCCAGCGATCATGTTCCTTTCGTCGACGCAGGAATGCCGGCCGTGCTCACGATCGAAGGGGCCGACAACACTAACAGCAACGTCCACTCCGGCGCGGACACAATCGATCAAGTCAACTACGATTTCGCTTTAGAGATCCTGCGCATGAATGTTGCGTTCGTAGCAAACGAAGTAGACCAAGCATCCTGAAAAGGAATTGCCGGGAAAACTCAATACCGGAAGTTAGTTTCCGGGAACGCATCAGCGTGTTGAAAAAGGCGTTGTCGGCCCGGTCGGCGGTCCAAAAGAGGCCCGAAACAACGCCAAAACACTACGAAAACGACGTATTCAGCCTCTGAACCGGGGCAGAAGAGAGCGCGAAGGAGTTTTTCAACACGCTGGATCGTTTTCGATACAGAGTTGCACTAATTGTCTTTTGAGCAGGTTTGCGGCTGCCCGGCGTTTAGGACCTGTATTTAGCACTGCTTCTATCAGCTCTTCTGTTCCTGTTGGCTAGGTGGAGGCTCGTTCTCGTCGATTAAACGCTGTACCAGGGCCGAGTCCAAGTACGCCCTGACCTCCACAATGGTTCCGTTCGAGAAGTGCACTATCCAGCAGTACCTGTTGTCAAAGGGCTTTCCATTGAGCGCTGTGGAAAGCGATTCCAGTTCCACCGCAGCACTGTCGCCGTCTACCAGAATGTTGGTGACGCGCAACACCACGCCTTCCTTGAGTATCTTGTTCAGCCGGGCGAAGGTGTGTGTAAGGAAGTCGGCCTTCGTGTGGTAGGTGCCCGCCAGGGGGTGAGTGCCCATCACCGTCCAGTCGACGTCCTCCGCCACGTGCTCGAAAAAAGCGTCTTGCCGTCCATTCTCCAGGTTGGCGAAGAGACTTCTCACATAGCTGGGTTGAACCGTCATCCTGTTCGCTCTCCCTCCTTCCTTTTTGCGTATGAACGTCGCCTCTCAGCCAAGCCTCTCAAGGATCCCCGACATCTCTTCACGGTTGTAGGCGCGAAGCGTGGTGGTCCTAATGTCCCCGCAGAACAGATCTCAAGGAGCTGGGCGGTAACGGCTTGGTCGTCCGGTGCCTCGAAGATAGCTACCATGTCGTAGGGACCGACGGTCCAGTAGGACTGCTCCAACTTCGCCCCGTGTTTCTGGGCGATCTCGGCACCTCTGTCGGTCCGTTCGATGGTAGAGTCCGTACGTTCCGGATACCTTGGTCGGTCCAGTTCACCAGAACCACGTAGGTGGGCAAAAGGCTTGTTCCTTTCCTTCCGTCTCTATAGAGACCACATATTGCCTTCAAATGAAGCCAGGCGCATCATCCGCCTACGACGTAGGAAAAGGTTGCCTCGCGTAACTCGCGCGTTTCGTGCGCTCGGCGACGACCGCCGCCGGAGCTGGCTTCTTACGGCCTCCCCTGTGTCAAGCCCTCCATTGGTCCATGCCTTCACTGAAAGCGAGTCAGAACCTCCTCGCCGAAGCGGCGTAGCGACGAGTCGACGAGATTTAAAGAAGGTGCAGGTGCGCCGAAATTCATCAGGCAGGCCAGATGCTCGACTCCTAACTCCTCATACTGGGTTATCTGCTCCACGCACTCTGAAGCCTCGCCGATGATGAAGTGCTGCCGTGCGGTCTCCTCGTAAGCCCGCTCCTCAGAGCCGAGCCGGCGTATGTCGTCGTGGCCCCACCGGTCGTAGGCAGAGAGGAAACGCTCGGCGAAGTAGGGGATCGCCTCGTCGCGCTCCGCGCGACTTCCCACGACATGGACGACGCGATTGACGGCCAAGGGCTGTTGTTCGGAGGGTGTCAGGCCCAACTCGCGTATCGTCTCCTGGTAGATAGTAATCCGCTCCCTTATCTCTTCGACGGTCGACCCAGCGCTCAGCACGTAGCCGTCGCCAAGCCGGGCTGCGCGTCGGATGGCTACATCCGCTAGTCCTCCCACATAGATGGGAGGGCGAGGCTGCTGGATCGGTCGCGGGAAGATAGAGTATCCATCGAGATGAGCCTGTGCGGTCCGAAGATGTACTTCCTCCTCAGTCCACACGGTCCGGATCAGGTGGAGACCTTCTTCCATCCGGCGTCCCCGATCCTTCATTTCCACCCCGAAGTCGGCAAACTCGTCCTCTGCGTAGCCGGCGGCTACGCCCAAGATCAGCCGTCCCTCCGAGAGCACGTCGACCATCGCGCCCTGCTCGGCGACGCGCAACGGATGCCACTCGGGCAGCAGCAGCATGCTTGTCCCGAGACGCGCCTCGCTCGTGTGGGGCGCGAGCACCGCAAGGGTCATCAGAGGATCGGGATACATCATCGCTTGGGAGTGGTGCTCGTGAGCCCAGAGCACTTCGAAGCCGTATGACTCGGCCAGGCGGGCCTGTGCGACCATGGGCTCGAACCGCGGCTCGGATTGAACCGGCGCGAAGCCGAACTTCACGGAGATCCTCCCTTCACGAGTCTATTCCTCTCATTCTGCTTTGGGCGACGCTCACACTACAGAACGCTCCCGAGGTATGCCAGCTGTGCGAGAGCAGGATGCAATCCCTGTAGCCTACCGACACGGCATGACGCCTCTTTCGGAAACGTCCGCGCAATGGTACCCGCAAGCCCTGCACACATAGGCGTGATCTGGGCAGCGGAGACAAGCGAACTCCGCGCAGTCGCAGGCCTTGGGGTTCTCCAGGCAGACATCTCGCAATACGTAGTTGCTTCATTTACTCTCACTAGAGTTCTCCTTTCATACTCTCATCCGGATGCATTCACTTCCCTCCCCAGCTAGATACTACTTTGCCTTCTACGCAGTCTGAATATTCACTGTTCTGTGTAGTAACTGAAAATGGTTACTACATTCACCGCATAACTATTCACAGCCCAAAATGTAGTGGTGCCGATATCGGGATGGACCGCGGCTATCGGGCGAAATCTCACGCCGGCGTGAGATTTATGCAGCATCCTGCAAACGAACTTCCGAGAACACCCCTTCCAGCTCGACTTTAGCCATTTCAGAGCGAAAGGGGTAGGGTACGCTCGTCACCAGTCTCCGCTAAAAGAGGTGATCGAAGTGCGCACCCTACCCACCCAGATGATACGGGTTTTGGCTCCCTTCGCG
>JALZHG010000664.1 GCA_030914045.1 Chloroflexota bacterium | reverse complement strand
GAGTAGGTGTCGTCTATGAGGCAGAGGAGCACGGTCAAAGCTTCTTCCAGGTGGTCGAGGGAGAGGGTATGCTGAGGTGGGCCATCTGATGCTCCTTGTGGTGGGGCGTTGGATGGCCCCCTTTCTACCGCTAAACCACGCAACAGACATCTAGGGTTTTGCATAATAGGGAAGCAATAAATACTCAGCGCCCGATTTACGACCGTGCGGCTTCCCGCTCACGGCCTTACGAGAACACCCACCTTCCAGGAGCTAAGGCGAATCAACTCCTCGGAACGTACGCAAGCGGAAATACTGGCCATGCGATAAGTGGTCCCATGAGAGATGCGGCTGGTCCGCTTGATCCAATTCCGACATCCCGCTCGCAACCCGAAGCGGCGGGTACGCTCGGCCGAGACGTTCGACATTCCCGTCTTCATGCAGATCTTAGGCGTCCGATCAGCTTTCCCACGCTCACGAGCAGCGGCGTTGGGTCGCGGAATGAGAAAATGGCGTGGGTGGTGCCACGCCGTGGCCTGCACCCTTGGAGCGCTCCCAGAAGTTCGCCGTCCACCAGCATTTTCGCCAATGCGCGCACATCCCTCTCCTCGTGACGAAATCGCGTGCCGACACGATAAGCACCGACATGGCGTCGCCGACCGAGTAGCAGATCAACCCAGATGCCCGGCAGGTTCAGACCGGCGGCGACAGCGAGATTGAGCGAACCGTAGACCCGCGGGTTAAGATCAATTAGGTAGTGCTCGCCGTGCGCGTCACGGACGAACTGTGCCTGGAAGAGGCCGCTCCAGCCGATCATTTGCAGTAAGCGACCGAGGCCCCGCTCGAGCTCGTCGTCGGGCGGAATCGTCTCCGCGTACGCGCTTCCCCCACAAGGCAACGGCCAGATCCGGGTCGAGATTTGGTGCAGCGCACAGACGAGCTCGCCCTTCCAGGCAACCCCGGATATACTAATGAGTGGTCCAGGAATGTATGATTGAACGAGCGCCCCCTCATCTGGAACATCATTGACAGCAACCTCTGCCTGTTCGACCAAGACGCAGCGCGCGGAGCGAGTCGACACCGTCCCATCCAGATCTCGGGTCAGACTGCGCAGTGGCTTCAAGACCGCGGGAAAGCCGAATTTACCCACCAGCTTGGTGTCGCCGCGCGCGATCCTTATGGTCGGAGGTGTTTGCAGCTTCGCTCTCGCGCTGAGCTCGATAAGCAGCTCCTTGTCGGTAGCCCACTCGACGCATTGCCGCGAAGGAGCGCCGAGGACGACGCCTGCGAAGTCGTCCTGCCGGCCAGCCAGGGCCATCAAGTGCGCATCCTCACTCGGCAGAACGGCCGCGGCGGAGAGCCGCACAGCGGCAGCGGCAAGTTCGTGTACGAACACTTCGCCGTCGAAGCTCGGGTCGGGCACCGGCACGGTCCCAGCCGTCGTACGTGAGCGGGCGGCATAGCTGTTTGCGTCGTTGACCGCGAGCCATGGCTCGTAACCTGCGGCGCGCAAGGCGCGTACCACGGCGAGGACGCCATAATTATTGTTGTCTGCGAGCAGGATGCGGAGACGTTCAGGAGTGCTATGTTGCGAAGTTGGTGAGGTGACTATCGTTTTGCTCATCAGTATGTTCTCTTTGCCTAACTCTTTGCCTAACAAACACACACAATTCGCACTAGGAAGGATTAGTGCACTCCGTGCCACCAACCCTAATCTCCGAACTAGCGTATAGCATGGACCCGGTTCAGAAGGTGGTACATCGGCTGAACGGCATATTTGTTGATACATTTGTTGATACAAATCTGTCCAGACGAGTTATCGGTCCGCTACAGCGAGAACCGAGCCCATCAAGGCGACCGAAGTATGGAACGTACCATCACGGTAATCTACGAATTTCTGGCTCGGATGCGCAGCAAGGTTAAACGTTTCCTTAACCGACGAACCGGTTCCCCAGGAGACGTCAGCAGATCATCGGCTGCACCTGCTACTGGAACCCAAGCCAGATGGCGAACCGTGTCTCTCTAGAACGGTTCAAGGACGCCAGAATCAGATACTATACGTGTCCGTAAAGAAGAGAAGCAGCTGGGTACACGAACTCGTGGGTGGTCTTTCGGTTCAATAAAGAGGTTCGAGGCAAGAC
>JALZHG010000663.1 GCA_030914045.1 Chloroflexota bacterium | reverse complement strand
CTTCGGTAAGGAGATCCAACCTCACCAGGCGGGAGGCGTTAGCCTGGCGAGAGTCCTTGAGGTACATTCGCGCCCCATCCTCTGAGAATCCTACGGGACCGCTGTTCAAGCCGTCCTCCGGGCCCCAGCGAAGCAGCTCGTGCCAGTCGTATTCTGCGGTCTTGCGCACCAATAGGCCGAATCCTCCGTCGGGGTAAGCGCTCAGGGCTCCGCGTACCTGCATATCCACGTCCGCGACCCAGCCCGCGACGTTTCCGGGGTTCTCCGCGGCCAGTTCGAGCTCGCCGGTCGCCAGGTTCAGGCGGTAGACGTCGTGGAGCTGCGGGTCGCGCCGGTTCAGCTCGACGAGAAGCTCGTTCGGAAAGTGTTTGTTTTTCTCCAGGAGACGGGCCTGCACGTTCTCGAATGGGGTGAGGTCGCGGGTCTCTTGCGTGGCAGGGTCGACGGCGTAGAGCCGCCAGTCCTCGTCGCCGCCCTTGTCCTGGAGGTAGACAAGATGCCTCCCATCCTCGGCCCAGAAGTACATGCGAATGCCCCGGTCGGTATCCCGCGTAACAGGTTCGAAGGCGCCACCTCCCGCATCGGACCCGACCGGCCCGACCCAGACGTTCAGGACGCCGTCTAGGGGAGCTATGTAGGCAAGACGCTGGCCGTCGGGGGAGATGCGGGGCTGCGTCCTCTCCGGATTTCCGAAGAGCACCGTACGGGGGATCAAGGGCACAGCAGATGTGGCGGCTTCGGTCATGTCACCTCTTTATCTATCGCGGGTTTATGGCTTCCATAGTCTACGCGAGCTGGCCGCGCACATCGCGCATCGAATTCACAAGGCCGGTTTTTGCCACGCTAGGGGCAAATCGAGGATGGGAGCGGCACGTGTAGCCGGTAGAATCTTTTGCAGGCGCTCAACGAAAAGAGGAGCGTGTGTGAGGAAGTAAGCCCTATGCTCAAAGCCGAGCACGTCGCCGGGCCGTTGCAGAGTACTGTCAGCACAGCTCGAATACCTGCGCTCCTCGCGTCAGGAGCAAGCCACGTGAAGTGTTCGCAGATTATGGGTGAGCTGGACTATCACGCCGTTGAGGCGACCTATAGTCGGGGGAAGTAATGACAAATGCGGATATTGCCTGTCGACGACTGGTTAACCAGCGTATTGACGGCAAGAAATTTGAGAAGCCTGAAGAGGTGGTGAGATGGCTCGGCGCTATTCAGGCGCAGGATTATCTGCAGTCCTTGTGGGCGATTGGCCTGCGCTTGAGATCAGCGACGGTGACGGATATCGAGCAGGCCATATTTGATGGAAAGATAATCCGGACCTGGCCGATGCGTGGCACACTCCATTTTGTGCCGCCAGAAGATGCTAAGTGGAGGCTGAAACTTTCAGCGTCGCGCATGCTAGCTAAGGATGGGCGAAGGCTAACGCAACTAGGACTTGATGAAGAGATCATTGAACGTTGTAAGGAGCTCTTCTACGACGCGCTGAAAGGCAACAGAAGATTATCTCGTCCAGACATGATGACGTTGCTAGAGGAAGCGGGCATCAGTACCGAGAACCAACGCGGTTATCATATCCTGTGGTACGTATCTCAGTCCGGCCTGATCTGCCTGGGCCCGATGCAAGACAAACAGCAAACATTCGTGCTGTTGGACGAATGGGTGCCTAATTCTAGAGAGTTATCCCGAGAGGAATCGCTCGCCGAGCTGACCAGGCGTTACTTTGCCAGCCATGGGCCGGCAACCGTTCACGACTTCGCTTGGTGGGCGGGATTAACGGTGGCCGAGGCTAGATCAGGACTGGAGGCGGCGATACCGGGGCTCATTTCAGAAAAGATAGACGGCAAAGAATACTGGATGACAAGCGATGCCCCAGGCCATAAAGCGTACGATAAATCTAGTGTCCACCTACTTCCAGGTTTCGATGAATATCTGCTCGGCTACAAAGACCGCGGTGCCGTGCTCACCGTAGAGGATGCACCGAAAGTTGTCCCAGGCAAGAATGGCGTTTTCTTACCGACGATCGTCGTCGGTGGACGGGTCGTGGGCACGTGGAAACGAAGACTCAAGAAAAACTCTGTCGACATAACGCTAAGTCCTTTCACACACTTTGGTAATTCGGACGAGAGAGC